>JBBRVE010000031.1:0-28259 GCA_038247245.1 Bdellovibrionales bacterium | reverse complement strand
CGATCACGACCGCGTCATAACCTGCAATCATGGCGGGCGATAGCGCAACCGATGTCATGCCGGTGTAATGCGCGTGTTCGCGGGTGGGCGGCACAACATCGACATGCGGATCGTGGAAATCAATTTGTGCACGGCGCGCCGTCAGCAGGTCCATGATGGCGAAGGACGGGCTTTCACGAATATCGGCAACGTTCTTTTTATAATCCATGCCCAGAATAAGAATCTTGGACGCTCTCATGGATTTACCGAAGCGTTCATCCAGCGTTTCGACCAGACGGTTCACAACAAAGCGCGGCATGGCGAGGTTGATTTCGCCGGCCAGTTCGATGAATTTCGTGGTGATGCCGTATTCGCGCGCTTTCCAGGTCAGGTAAAAGGGGTCGATCGGGATGCAATGTCCGCCAAGGCCGGGGCCGGGATAGAATGCCATATAGCCGAACGGTTTCGTTTTCGCAGCATCAATCACTTCCCAGATGTCGATGCCCATGGCGTCATAGATGACTTTCAGTTCGTTCACGAGCGCGATGTTGACGGAACGGAACACGTTCTCGGTCAGCTTGACAGCCTCTGCCGTCGCGGTCGAAGACACGGCGACGGTTTTGGCGAGGAACTGGTCATACATGGTTTGCGCCAGTTTCAACGCAGGCGCGCCGTCTCCGCCGATGATTTTCGGGATGATCGCGGTGTGGAATTTCGCATTGCCCGGATCTTCGCGTTCCGGCGAGAAGGCGAGGAAGAAATCGACGCCCGATTTCAGGCCCGTCGCCTTTTCAAGGATCGGCCCCATCAAATCGCTGGTGGTGCCGGGATAGGTTGTGGATTCCAGAACGATCAGCTGGCCGCGTTTCAGGTATTTCGCAACCGTTTCGACCGTTTTCACAACATAGGTCATGTCGGGTTCGCGGTTTTTGTTCAGCGGTGTCGGCACGCAAAGGATCACCGCATCGACTTCCGCCAGTTTGGAGAAATCGGAGGTGGGCGACAGCAGCCCGGATTTCACAAAGGCCGCGACCTTGTCATTGTGGATGTTGCCAATATAGGATTCACCGGCGCGCAGTTTCCTGATCTTGCTTTCGTCGATGTCGAAACCCACGGCATGGAAGTCCTTGGTGCAGATCGCGCAGGCGAGCGGTAGACCGACATAGCCGAGACCGATAATGCCGATTTTCGCCGTCTTGTCAGTGAACTTGGCGCAAAGGCCGTCCACATCGATCGAGGGCTGTACGGGCTGGAGCGGGGCGCGTTGAGCGGTCATGGCAAATGATCCCAAAGGTTAAAAACCGGGTCTTTTTTAACATATTGAACGGTTTGCGGCAAAGAACAAATCCTGTATTGAAGGATACCATTGACATAATAGTGTATTTTAGGTAACTTATCCGGATGAAAAATCCTATCCAGACGCTCAAATCCGGCCTGCGCAACACTTTCAACTATGTCGTTCATGGTGAAGGCACCGAAGCGCGCGCCCGCAAGCCCGAGGCGATTGCCGCGCTTGTCGCCGTTTCCACGCCTGCTTTCGAGGCTTCGGCCGGTGAAGGCTATGTGAAGAAACTGGAAGGCGTTTTGCAGGAGATGCGTACCAAGGATATTGAAACACTCGCGCAGAACAATATTGCCGTCGGTTTCGACACGCGCATCGCGGAACAGAACCGCGGATCGGAGCAAAAAACGATCAATGCCACTTTCTACAGCCGCGGCAAAGACGGCGGTACGCTGGCGCTGCCCGATTTCGGTGAAAAATATGCGCCGTACAACTCAAAAGAATCCCTGGAGAGCATGGCGCGGAAATTGCGTGATGGCGACACCTTCCCTGCGGGCCAGACGCTGTATGCCGGAACGCTGACGGCTGCCGCCATGCGCAGCGTCACGACCTATACCGCGTGGTTTGTAGCTGAACGCTTCCCGGAAAAAACGCTGAAGTCGAACGCCGCACTTCAGCTACCGCCGAAGCCGCGCGTTTAAACCTTATTCCGTTTTAATGATTACCGCTGGCCGGGACGCTTGATCCGCGAGTCGCCCCTGCCGCCGCCTTGACCGCCACTGCGGTTGTTGCTGCGGTTATAGGGCTTCTTGTACTTGTCGTCGTTCGCGGGCGGGCGGTTGGCGCGGTTGACCGCGTCTTCTGCCTTCAGCTTGGCGGCAAGTTTATTGAAGTCGGTATCCAGCTGGCGGAACACGCTCACCATTTCGGCCGCTTCCGGCACGGGCAGGGCTGCGATATCGGCACGCAGGTTTTTTACTTCGTCGCCCTGATACAGGCGCAGCAGGTCCCAGAACGCATCACGTTCGCGCGGCTGTGCGGTCGATTTCGATGCCTTGCGATAGAGCGACGCGAAGCTGTCGGTCAGGTCCTTGATCGCGGGGCGGACGAGGCCGTTGATCAGGATGTCGGATTCCTGGTCCTTGGAAACCGCGTCGTTGAACGCTTTGCGCAGACCGCCTTTTTTCTGGCGCACTTGCGCTTCCGCCAGTTCGGCTACGGTCGTCTGCCCGGCCTCGGCCGTTTCGATCATACCGCGCACAAGCGGGCGGATGCCGTTCAACTGCTTCAGTTCCGAAATTTCGCGCGCCGTGGTGATCACGGAATACTGCGCGTGATAGCCCAGTAACGGTTTTTCCTGCAGGCCTTTCAGCTTGCTGGTCGCGGGCTGGGGCTGTGCTACGAAACCATGATGGATGTCATTGCGCTCGGGCGCCATCATGAGGATCCATTTGCCTTTGGCGAAAGGCATGTCGGAGGCGACCTGCAGGTCGTTCAGCTTGTTTTTGTATTCATGCACCTGTTCAGGCAGCAACACGAAGTTGCCAAGGTGGTTGACGTTATACGCCATGCGGTTGCCGTTGTCGGGATCGGGCGAACGGGTCTTGCCCATCATGCCTGAACCGGCACGTTCAACAATGTGATCAACGTTCAGGCGATAGAAAGTGTCGTTGTCGTCAGAGGGATCAAGGCCGCCCTTCATGCGCTCAATGCCCGCCTCGGGAATACCGAGTGCGCGCAGGTCGTCGCCGTAATTATCGCCAAGGAATTTAATGAAGCGGGGACGGACGGAGTAAGAGTATTCGTCTTTGATCAGGTTGTTTTCATCAGTCGTGATACGCGAATAGAAAGTAGGCACAAGTTTAAAGCCGTTCGGCACATCGGCGATCAGGTCTTCAAAAAGCTTCTGGTTTTCTTTCGCGAGCTTGACGTCTTTTTGGCGCATCTCGATCGTGCGCTCGTTTTCGCGATCCGCAGCATCAAGCCAGGCTTCCGCTGCGAAGACTTCCTTGGCAAGGCGCAGTCTGGTTTTGTCGATAAGGTCTTGGGCGGTGGGTGCCGCGGGAATAGGCGTCTTTTGTTCGCCAAATCCCGGCGCGCCTGTAATTTCGGTGATTGTCTCGGCTGAAACGCGTTTCGCCAAATCCCGTACTCCCGCAAAAGAGTTATGTAAGTGTTGAGCAGAACATATCAGATATTTTGACAAACACAATCTGGAAACGCGTGTTTATGAAACTTTATTGGCGAAAATATCTCTTAACAGCGGATAATTTTTGCGAATAGGTCGCAAAACTACTCCGTCGCGCAATATGCTGCAAAGCAGCACGCTTTTATTGGCGAAAGTGATTCGCCCGGCAGGTCAGCCGAAAGTTTTTTCCCAATTGGCCTTCAGCGCTTTGTCCACTTCCTGCATCGTTACCTTGATGCCAAGTTGCGCCAGCGATGTCACGCCATGTTCTGTAATGCCGCAGGGAACGATGCCGTTATAATGTGACAGGTCGGGATTTACGTTCAGCGCGATGCCGTGATAGCTGACCCATTTGCGCACGCGCACGCCGATGGCGGCGATTTTTGCTTCGCCCTTGCCGCCATAGGTTTTCATGTTGATCCATACGCCGATCCGGCCCTCGCGTCGCTCGCCGGCCACATCCCATGTCTGCAGCGTGTCGATCATCCAGCCTTCAAGCTTGTGGATGTAATCGCGCAGATCAGGATTGCGTTTCTGAAGATCGAGCAGCACATAGGCGATGCGCTGCCCGGGGCCATGATAGGTGTATTCGCCGCCGCGCCCCGCGCTGTAGACGGGGAAGCGCGGGTTCAGCATATCGGTCTGCTTCGCGCTGGTACCGGCTGTGTACACAGGCGGGTGTTCCAGCAGCCAGACCAGTTCGTTCTCCGCCTTGTCGCGGATCAGGCCCGCTTTCGCCTCCATGAACGCAAGCGCGCGGTCATAGGGCACAGGGCGGTCTTCGGATTGCCAATCAACTTTGAAAACAGGTTTTTTAGGTGCGGTCGTTTTGGTCGCCGCTTTTTGCGCGAGGGCCATTTGAAAATCTCTTTCAGTGCTAAAATTTGATGCCTATAACATAATCCAAGCTCCGATTATTGGGAAGCCCCCTTGACTCAAGGTCCCATGCAATTTACAAAAATACTGTCCCATTTCGTTAAATTGTTGGTTTTTTACAATATTCTGTAAACACCAAGCCCTTGTGCCGGAGGAAATTCATGTTCAGAAAGATCTTCAACAAGGCCGCCGATTCCTTCGATCAGGTGGATCAAATGACGACCCGCAAGCTGCCCATTCCCGATTTGGAGAATACAGACAAGAACATCCAGTTCACGGCCACGCGCGGCAAATACGGCCATTGGACGATTACCAGCAAGCATAACCTGCGCAACGTCACCTACGGATTGCAGCAGATCAGCCATGCCTACCAGGCGGCATGCGAGAAGCATGCGGGCCGCAAGCCCGGCGAAGACCTCGAGATGAATTTCGACACCGCCTACCTGATTCTCAAGGATATGGAGGATTCGCTGCTGAAATACCGCGCGACCCCGCCCGGCGAAGAACCGAAACACCATTTTATGGCCGCCTACCGCCTGCTGCCGGAGAAATTCCGCGAAGGCCTTGATGACCTCTATTTCTCCCGCACCGAGAAAAAAGGCCAGATTCTAACTTCAAAATCGGTGGCGCCCGTGGCACAGCCCGCCGCCAAGCCAAAAACCGGCCCGCAGAACCCAAGCCGGCCGAATTAAGGCCTTAAAGCTTGTCCTTGACGGTCGCGGCATCTATCTGATATTGCAATACGGTAATAAACTACCCTTACGCGGTCGTGGCGGAATTGGTAGACGCACTACCTTGAGGTGGTAGCGGGGCGACCCGTGAAAGTTCGAGTCTTTTCGACCGCACCATATCCCCCTTGGCGCTGCTTTGGCAGCCCGGGGGGATTTTTCTTTCTGAAGCGCCCTTTTTTTGAAGCTCCGTTGCGCCGGAAACGGCAAGCCATTTCAATCCCTTTCTTATCAAAACCATGCTAACCTTTCTTCGGGGTTTGGCATCCGCCGTCACCGCCCCTTCCCGGGAGATCATCATGGTTCTAAAAAAAGACAAGCTGTATCAGGACGCGCTGGATTACCACCGCAGCCCGAACGGCCCCGGAAAAATATCCATTACGCCGACCAAGAACCTCGTGTCGCAGCGCGACCTGTCGCTGGCCTATTCACCGGGCGTCGCCGCGCCCTGCCTGGAAATCGCGGCAGACCCCACGACCGCGTCGATGTACACCGCGCGTGGCAACCTTGTCGCCGTCATCACCAATGGCACTGCCGTGCTGGGTCTTGGCGATATCGGCCCGCTGGCCGCAAAACCGGTGATGGAGGGCAAAGCCGTCCTGTTCAAAAAATTCGCGGGTATCGATGCCATCGATATCGAGATTGATTCCAAAAACACCGACCAGCTGGTCGAAATCATCGCCGCGCTGGAACCCAGCTTTGGCGGCGTCAACCTTGAAGACATCAAGTCGCCGGAATGTTTCGAAATCGAACGGCGCTTGAAAGAGCGCATGAAAATTCCGGTGTTCCATGACGACCAGCACGGCACGGCGATCATCGTGGGCGCGGCCTTCGTCAACTGGCTGAAACTGGCCAAGCGCAACATGAAGGATGTAAAACTTGTCACCTCCGGCGCGGGCGCTGCGGCGATGGCCTGCGTGCATCTGCTGGTGGCACTCGGCCTGCCAAAGAAAAACATCATCCTGACCGACCGCGAAGGCGTGGTCTGGAAAGGCCGCAACACCCATATGGACGAAGAAAAAAAACAATACGCGGTTGATACCAGGGCGCGCACATTGGCCGAAGTCATAAAAGGCGCGGATGTTTTCCTTGGCCTGTCTGCCCCCGGTGTATTAACCGGCGCGATGGTAAAAACCATGGCGGATGCGCCGCTGATCATGGCGCTTGCAAACCCCACCCCCGAGATCATGCCCGAAGAAGCGCGGGCGGCAAAGCCGAATGCGGTTATCTGCACCGGCCGATCCGATTATACCAATCAGGCAAACAATGCGCTGTGTTTCCCATTCATCTTCCGCGGCGCGCTGGATGTCGGCGCAACCACGATCAACGAGGCGATGAAGCTTGCCTGCGTGAACGCTATCGCCGAACTCGCGCATGAAGAACCGACTGCCGAAGTGGCGGCGCTGTATGGCGACATCCCCCTCAGCTTTGGCCCGGAATACCTGATCCCGAAGCCCTTCGATACGCGCCTGATCCTGAAATTGCCGCCGGCGGTGGCCAAGGCCGCGATGGATTCCGGCGTTGCAACGCGGCCTATTAAGGATTTCGAGGCATATCACGAAAGCCTCCTGAAATACGTTTTCAAATCGGGCCAGCTGATGCGGCCGATTTACGACCGTGCCGCGAATAACCCGAAGCGTATTGCCTTCGCAGAGGGTGAAGAAACCCGCGTGCTGCACGCCGTACAGACCATCGTCGACGAAGAGCTGGCAAAACCGATCCTGATCGGCCGCGAAGACGTTATTTTGAGCCGCATCAAAAAGCTCGGCCTGCGACTGAAAAAGAATGTTCACTTCGATCTGGTCAATCCCGAAATGGACCCGCGCTATAACGATTACTGGACGACCTATCACAAGCTGATGCAGCGCAAGGGCGTGACGCCCGCGATTGCCAAACAGATGGTGCGCACACGCAATTCCGTGATCGCGGCGCTGATGGTGCACAAGGACGAAGCCGATGCGCTGATCTGCGGCACGATTGGCCGTTACGACCGCCATTACAAATACATCACCGACGTCCTGGGGCAGCCCACGGCCAATAAGACCTATGCGTCGCTTGCCGTCATGATCATCAACAAGGGCACGTTCTTCCTGTGCGATCCTTTCGTGAACCCGAACCCGACGGCGGAGCAGTTGTGCGAAATGGCGTTGATGGCGGCAGAAGAAGTGCGCCGCTTCGGTCTGGTGCCGAAGGTTGCGTTGCTGTCGCATTCGGATTTCGGCAGCGTGGAGCGTCCCGAAACAATCAAGATGCGTGAGGCCACGCAGCTGATTCGTGAACGTGCGCCGGAGCTGGAGGTGGAGGGCGAAATGACCGGCTCCGCCGCCCTTGATGAAGGAATCCGCGAAATGATGTTCCCGAATTCGGAGCTGAAAGGTCAGGCGAACCTGCTGATCATGCCGAATATCGACGCCGCCAACATCGTATTCCACATGATGAAGACGCTGTCGGACGGTATCGCCGTTGGCCCCTTGCTGCTGGGCACGACCAAGCCTGCACATATCCTGATCCCCTCCGTCACCTCGCGCGGGATTGTGAACGCGGCCGCCTATGCATCGGCCTGCGCGGATGTAGCTGTGGAAAAACGGTCCGCGAAAGCCCGCCCCGCCAAGAAGGCGGTGAAGGCGAAGTCCAAACCCGCTGCCAAGCGCAAGCGCGGCTGAAGGAATGGAAGAGGATAAGGAAAAAGAAGGGCTGCAGATTGAAGCCGCCGCCGAACAGCAGGCACCCCCCGATGACGAACATCAGGTGGGCCTGTCTGATGCGTTCATTTCCGAGATCCTTGAACTGCTCGATCATCAATACACAGACCGTATTCAGGAGCTTTGCCGCGACCTGTCTGCGCCGGATTCCGCGGAACTTCTTATCAAGGTATCGCCCGCATCGCGCCATCAGCTGGTAGAAATCCTCGAAACCATTATCGATCCGGAAACATTCTCGTATCTCGACCACGAAATGCTGAACGATCTTTTGCAGCATATGTCGGGCGCGCATGTGGCAGCGATCGTGAACGAGTTGGAATCGGACGATGCGCTGCGCCTGATCGACGATCTTGACGAAGAACGACGCCATGAAATCATGCGCCACTTGTCGCGTAAGGTGCGCGCGGGCGTTGAAGAAGGCCTGGCCTTCCCCGAGGATTCCGCAGGCCGTATGATGCAGCGCGAATTCGTCGCTATCCCGCAATTCTGGACGGTCGGAAAAATCGTCGATTACCTCCGCGCAGCCGCAGATGCATTGCCCGATAAATTTTACGACATCTTCATCGTCGACCCGATGCACCGCTTCGTGGGTGCCGTCACCTTATCTTCAGTCCTCTGCGCGCAGCGGGCGGTGAAGGTGGATACGCTGGTCAGCGACGAACATGTGACAGTGCCGGTCGATATGGACCGCGAACAAATCGCCTTCCAGTTCCGCCGCAAGGACTTGCTCTCGGCCCCCGTTGTGGACAGCGACAACCGGTTGATCGGGGTCATCACCGTCGACGACATCGTCGACGTCATCGACGAAGTGGCGGAGGAAGACTTCCTGAAGTTCGGGGGTGTCTCGGGCAGCGACATTACGCGCACGCTTTATTCGACGGCAAAATCGCGCTCGACCTGGCTGGTCGTCAACCTGGGCACGGCGTTTATCGCGGCTGCGGTTATCGGCGTGTTTGAAAAATCGATCGAGAAGGTTGTGGCGCTGGCGATCCTGATGCCCATCGTGGCGTCGATGGGCGGCAATGCGGGCACGCAGGCGCTGACCGTGATGATTCGCGCCCTTGCGACCAAGGAGGTTTCCAGCACGAACGCATGGCGCGTGATCGGCAAGGAATGCATGGTCGGCCTTTTGAACGGCGCCTTCTTTGCCGTGATGCTGGGTGTGCTGGTCGCTTGGTGGTTCGGCAGCCCTGTGCTGGGCGGGGTCATTTCGGCGGCATTGGTGCTGAACCTGTTCGTGGCCGGCCTGTTCGGGGCGATTATTCCGGTCACCCTGTCGCGCCTCGGGCTCGATCCTGCGCCAGCTGCCGGGGTTCTGCTGACCACCGTCACCGATGTGGTCGGATTCATGGCTTTTCTGGGCCTCGCGACCCTGTTTTTGCTCTGAGAATCGGTTTGCATAATACATTCTCGCGTCCTATAGTCATTGGATGCCGAACGACGTCAAAACATTCCTGATGTTCTGCGAAACCAACGATGCCGCCATGATGGCGCTCGAATTGCGGGATAATCCCGCGCTGGTGGACGCGAAGGACGAGCACGGCACCCCTGCCCTGCATCTGGCCGTGCAATGGGCGAATGTGGAAGCGGTCGACGTGCTGCTGAAGCACGATGTCGATGTCACGGCGGTCGACGAACATGGGCAGAAAGCGGCAGACGTCGCCATGCGTCTCGGCTTCACAACCGTCGCCGAAAGGCTGAACGCGCGGGAGAAGGAAAAAGAACTTCACGCGCGCACCACCGTGCGGAACAAGGATTTCGAGGAAGCGATTGGCGGGTTTAAAAAAGGCACGCCCGCGATGTCGGTCAAAAAACACAATTACAAATGGAAGCGATGATTCCGTAAATCATTCGCCTGTCGCGCCGTTGCGCTGATTTGGCTATGGTATGCGAAAGGAAAACCACATGACGCAGCCCGCAAGAAAAGAGACCCCCATGTCCAAGGAAAGCTATACCGCCAAGGCCCTCGATTATCCCTCGCTGAGATTCGATCTGGGCGAGAATGCGGAGATGCTGCGTGAAACGGTACGTAGCTTCGCGCAGGAAAAAATCGCGCACCGCGCAGCGGATATCGACCACAAAAACGAATTTCCGAACGAGCTATGGCCGGAATTCGGCGATCTGGGTTTGCTGGGCATCACCGTCGATCCGGAATACGGTGGATCGGGCATGGGCTATATAGAACACATCATCGCGATGGAAGAAATCAGCCGCGCTTCGGCATCGGTTGGTTTATCTTACGGCGCGTTTTCGAACCTATGCGTCAACCAGATCAAGCTGAACGGCACGGAAGCGCAAAAACAGAAATACCTGCCCGACCTGTGCGCGGGCCGGAAGATCGGCGCGCTGGCGATGTCGGAACCGGGTGCCGGTTCGGACGTGGTGTCGATGAAACTGAAGGCCGAGAAAAAAGGCGACCGCTACATCCTGAACGGTACCAAGATGTGGATCACCAACGGCCCCGATGCGCACACCTTGGTCGTCTATGCGAAAACAGATATCAATGCCGGCTCGAAAGGCATGACCGCCTTCATCGTCGAAAAAGGCTTCAAGGGTTTTTCAACGGCGCAGAAGCTGGATAAACTTGGCATGCGCGGATCAAACACCTGCGAGCTGGTGTTCCAGGACTGCGAGGTGCCGGAAGAAAACGTGCTGAACGCCGTCGGCAAGGGCGTGAATGTGCTGATGAGCGGCCTTGATTACGAACGCGCCGTGCTGTCGGGCGGGCCGCTGGGCATCATGCAGGCCTGCATGGATGTCGTGCTGCCTTATATCCATGAACGCAAGCAGTTCGGCCAGAGCATCGGCGAATTCCAGCTGATGCAGGGCAAAGTCGCCGATATGTATGTCGCGCTGAACACCGCCCGTGCCTATGTTTACGCGGTTGGCCAGGCGTGTGACCGCAAAGAAATCACGCGCAAGGATGCGGCGGGCGCGATTTTGTATTCCGCTGAAAAAGCCACATGGATGGCATTGGAAGCGATCCAGACTCTGGGCGGCAATGGTTATATCAACGATTACCCGACCGGCCGTCTGCTGCGCGATGCCAAGCTGTATGAAATCGGCGCGGGCACGTCGGAAATTCGCCGTATGCTGATCGGCCGCGAGTTGTTCAAAGAAACAGCGTGACCCCGCAACGTATCATCATCGCCGCTATACTTGCCCTCGCGCTGGCGGCTGGCGGCGTGATGATATACCGCCATACCAAAGCACCTGCACCGCAAGCGTCGGAAATGCCGCCGACACCGGAACGCCCCCCATCTCTGCCGTCGACGCCTCTGGTGCAGCCCAAACTGTGGCGGCTGGCGAATGATGTTGAGTGCCTGAAGGCGAAGGCGCTGCGTTTCGAGCGGGCAACGGTCGAAGATTACGGCGCGTGGAAACCGATTGGCGTGTTACTGACCAACACTTGCGAAACGCCCCAGATTTTAAGCGATATCAAGCATTCGCTGACTGCGCTGGAATATGTGTCATCCCGCCTGCCGGCGAAAATTGCCGTAATGGGCGCCGACGATTCAACGCCGGCAAAAGTTGTGATGCTATCGCGCGGCGGAGAGCATTGCGAAACGATGACGGAGCTGCCCGGGCGCTGCAAGCTGTTGCCAATTGCGCCGAAACAACGCGCCTTTATCGCCCTGCCAGACCAATCATGGTTCTCGCTAAAGTTGCAAGGTGACAGCAAGATCACCGGATTTTCCGGCTTGCCGCAGGATCCCGCGCTGCCAAAGCCTGTGCCGAAAATGCCGGATATGGGTTTCAAGCTTAAAGGCGCGGGTAAACACTAAACGCCAAGCACCTTGCGCAGCCGCGTAAAAAATGTCGGCGTCGGTTTTTTATAACCCGCTTCTTTGTTGAAATTGTCCGTCAGGCGCTGGGTACGCGCCAAAATCATATCGCGTGCGCGCTGGAATTCTTCTTCTTTCAGCACTGCCGCTTTTGTCACTGTATCCTCGATCAATGCCAGCGTGACGCGCGCTTCCTCCGGCTGTTTTTCAAGGAACAGGCGGGCGACATCTTTCACGGCGGGCACAGAATCATTCGCCGCGTAATAAATATTGTTCAGCTTTTCGGAGGGCACAAACGGAACACCGGTAACCGCCTGCGCGACAATATCGCGGAATTTCCCGACCGAGGATGCAGCGTTAAAAATTTTGTTATGGCGCTCGAAATATTTTGCGCTGTAGCGCGGCAGGCCGTTTTGCATGATTTCAGTGAACAGGGCACGGGCAAACCGCTGTTCATCGGGGAATGATTCAGGCGGTGAGTTTTTAATAAATTTTCCAATGCAGCCACGTGCGCCGCCGCCCTTGGACAGCATGGCGTCGATATATTCTGGATTGCCGCTCCTGGCTTCGCGCAGCGCCATGAGAGTTTGTGCGGTGAAGGCATCGGCCTCGATCATCATCCCGATAACGTGTTCGTCCTGTGCATTGTGCAGCTTTACGGTTGATGACTTCATGTCGCCACGGTCAATATGTTGCTGCATATGGCGTAGTTCGTGCCAGAGCGTCGTTGTCATTCGCGCGATATCACCGCGGTTCGCAACGCGGATTGTTGCGCCGGCAGACCCGCGCGAGAAACGTCCCTGTACATCATCAATGCGCCCCGGACGGACGACAAAAATTTTGACGCCATGTTTTTTCGCTGATTTCAGCAGGTCATCGCCGCCGGGCATGGCCCGCACGCGCGCCATGATTTCGGCACGTGCTGCGCCGTGCGTGCCGTGTTTCCATTGCACATAGCGGTCATCCGCCGTTGCCAATAACAGCGTCACGCGCTTGCGCACGTCTTGCAGCCACTGTTTGGGGGGCGCTGGCTTTGTCATGATCTCTTCATTGTTGAATATGATTCAACATTACCGCCTGCGGGGGCGCTTATCAAGACTATCCCGGGCGGAGAATCAGGCTTTCTTGCCGAAATTCAGCGCGGCATTGACGCCTAGCGCGGCCACGGCTTGCGCCGTGATATGCTGCGCGTTCAATTCCGCCGTTTCGTACTGTTTTTGCGGCGCGTCATGATCGATCCATGTATCGGGCAGCGTCATGGTGCGGATTTTCAGGCCACGGTCCAGCGCGCCCCTGGATGCAAGGAACTGCAGCACAAACCCGCCAAATCCACCGTTCGATCCTTCTTCGACCGTGATCAGTACTTCGTGGTTTTTGGCGAGGTTCAACACCAGTTCTTCATCAAGCGGCTTGGAGAAACGCGCATCGGCGACCGTCGCGGAAAGCCCCATCGCGGCGAGCTGTTCTGCCGCCTTCATCGCTTCCTGCAATCTTGTGCCATAGCTGAGAATCGCAATCGTCGCGCCTTCGCGCATCACGCGGCCTTTGCCGATTTGCAGGGCTTCGCCGGGCTGCAATTCCAGACCCCAGCCTTCCCCACGCGGATAACGGAACGCAATCGGGCCTGAATCATACGCGGCAGCCGTTGCCGTCATATGCAACAATTCCTGTTCATCGGCGGGTGCCATCAGCACAAAATTCGGCAGACAGCCGAGGAAGGCGATATCGAACGAACCTGCATGTGTCGCGCCGTCTGCGCCCACCAGCCCCGCACGGTCCATGGCAAAACGCACGGGCAAATTCTGGATCGCCACATCATGCACGACCTGGTCATAGCCGCGCTGCAGGAAGGTCGAATAAATCACGACAAACGGTTTATACCCTTCGGTCGCAAGACCCGCCGCGAATGTCACCGCGTGCTGTTCCGCGATGCCCACATCGAAGGTGCGCGTCGGGAATTCTTTTTCAAACAAATCGAGGCCGGTACCGGACGGCATGGCGGCGGTGATCGCGACGACTTTGGAATCCTTGCGCGCTTCGGCCATCAACCCGTCGGAAAATACGCGGGTATAGGTCGGCAGGTTGGATTTGCTTTTCGCCTGCGCGCCGGTCAGCACGTCGAATTTGGCAACGCCGTGCATTTTGTCGGCGGCAGTTTCGGCGGGGGCGTAACCCTTGCCCTTTTGCGTCACCACGTGAATCAGGATCGGGCCGTCATGGATGGTGTCGCGCACGTTTTCCAACACAGGCAGCAGGTGATCGAGGTTGTGACCATCAATCGGGCCGACATAGTAAAAGCCGAGTTCTTCAAACAACGTGCCGCCCGTGACCATGCCGCGCGCATATTCTTCAGCGCGTTGTGCAGCCTTTTGCAGGGGTGCGGGCAGTTTCTCGGAAAACTTTTTGCCGATTTCGCGGATGCTGAGGTAAGGCTTCGACGAGATCAGGCGCGACAGGTATGCGCTCATTGCGCCCACGGGCGGCGCGATCGACATGTCGTTGTCGTTCAGGATGACGATCAGCTTGCTGTTCATCGCGCCTGCGTTGTTCATCGCCTCATACGCCATGCCGGCGGACATTGCGCCGTCGCCGATCACGGCGATGATTTTGTTGGTGCCGTTTTCAAGATCGCGCGCAACCGCCATGCCCAATCCTGCCGAGATGGAGGTGGAGCTGTGCGCTGCGCCGAACGGGTCGTATTCGCTCTCCGACCGTTTCGTGAAGCCGGATAACCCACCGCCCTGACGCAGCGTGCGGATGCGGTCGCGACGGCCGGTCAGAATTTTATGCGGATAGGCCTGATGGCCGACATCCCAGATCAGGCGGTCGGCAGGCGTGTTGAAAACGTAATGAATGGCAGTCGTCAGTTCGACAACACCAAGACCCGCGCCCAGATGCCCGCCGGTGATGGAAACGGCATCGATGGTTTCCTGACGCAATTCATCGGCGAACTGGCGCAACTCGCCCTTGGCAAGTTTACGGAGGTCGGCCGGAATGTTCACTTTATCGAGGAGGGGCTTGGCGCTCATATGCTCTGTCCTTCTTGCCGTTATATATACACTTTTTCAGGAAAATTGGTACGCCCGTTACGCGGCGGCAGACACCGACCGGGCAGTGCCCCTAAGCCTTGAAATACAATGCTTATTTCTAAATATACAACGAATCCGCGTTAACCGGCTCAGCAGTTATCGAGGTATTTTAGTGCAGAAATTGTGCAGCGGATAAAGAATCAGACAGCCCGAATTAAACGCGGCGTTCCAGCACGTAGCGGGCAAGATCCTTCAGCAAATCGACACGGCCTTCATCAAATACACGGAGGTGCGAGATCGACTGGTCGACCAGCATCTGCGCACGCGTGCGTGCCTGTTCGCGGCCCATTGCGGACACGAAGGTGGATTTTTTGCCGTCCTGATTCACGGGCTTGCCAAGCTCATGGACGTTGCTTTCAACGTCGAGCAGGTCGTCGGTCACCTGGAACGCAAGGCCAAGGTCGTGCGCGTAGTTGCGCAAGGATTGACGGTGCGCGGGATTTGCCTTGCCGAGGATCGCGCCAGCTTCGCAGCAGAACGCGATCAGCTTGCCGGTTTTCATGCGCTGCATGCGGCTGATCGTGCCGACATCGAATTCCTGTTTTTCGCCGATCAGGTCGAGCATCTGCCCGCCGACCATGCCGTGCATGCCGACCGCGCCTGCAAGGCTTGCGATCAGCTCCACGCGCACGCGCGGATCCTCATGCGTTTCGGGATCGGCAAGAACTTCGAACGCCAGCGTCAGCAGCGCGTCGCCGGCCAGCAGCGCGGTTGCTTCGTCGTATTCTTTATGCAGCGACGGTTTGCCACGGCGGAGGTCGGAGTTGTCCATCGCGGGCAAGTCGTCATGCGCGAGCGAATAGCAATGCACGAATTCCGCAGCCGCCGCCACGCGGCGTGCGCGGCCGGCATCGACGCCGAATACGCGCGCGCCTTCCATCACCATGAACGGGCGCAGGCGCTTGCCGCCGCCAAGGGCCGCATAGCGCATCGCGTCGAAAAGTTTTGCTTCAACCAGGTCAGTCGGGGGCAGGAGGCTGGAGATGGTCTTGTTGACCTTCTCGCGGCAGTCGTCCATTGCCTGTGAGAGTTTCGGTGACGCCTCGCGTGGTGATGGTGCCATTTGAGAATGACCCTTCCAGAATTATTTTTTCTGCTGACTGTTATACCCCAAGTCGCGGAAAAATGTCACCAATTTAGAAACGATTATTCAGAAAGCCGGATCGCTTCGGTCGTGACCTTGCCGCCGTCGCCAATGGTGATCTTTTCGATGCGGCCTTGCGCTTCCTTCAGCTTGCCGTCGCAGTACTTCTTCAGGGCCATGCCGCGCTCGTAACTGTCGATGGAGGTTTTGAGGTCAGACGACCCGCCCTCCAGCGCACGCACGATCTTTTCCAGTTCGGACAGGGCTTCTTCGAAGCTCAGTTTATCGAGTTCGGCAGCTTTTGACATATTCACTAAAACCTCTTATACCGCGCGGGCGAGGCTGTCGCCCGCTTTGGGTTCATCCTGTTCGATATAGCCAAGGTTGATCTCCAGCGCCCCACAGAGCATCTGGCCGATCGTAATGTGCATTTCCTGGATACGCGCCGTGGTGGCCGATGGCACGTTCAGCAGGATGTCGCACAGCGGCTTGATCTTGCCGCCTGTAGCGCCCGTGAAGCCCACGGTGGTGATGCCCTGTTTGCGGCATTCCTCGAAGGCGCGGATGACGTTCGCGGAATTGCCCGAGGTGGTGATACCGATTGCCATATCGCCTTTTTTGCCGAGTGCTTCCAATTGGCGGGCAAAAACGTAATCGAAGCCGTAATCATTGCCGATGGCGGTGAGCGCGGAGGTATCGGTCGCAAGCGACAGCGCGGCAATCGCCTTGCGGTCTTTCTTGTAGCGGGCGGAAAGCTCGGTTGCGAGGTGCTGCGCATCGGACGCGCTGCCGCCGTTGCCGAAGAAGAAAATCTTGCCGCCGGCCTCGATGCAGGCGGTCGCGGTATCGAGCAATTTTTCGAACGGCGTTGCCAGCTGCTGTTGCGTCAGCGCGGCGACGTCTTCGTGTTCCTGAAATTCGGCCTGCCAGAATTGCTTCAGTTTAATGGGCATCGGGATGTTCCTTGCGTTTCCGGTTATAGGCGAGCTGGTCTTGCGACAGTTCAAGGCCCACGACCACGTTATAGCCCCCTGCCGCTCCCTTGGAGGGGACGGGGATGCGCAGCGTGTGTTCCTCTGTCGATGCGCCATAACCCGTATTATCGAAACCGATTTTAGTGGAAAAGGCCTGACGCTGCAACACTTGCTGGTCCGGCGACAGGATGGCGATGAAATAGGGCACGTCCAGTTTTTTTATGTCAAGTTCAGACTTGGCCTTGCGCCCAAGGAACGTTACCTTGATCTCCATCACCGCGCTGCCCTTTTCAAAGGCGCAGCTGCCGGTGATGCCGCCCAGTTTGACTTCCGCGGCAAGGTCGGTTTTTTCACCCGTGAAAACGGGCATATAGGACGCATCGGTCAGGCTGACCGGGCGCGGGCAATCCGGCATTTCGATGATTTCTTTTTGCGTGGCCGTGCCGAACATGGAATGGGACAGCTGTTCGCCCATGCCGCAACCGGTCAGTAGCAAAAGGGCGGCAAATGCCGGCAGCAGGATGCGTTTCATGCGGTTATCCTTCGTTAATGACGCTACCTTAGCCCCGTTAATCCCTCGACTCAAGGCCTTGCAGCACCTATATTCCAGCCCATGGAAAAGCCGCCGCTCACCATATTGCTGGCAAGCCCGCGCGGGTTCTGCGCCGGCGTTGACCGCGCGATCGAGATCGTCGAGAAATCGCTGTTGAAATTCGGCGCCCCCGTCTATGTGCGTCACGAAATCGTCCACAACAAACATGTGCTGGAAGACCTGCGCGCCAAGGGCGCGGTATTCGTCAAGGAACTGGATGAAGTGCCGGAAGGCGCGCCCGTTATTTTCTCCGCCCATGGCGTGCCGAAGCGCGTGCCGGAGGAGGCGCTGAAACGCAACATGATTTTCGTGGATGCCACCTGCCCGCTGGTCAGCAAAGTCCACCGCGAAGCAGAAATGCACTACAAAACAGGCCACCAGATCATCCTGATCGGCCATGCCGGGCACCCTGAAGTCGTAGGCACGATGGGGCAGCTGCCCGCAGGCGCGGTCACGCTGGTGGAGACGGTTGCGGATATTGCCAAACTGAATGTCGCCGATGAGGCCAAGATCGCCTTCGTCACGCAGACCACCTTGTCGATTGACGACACAAAAGAAATAGTCGATGCACTGCGCGTGAGATACCCCGCCATCACCGCGCCCCGCAAGGAAGACATTTGTTACGCCACAACCAACCGCCAGCTGGCCGTAAAAGATATCGCGCCGCGCGCGGATGCGGTGATTGTGATCGGGTCAAAAAATTCCTCCAATTCCAACCGTCTTGTCGAGGTCGCAAAGGCTTATGGCGCAAAGCGCGCTTTTCTGGCCGACCGTGCCGAGGATGTGCCGTGGGATGAATTAAAGGACATACGCGTGCTGGGCCTGACCGCCGGTGCCTCCGCCCCCGAAATTCTTGTGCAGCGCGTCATAGAATTGGCACGTGAACGGTTCGATGTGATCCTGCAAACCACGGTCGTTGCCGAAGAAACCGTGACTTTTAAAATTCCGCGCATCCTTGCATCCGTGGAATAATAATTTTCAGCTTATTACAAATTATCCCTTGCGTTTGAAACTTGCGGCCATATAGTGTCCCCGAATTCGACACTATATTCGTTAGACAGAAATCGGCACCACCTCGCGACGACACAAGGGGACCAGATGACCAAGACGTATTGCCTGACGATCGAAGTTGCCAGCAAGAGCATGACCAACGGCCTTGGATATATGGTCGCCTTCACCCTGCCGGGCGATGACGAAAATGTTTTGTCGCAAAAAGGATTCAACACCTGGGCGGATAAAGTAAAAGACGCGGTGCTGCGCGCCGGCGATGCCGTTTACGATCCCGACCCCTACACGAAAAAACTGGCGATTGCGGAACTGATGAACGACCTGTCCGCATTGAACGCCTCAAGCCCGATCCAGATCGAAGGCGCAGGCGAAGTGCCCGCCGTGCAGATCCAGTCCGCCAACCCGTACGACAACCGGATCGAGATCAATTTCACCGGCAATGACGGCCATTACAGCGTCGCCGAAAAAGGCCTCGCCGACCTCGAGCGCCGCACGGTGACCGCGCATGGGCATACCGGCGTGGTGGACGGCAGCCGCCGCCACTTCCCCTTTACGACCCAACCCCCTGCCCTGTCGCCGTCCCGCACGCCGAAACCGCCATCTATGCGTCCGTAAAGCATCAACAGAGCTTAATTATGACGCTTTCATGACCCGCGGCTTTGCAGCACAGCGCTCTTTGCGGTATTCTTGCCGTCATGGCCGTTTATACCCAGATCACCACTGAAGAACTTAAATCGATGCTGGCAAAATTTGATGTCGGCGATCTGCAGTCGTTCGAGGGTATTGCCGAAGGTGTTGAAAATTCCAATTACCTGATCACCACCACCACCGCCAAATACGTGCTGACACTGATCGAAAAGCGCGCGCAGCCGGACGAACTGCCGTTCTATACGGGCTTCATGGCGCATCTGGCCGAAAACGGCATCCCGTCTGCCCGTGTCGTGCCCGACAAAACCGGACAGCGCATTTTGAAAGTCGCAGGACGCCCTGCGCTGCTGGCCCAATTTATCGAAGGCACCTGGCCGCGTGAAATTTACGTGCATCATTGTCAGGCCATCGGTGAAATTCTGGCGCGTATGCACCGCGCGGGCCGCACATTCCCCATGAAGCGTCACAACACGATGGCCCTGCCCGCGTGGGAAGGTTTGATCCATGCCTGTGCCAGCCGCGCGGATGAAGTGGAGCCCGGCCTGTTCGCAATGCTGGACGCCGAACTGGAATACCTGAAAAAAAACCGGCCGAAGTTTCTGCCCAAGGGCGCAGTGCATGCCGACCTGTTCCCCGACAATGTTTTTTTCCGCGATGAAAAAGTATCCGGGGTGATCGATTTTTATTTTTCCTGCTGGGATACGCTGGCCTACGACCTGATGCTGACATTCAACCCGTGGTGCTTTGACTGGAAGGGTGATCTTGACCTTGGCCGCGCCCATGCGCTGCTGTCGAGCTATAATCATGACCGCCCGCTGTCTAAAAACGAGTTGAAGGCGCTGCCCTATTTCGGCCGCGCAGCCGCCGTGCGCATTATTGCGACGCGGCTGTATGACTGGCTGAACCCAGTACAGGGTGCGCTGGTGCGGGCGAAAGACCCGATGGAGCATGTAAAAATTCTGCGCTTCCATCAAAAAGTATCTTCCCTTGCCGATTACGGATTTGAGGTTTGAAAAAAGTCGACCTTTTCACCGATGGCGCGTGTAGCGGTAATCCGGGCCCGGGTGGCTGGGGCGCGCTGCTGCGCTACGGCAAGCACGAAAAAGAGCTGACGGGCGGCGCGGCGCAGACAACCAACAACCGCATGGAAATGACCGCCGTCATTGAAGGCATTGCGGCCGTAAAATTGCCGCGCTGCCATGTGACGATCCACACCGACAGCCAGTATGTGATGAAGGGCGCAACCGAATACATCCATGGCTGGAAAAAACGCGGCTGGAAAACGGCGGATAAAAAAGACGTCAAGAATCGCGACCTGTGGGAAAAACTTGATTCCGTCATGCAGCTGCACAAGCTGGATTGGGTCTGGGTGCGCGGCCATGCGGGCCATCCCGAAAACGAGCGCGTGGACGAGCTGGCACGCAATGCAGTTCCCCGAATATCCGCGGAATCAGGCGCCATTATGCCCCCCGATGCCGGTGACGACGGAACTACCCCTTAAATTAATCATTCGTTAGCGACTGGTGGCGCATTCTTAAAAAAGATACGTCATGCCGTTTCACTGCCGGTCTATATTTTAAAAGGCCGCATCAATCAGGAGGAGCCTCCGATGAGACAGCAACAGCCTTACGCCCTGCCCGCCATTCCGCCGCAGGCCGATACGCTCACCCGCCATTACCTGATGCAGTTCATGCACGAATTCCAGCGCCAGAAAATGGGCGATGCGCATTTGCGTATTTATACCGCAATCGAACAAACCGCAGGTAAAACCGGCAGCGCGCCGGAAGTTGTCGCACGCGCGCTGGTAGAAAGCGGCCTTCGCGCGGCGCGCGATTCATTCCCGCATAAATTTGTGCAGACCGTGGAACACAACGCCGTCACGCCGCGCTGGAATGTGCAGTCGGCAACGCAACAGCAGCGTGAATTGCTGAATTTCTGGGGATCGCCCGCACCCGCACTCAAGGGTTATAAACGGGCTTATCGCTACCACTAAATTTCTTGCGCCAGCTGGATTTGGCACCGGCATTGTCGTCGCTGCCCGACCATTCATGTGACAACCGGTCGAGCATGCCGGAAAAACCGTCGTTATCCTGCGTATCGCCGCGCGGCATGGTAGTGGAGAAATTGCGCACGGGCACGCCAATCGCCTGTTCCATATAATCGTGCCACAGCCTTGCCGGGTATTTGCCCCCCGTCACGCCGTTCATGGGGCTGTTATCGTCGTTGCCCATCCAGATGCCTGTCACCAGCGTGTTCGTGTAACCGATAAACCATGCGTCGCGGTAATCCTGTGTCGTGCCGGTTTTGCCGGCTACATGGCCGCGCGTCAGCTGTGCCGCCTGCCCGGTGCCCTGCGCCACGACCTGTACCAGCATATCGTCCAGCTGCGACACATCGCGCGCACTGAACAGGCGCATGCCGCCGTTGTTTTCGCGGGTGAACAGGACGTTCCCCTTCACGTCCTCGACGCTCAAGACCGTATAGGGCCAGATGGCATGGCCGCCATTGCCGATTTCGGCATAGGCATGGGTCATTTCCAAAAGGCTTGCTTCGCCGGCGCCAAGGCCCGTTGCAAGTTCAGGGCGGTATTTTCCGGGCAGGCCAAGGCGCTGCGCCACATCCAGCAGGTTCGAGACGCCAATCTTTTGCAGCAGACGTACGGTTGCGGCGTTCAGCGAATGCGCCAGCGCCTGCGTCAGCGTGACGGGGCCGTTATAATTTCCTTCGTAATTTTTCGGGCTGTAATTGCCGACGCGGATCGGCGAGTCATCAATAATGTCGTCCTTGCTATATCCCTGCTCCAGCGCTGCCAGATATACGAATGGTTTGAACGACGAGCCCGTCTGGCGCTGCGCCATGGTGGCGCGGTTGAACTGGCTTTCGGTGTAATCGACGCCACCCACCATCGCCAGTACCGCACCGTCCAGCGACAGCGTCACGATGGCGGTTTGCGATACCTTGTCCGTCGGCTTCAGGCTGGCGAACAATGCCTTCTGGCGCGATTCCGCCAGCGCCTGCAGTTCCGGGGAGAATGTGGTGCGGATGACAAGATCGCGTTCCGTGTTGCCAACATAGCCATCCACTTGCTCCAGCACCCAGTCGGCGAAATAGCGGTTCAGCGATCCGGGATTGCCACCCGCCAGCGTGATGCGTGCGTTCTTGATTTCCTGCTTCTCCATATCCGCGCCGATATAGCCCGCATCCTCCATCGCCTTGATGACGGTTTTCGCGCGTTCCCGCGCCAGTTTCGGATTGGCGGCGGGAGAAAAGCGCGACGGCGCTTTCAGCAGGCCCATCAGCACCGCGCCTTCAAACAATGTGACATCCTTCGCGCTCTTGCCGAAATAGGTGCGCGCGGCGGCATCAAGGCCATAGGCACCCGAGCCAAAATAGACACGGTTCATATAGGCGGTCAGAATATCGTCCTTGGAATGTTTCCATTCGATCATCAGCGCCAGCACGGCTTCCTGCACCTTGCGGCGCAGTGTCTTGTCGGGCGTAAGAAATAAGTTTTTGGCCAGCTGCTGCGTGATCGTCGATCCGCCCTGCACCCAGCGGCGCGCCTTGATGTTGGTGTACATCGCGCGCGCAAGACCCAGCGGATCAATGCCGAAATGGTCATAAAAACGCCTGTCTTCCACTGCCAGCAGCGCGGCCACCACATAGGGCGGCAGGTCTTTGACATTGACGACATTGCCCTTGAGGCCGCCATAGCGCGCGACCAGCGACCCGTCCGCCGCCAGCACACTGATGCTGGGGCGCATTTCCAGCGGCTTCACGTCGCTGGTGTCTGGCATATCGTAAAGGCACCATGACAACAAAATGATGCCGGCAGCAAAGCACCACAGCCCCGCCACGAATACAAAGCGCGCAAAAGGACGGAAGCCGCCAGAGCGGCGGCTTCGCGTTTGGTTCCTTCCGGAAGATCCGGTTTTTTTTGCTTTACGTTTCGCCAAGGGGGATTAAGCCGCCCTCTCGAGTGCGATCGCGGTGCCTTCGCCGCCGCCGATGCAGAGTGATGCAACGCCGCGCTTCAACCCGCGTTTTTCCATCGCGGACAGCAGGGTGATGATGATGCGTGCGCCCGATGCGCCGATCGGGTGGCCGAGCGAGCATGCGCCGCCGTTCACGTTCACTTTGTCATGCGACAGGCCCAGTTCCTTCATCGCGGCCAGCGGCACAACCGCAAACGCCTCGTTGATTTCGAACAGGTCGACGTCTTTTGCGTTCCAGCCTGCTTTTTCCAGCACTTTCTTGGTCGCGCCGATGGGGGCGAGCGTGAATTCAGCGGGTTTTTGCGCGTGGGTCGCATGCGCCTTGATCTCGCCCAGAATTTTCAGGCCGCGCTTTTGCGCTTCGGATTTGCGCATCAGCACCAGTGCCGCCGCGCCGTCGGAAATCGACGATGCGTTGGCAGCCGTCACGGTGCCATCGGGCGTGAAGGCGGGTTTCAGCGTCGGGATTTTGTCGGGCTTGCCCTTCTTGGGGCTTTCGTCTTCGGACACGACGGTGTCACCGGTTTTCGCCTTGATCGTGACGGGTGCGATTTCGGAGGTGAATGCACCGGATTTTGTCGCCTCGAGCGCGCGCGATAGCGACGCGAGCGCGAATTTGTCCTGGTCTTCGCGGGTCAGCTGGCATTTGCGCGCGGTGTCATCCGCAAACACGCCCATCAGCTGGCCTTTGTCATACGCGTCTTCGAGGCCGTCGAGGAACATGTGGTCTTTGACTTGCTGGTGGCCCATGCGGAAACCGGCGCGCGCTTTTTCCATCAGGTACGGCGCGTTGGTCATGCTTTCCATGCCGCCCGCAACCATCACGCTGGCCGAGCCTGCAAGGATGTTGTCATGCGCCAGCATCACGGCCTTCATGCCCGAGCCGCACATTTTGTTAACGGTCGTGGCGCCGACGGAATCCGGAATGCCCGCTTTAATGGAGGCCTGACGCGCGGGAGCCTGCCCCTGCCCTGCGGCCAATACGCAGCCCATGATAACGTCTTCGACATCATTCGCACTGACGGTGGAGCGCTTCAGCGCTTCTTCGATCGCGATTTTGCCGAGGTCGGAGGCGGAAAATGAAGCCAGTTCGCCCTGGAACGCGCCGATGGGCGTGCGGGCCATGCCGACGATCACGATGGGATCGTTGTTCTGTTGAGTCATGGAAAATTCTCCTTGTTGCCGTGCACAAATGCTGTGAACGATTTAAGCACCGCCCCCCATTAAAGCAAGCCCATTCGTAACATATTAAAATTAAAAGATAATTTCCGTGCCCAGCGCGAATTGCCATTGCGTGGGGTCAACCGCCGAATTGCTACCGTTATCGGCCTGCAGGCGGGAAACGGTGCTGCGAAGGGTAAATCCGTCGGCAAGCTGGTACCAGCCGCCAGCCGTTACCCGCTGCACATCGATATCATCGGCCAAGCCGAGCGAAAAGGCGTTCGCGTCCAAAACCATCTGATACCACGTGACGCCAAGGTGCAAAGGCTTGGAATCCCAAGCCAATCCGGCCAGTGACACTTTTTGGTCGGTTTCCGGCCCTTCCACGCCCGTTCCGGCATAGCGCCATGCGCCACCGATGCTCCATTTTTGCCAGCCCAGATTGAGGCCGACAGACAACATCTGGCGATCGGCAGAGCCGTTATTGCCGGCCACCGCATCGATTTGGGGGTTGGCGGCGCTGTAGCCGATTCCGGTGGCGATTTTCACGTCACCCAGTTTGCCATCCCAGCGCGCGGCAAGATCGTAGGCGTTTTCAAAACGGCCAACGCGGTCGCTGATATGCGCGCCGCCAAAGGCATCATCGATTCTGGCGCGGGCATTTTCAGGCGCGAAGGATGCGCCAAACTGTAAGCCGTTCCATTTCGGTGTCAGGTACGTCGCGCGTTCGATTTTGCCGAAATTCGAGTTATCGTAGCCAAGGCGTATCGTGGAATTAGGCGGCGCATAGGAAAGGTTGGCGAGACCGTCATCCCAGACATCGATGCTCCAGGTTTGCAGATAAACGCGCAAGCCATCGACATAGGTGTCGGCCGATGGCGCTGCCACCTGCAGCAGATAAGCGGCACCTTCGTTCGCGCCCAGGAAAACCTTTCCCCAGCTGTCCGAAAAATAAAGATAGGTTGCGCCGGATTGATCGGCATCGCGTCTGCCGCCCGTAATCGAGTTCACATTCCCGCTTGCCGATTCATTCCCCAGCTTGATTTCCGCCTTGACCCCGACCGTGAGGCCGCTATCCAGCGTCTTTTCGCCCGTAAAATGCATTTCCATGTCGCGGCGGAATTGCAGATGGCGCAGCTCGTCGCCCGGTGCGGGGGTCGATACTTCATCCTGATCGCCATAAACGATGTAACTGCGCGCATAACCGCCCAGATCAAGGTGCAGATCCGCCTGCGCCGCAGAGCCATATAAAAACGCTACACCCGCCCCGAGCGTTACAAGAAGCGTTTTGACTTCACCCAGCACGTCCAGCAGCGGCCGCAGATGGCGTTCATATTTTTTCCATTTGCCGACAGAGCCGCCGTAAATCGGCCTGCGTACCTGCCCTGCGCTGGCGGTTTTCACAAGCCGTGCGCTGTTGTGGAATTCAAGGCAGCGGTCATCCCAGGGCAGGCCGCAGAATTCCAGCAGGCGGCGCGTTTGCTGTTCCTGACCCGTCACCATGTCTTCGTACCGGAGCTCGAGGATATCGCCCGGAAAAACGGAGTTCCAATGCGCCATCATTTTCTGATAGGCAAGGAAGTACTGCCCGATATCGCCAAGGTCATAGGCCCAGCCCATACCGGCCGGAAAATGCAGCTGCCAGATCGACAGCGCGATATCGCGCGGATCACGCGTGCAATGGATGATTTTCGCATTCGGCAACGCAAGCCGGATCACGCCGACCCACAGGTAATTGAACAACATCTTGTCAATCACATGCGATGCCCCCTGCCCCGCGGCATCGGTTGCGGCGATGTATTTATCCCCGATGCCCGCCAGCAGCCCCGCAAGGTTTTCCATGAGCGCGGTGTTCACCCGCGCCTCGCGCAGTTCAGTCGGCAGCCGCGGCACACAACCCGCGAACAGCCGCGATTCGCCGATGCTGGCGACAGCCGGATGGCTGGATAAAATCTGGTCGGCAAGCGTGGAGCCGGAACGCGGCATACCGATGATGAACACAGGCCGCTGGCTGGTGCTGACGTTGCGTGCCTGCGCGCGGATCTTTGCGACCGCATCCGCGTCAAACAGGCGAATGATGTCGTCGATATAGGCATGAAATCCCGCGATGTCATAGCGCGGCATGCTTTGTTTTTTGAGCGCATTCGCGGCCGCAAAACGCGCCAGCGCAAAATCGCTGTCGCCGCAGTCCATCGCCGCCTTGGCAATGGCGAAACCGGCAAGAATTTTTTCATCCGGGGGCAGCGTATCCGCGCGGGCGTCAATTTCCTGCAGCTGGCGATAATACGCGTCATCCGGCGTGAATTTGCGCGTGTTCGACAGACCGTGATAGGCGCGGACATATCCGGGATCGAGCGCCAACGCCTTTTCAAACGCGCCCTGTGCCAATGCGCCCTGCCCCGCCTGTTGTAACAGTAAGCCAAGACGGTAAAGCGTGAGCGGCGATTTTGTCAGGCTGCTGGCTTTTTCGCACAGGGCTGCCGCCTGCGCCGCATCGCCCTGTTCATAGCGCAGGGTTGCCAGCGACAGCAATATTTCCGGCGCATCGGGGGCCAGCGCCAGCGCGCGTGTAAACAGGTTTTCCGCCTGCGGATGGTCGCCCGCGCGTGCGCAAATAATGCCGCGCTGGTAAAGCGCGGGCCCGCAGGACGGTTCGCGCGCGATGATCTGGTCAAGAAGCCCGGCGGCAAGGCCCACGCGCCCCGCCGCGATATGGCTGCGTGCTGCCTGCAGCGCTTCGGCGGTATTCATTTTCTGCGGCTGGGCAGGCTTGTCTTTGCTCATGGCGGATTGTCGTGCAGCGGGAGCGGATTGTCAAACAAGACGCAAAAAAGGAGAGGCGCCTTGCGGCGCCTCTCCTTTTCGCATCATCCGGTAAGGGATGATTTGAGTATTAGAAGTTTACGTCGGTACCGATGCCAACTTGTACGAAGTTGGTGTCGTTTGCAGAAGCCGTCGAAGAATCAACGTTACCGAAGGCAACCGAACCGCGGAAGGTCATGCCGGGGCCGTAGGTGTAGCCGCCGCCAACCGTGTAACGGTCGATTTGAACGTCGCGGGTGCCGGCCAGGTTGAGGCCGTACGCGTTGTTGTCGATCTGGGTGTTGTACCAGGTCGCGCCGAGGTGGTAGGGACCGTTATCCCATGCCGCGCCGATCGTCCAGGTTTCGATTTCCGCGCTGTTGCCAGCACCAGCGGCTTCGTTAACGCCGGTGTCTGCGTTCAGGTATGCAGCGCCGATCGAGAAGTCGTTGAAGGAAACGTTCAGGCCTGCATCCCAAGCTTGGATGTCGTCAGAACCGAAGTTACCAGCGCCAGCTGCAGTTTCGTTCGTAGCGGAAGCGTTCGAGTAACCGAGACCAGCGCTGATGCCGAAGCCTTCGAATTCGCCATCCCAACGGGCAGCGACTTCCCACAGGTCTTCGTAGTCAACGGTGTTGTCGGAGATGCTTGCGCCTGCGAATGCGCCGTCAACGATACCTTGGCCAGCCTGGGGAGCGTAAGACACGCCAGCTTGGAAGCCGTTCCATTTCGGGGTCAGGTAGGTCAGACGATCGGTGTCGCGGAAGAACGCGTTGTCGTAGCCGAGGCGGACGTTGAAGTCCAGGCCGTTGGTGCCGAGGATGGAGTTGTTAACAACGCCATCATCCCACACGTCTGCGTTCAGAGCCTGAACGTATACGCGCATACCGTCAATGTTCGAGTCAGCCGAAGGAGCAGCAACCTGCAGGAGGTATGCAGCGCCGTCTTCGGAACCGAAGTTCACGCGGCCCCAACCACCGGAGAAGTAGATGTAAGCTTCGTCGAGGTTGCTTCCATCGTTAAAGGTGGAGCTGGGCGAGAAAGTGCCGGGTGTGGGGGGCAGCGGGGTGGTCGCAACGCGGCCGCCGTTTTGCGAGGTGTTACCGAGGTCCAGTTCAGCGTGAACGCCAACGGTCAGGCCGCTGTCGGTCGTGGTTTCGCCGGTGAAGTGAACTTCCATGTCGCGCTTGAATTCGAAGTTGCGCAGTTCGGCGGCGCCAAGCCCGCCCGTAGTTTCGTTTTGGTCGTTGTAAACGGCATAACCACGGAAGTGGCCGCCGAGGTCGATTTTCAGGTCAGCTTGAGCGGGCGAAGCGAGAACGGCTGCGCCGACGATCGCGGTACCTGCGAGTAGGATCTTTTTCAT
>JBBRVE010000030.1:0-28342 GCA_038247245.1 Bdellovibrionales bacterium | reverse complement strand
TGACCGCATCAAGGAGAAAACCATGCTTTTAAGAAAACGATTGCACTTCGAAAGAAGGGCAGCTTAACATTAACCAGAGAGACGAAAACACTACCTTAATTCTTTACCCAATCTGTCCGAAATTATCTGACGACGTACAATTTGGAATTACCAAATGATGTAGCAAGAGCTTTCAAAAAATGCGGGAAAAACAAATTTATTATTTTAGAGAATTTCCATTACTTAGATGAGGAAATACAAAAGCAGTTTGCGTTTGATTTGAGGTCGTTTCAAGAATTGGGAATTAGGTTCATTATTTTAGGCGTTTGGAGAGAAAAAAATAGATTAATCCAATTTAACGGCGATCTCCTAGATCGTATGTTCGAAGTACCAGTCGAGCCTTGGGACGTTAGTGATTTTAACAAGGTAGTTGAAAAAGGTTCTGATCTTTTAAACATTAAATTTTCCCCAGAGCTAATTGATGAAATTGTTAGAAGCGCTTTCGATAGTATTGGCGTGGTTCAGGAACTTTTAAAATCCGTATGCCTAAAGTCTGGTATCTATGGGGTACGGACTCTTTTAACGAATGTGAATGATATTGATATTCTCAATGAAGCGAAAAAAGAAAAGGTACAAGCCTATCAGGCGCGCCATCTTCGCGCATTAGAGGCAATTGCTGAAGGAAGAAAAACGACCAATAATCCTAAGTCTGATGATCCCAAGGAAATGCCCTTATATCTTCCTTTTTATACGGTAAAAGTGATACTTTCATCTGATTTCGAAGAGGTTATTCGTGGTATTAAAAGGAGCAGTTTAGAAAGTAAAATAAAAGAAATTCATCATAGACCTGCTGATGTGCGAGCTGGGGATATGAGTAATCTGCTTTATAACTTTGCGAAACTACAAAGTGAGAAGTCCATATCCCCACCAATTTTTGATTACGATAAAACTACCCAAACAATTCGTGTCATTGATTCAACATTCTATTTTTTTCTTAGGAATGTTAATAATAATGAAATTATGGAACAAATCATCGATCCTACAAAACGTGAGTAACTGCCATTTATAAACAGCTCTGAATAGTAAATTTTTTAGAAGTGGACTTCCTCGCAAAAGGAAGCGTGTATGGACAAACGAGGTGTCCAAATGCACAAAGATTCGCATTCTGATAACAATGTTGCTGGACTGCCGATGTCAGAGCTGCGTCGGCGATGGGCCGAATGTTGGGGAATAAAGCCGCATTGGCGCATCGGGCGGCAGATGCTCGAGAAAAGCCTCGCATTCAAGCAACGTGATATTCGTGGCGAAGGCATGTCGCCGGAACAGCGTAAACGGCTGGATAATTTAGTTGCTCAGTATAAGCGAGATTCAAAATCTTTTGATCAGGGGCCTGCTGGCCTAAAGCCCGGCACCAAGCTTGTTCGCGCGCATGGCGGCGATAAGCATATCGTCACCGTGAACTCAGGCGGATTTGAATACCGTAATCGAAACTATGACAGCTTGTCGGAAGTCGCCTTTGTCATCACCGGCACGCGCTGGAACGGATAAATATTTTTTGGTGTGAAACGAAGACCCCGGAGTTATCTATGAATCCTGCTATAAAATATTGCGCCGTTTACACCCGAAAATCCACGGAAGAAGGTCTTGATCAGGCTTTCAACTCACTCGATGCGCAACGTGAGGCCTGCCATGCTTACATTACAAGTCAAAAAGCCGAAGGATGGGTCGCTGTAAAGTCTATCTACGATGATGGTGGGTATTCGGGTGGTAACATTCAGCGTCCGGGATTGCAGAATCTTCTCGACGACATCAAGGCAGGTAAAGTCAATATTATCGTCGTTTATAAGATCGACCGCTTGACACGAGCGCTGATGGATTTTGCCAAGTTAGTAGAGCTTTTTGATCAGCATCAGGTCACGTTTGTCAGCGTCACGCAATCTTTTAACACTACGACCTCTATGGGCCGCTTAACACTCAACGTCCTGCTGTCCTTCGCGCAGTTCGAACGAGAAGTGACGGGAGAGAGAATCCGCGACAAAATTGCCGCCAGCAAGAAAAAAGGCATGTGGATGGGTGGTCAAATCCCGTTAGGTTATAACCTCAAAGACAGACAGCTGTTTGTAAATGAGAGAGAGGCCGCTCTCGTTAAAAAGATATTCGACACTTATCTGAAAGTCCGCAGTGTTATAAAGCTCATAGATATCCTTGATCACGACGGAGACAAAACGAAAGCTGGAAATAACTTTACTCGCGGTATGCTCTATACGCTACTGGTAAGCCCTCTTTATATCGGTAAGATAAAGCATAAAAATAAGATATATGATGGCGATCACAAACCGATAATTTCTCCGGAAATCCTATCAGCAGCACAAAAGCTATTGGCTGAAAATGCCGTACAGCCGCGCGGCAGTAAAAAGACCCAGCATCGGCACCTTCTTCGGGGTCTCTTGTTTGACAAGTATGGTACGATTTATAGCCCCGTTTTTACTAATAAAAATGGGCAGAGATACAGGTACTACGTTAGCTGGGATAAGATCCAGAGGAAAAAAGAGCTTGAAACTGCCTTGTTACGTATCCCGGCGCAAGAAATAGAAACTCTCTTGGAAAAAAGGCTGCGCGAATGGTTTGCGGACACAAATAATCTTGCAAAGATGACAGGTAAAGATCACACGACTAACTACGAAGTTCTTGGATACCTATCGACCAGTATCGAAAAACTGTCGACAGAACACATATTTAAAACCATCGCCAGAATTGTGGTCGGTCAAGATGTCCTCGATATTCAAATCAGTCTTTCCCAGTTGAAGAAGGTCTTACATGAGGTTCATGGAATAACCTTGAAAACAGCGCAACGGCCTGAAGATACATTTTTGTTTGAAACACCTTTCATGGCTGGAAAATCCTGGCATGGGTCGGTTATCATACGGCCACCTTCGAAAGGGACGCCGGAAGACATTTTCGATTTGCCGCCGCATGATTTGCGTGACCTTATCCGCGGGGTCATCTGGCGGGACGAGCATTTCAAGGGCATGACCATCCGGGAGATCGCCAAAAGAGACAAGAGGTCGGATGCTTTCGTCGGCGGCATGATTCGCAAGTCTCTCGAAATCGCCTAAAACTCTCCCCACGAAGATCCTAAATATTTGAAAAGGCGCCAAACCTGTTTTTGTGGTTTGGAGAGAAATGGCTTATTCCGGGCCAGATTCAAAAATTCTCCGTACTTTGGCGCCGCGTCCGGATCGCGAAATATGCGCCAACAGCGTGCATTTCTGTGCGATAGGCGTAGATAGTCTCTGGATAGTGGAAGGTTTGGTGGACCGCGCCTGAACTTGAACCGGCGTACATTCGCCTGTCATTAAATAATGCGCTGCGGATGTTATTGATCATCAAGTGACGAGGGCGCCAAAAATGTCGTCAGTTTATTATCTTCAATCTCAAGAACATGGCTCTTGAGAAAAGTTAGCGTCCGACTTGCTAGAGCTTGCAGGCGGTGCGAACCGGAAGCAGCTCGCCCGGCTTCCGCCAGAAAAAAACTCTTCATGATAAAAGGCGCCAAACCTGAAATAGCCACTTCTGAGAGAAGGCGAGAAAACGTCCGCATTGGTGTCTCTCTCTGTTGTTCGTCGAGAAATGCAGATAAAGAAAAGCCCGCATTTTGCGGGCTAAAACATCATTTTTACCTTTAATATCAAGTACTTATGACTGTGTGGTGGAGCTGATCGGGATCGAACCGACGACCTCCTGCATGCCATGCAGGCGCTCTCCCAGCTGAGCTACAGCCCCCCGTTTTCTTGAAACCGGAAGGGAAGACTCCGGCAAGTCAGGGCAAACCATAAATCCGCGCGGCACGCAATTCAAGGAGAATCTGGGCAGCAGGGCGTATGAGCCCTCAAGCCTTTGGGAACAGGGGATATTTAGGGTTTAAGCGCGTTCCCTGTTTTTCGGGCGGCGGTAGAGGGTCGAGGGGCTCACCTCCAGCAACCGCGCCGCATGGGGGATATTGCCGCCGCAATAATCGATGGCGGCATCAATTGCCGCCTGTTCGACCCGCCACAGCGGCTGCGGTTTTGCGGCGTCGCGCATCATGTCGATGGCCTGCGGTTGCAGCTGCAGCATGGCGGCGGTAAGGGTATCGCCCGCGTTCATGACGACCGCGTTATACAGCGTGTTATGCAGCTCGCGGATATTGCCCGGCCAGTCATGGCGCAGCAGTGCAGCCACCGCATCCGCGGCCAGACGCATCGGCGCATGGTTTTCGCGTGCGCAAATCGATGACAGGAAGTTTTCAGCCAGCAACACGATATCGCCGTCGCGCAACCGCAAGGGTGGCAGGACGATGGTGATGACGGCGAGGCGGTAATAAAGGTCGCTGCGGAAACCATCGCTATTTTTTAAATCGCCATGTGTTGCTGCCATCACGCGCACATCGGCACGGCGCAGCAGCGCATCGCCGACGCGGCGGTATTCGCCGGTTTCAACAAAGCGCAGCAGTTTCGCCTGCAAGCCCGGGGCTATTTCGGCGATTTCGTCGAGAAACAGCGTGCCGCCATCCGCCTGCGCCACCAAACCGCCATGGTCGCGCAGTGCCGTGGTGAACGCGCCCTTTACGTGGCCGAACAGTTCGCTTTCCATCAATTCGGGCGACAGGCTTGCGCAGTTCAGCGCAACGAATTTTTTTTGCGCGCGACTGCTGTGGGTGTGAATGCGCCGCGCGACCATTTCCTTGCCTGTGCCGGTTTCGCCGGTCAGCAACACGCGGGCATGGCTGGCGGCAGCCTTGTCGGCCTTGACGATGGCGGCCAAGAAGGACGGTGACTGCCCGATGATGCTGTAATTCATACGGTTGCTCCCTGTATTCCGGTACAATTATAGGTTGTTACGATTAACAAGTCGATAACAACAAAAAACCCCGCCTTCTAAGGGGCGGGGTTTTGTTTGATGGATGTCGGCGAAGGTTATTCGCGCTGACCCATGAAGTTCATCAGGAACTGGAACAGGTTGATGAAGCACAGGTACAGGCTGAGCGAACCGATCACGGCCAGTTTCTCGTTGGTCTCGCGGCCATGCGCTTCGGCATACATTTCCTTGATGTTCTGCGTTTCCCACGCGGTCAGGCCGGTGAAGATCACCACGCCCAGCGCAGAAACAACGAAGTTGATCATCGCAGATTCAACGAAAATGTTGAACACCATCGCGATCAGGATGCCGACCAAGCCCATCGTCATGAAATGGCCCATGCCCGACAGGTCTTTCTTGGTCGCATAGCCGAACAGGCTCATCGATGCGAAGGTCGCGGCGGTGATGAAGAATACGCGGGCAATCGATGCGCCTGTGTAAACCGCGAAAATGGTCGCCATCGATGCGCCCATCAGCACGCAGAAAACCACGAACATGGTGCGTGCCTTGGATGCGTCCATGCGCAGCAACTTGGCCGACGACAACCCGAACCACAGGAAGGCCAGCGGTGCGAAGGCAAAAACCAGATGCAGCGGCGATGCCACGACAAGGTTATAAAGTGGCGCGAAATGGGCGATGCCAAAGGCGGTTGCGCCGGTCACGGCCAGACCCCAGGTCATGTTGTTATAGACGCTGCGCATATGCGCCTGCAGACCGGCATCGACAACGCGGTCGGCGGCAGCGGTAATCGGGCGGGAGGAAGCGGGGTCATAAGTCATCGTTCATTCCTTTCAAGACAGAACTTCTGTGGCTTATACGTTCTATTATATAACGTGGATCACCGCAATAATATTGCAATGCGACAAACCATTGATTTTAAATAATAATTTATTGGTTACGCAGCCATGGCGCGGGCTTGTGGCGCAGTGCCTGCCATGTGCCGAAGAATCCCGCGCCCAGCGTCAGGGCAAGGCAGGCCGCCGCGACGTAAAACAGTGATAACAGGCTGAATTTCCACGGTAAATGCATGATGAAGGTAATAACCGCCCAGGCCGCAAGCGTACCGATGACCGCTGCAATCGCAACCGTTACCCCGCCCAGGATTCCATATTCCAGCAAGAAAGTGCGCGCGATGCGGGCGCGGGTTGCCCCCAATACCTTCAGCACCACCGCGTCATACACATGACGGCGGCGCGATGCCGCCATGCCGCCCGCCAAAACCAATGCGCCGGCGGCGAGAGTCAGCGCCGCCGAAATCCGTACCGCCTGCGCGATGCCCGCGATGATCGTGCCTGCGGTATCCAGCGCCTCGCGCACGCGGATGCTCGTGATGTTGGGGAAGGCACGCGCCAGTTGTGATCGCAACGGTTCTTCATCTTCTGGCGCCAGCACCACGGTTGAAACGGCAGAGGCCGGCATATCGTCAAGCGCACCCGGCGCAAAGGTGACGGCGAAATTCATCGTAAAGCTTGCCCATTCGATGTCGCGGATATTGGCGACCTTCGCCGTGATGTCGTCGCCCAGGATATTGACGGTCAGGTCTGCCCCCACGCCAATCGCAAAGGCCTCGGCAACATCCGTTGAAATCGATATCAGCGGCGCGCCCGTGTAATTTTCCGGCCACCATTTTCCGGCGGTGATGCGGCTGTGCTCCGGCTGTTTGGCGGCATAGGTGAAACCGCGATCCGAATTTACGACCCAGTCATGGGTTTTATCGACCAATGCCTTTTCCGCGTCATTGCCGTTAACCGCCACGATGCGTCCACGCAGCGACGGCGTGATTTGCAGGTGATGGGCAGATTTAAAGCCTGCCGCCATTTTTTCAAACCCCGCCACCTGATCGGGCTGTATACCCAGAAAGAAACACGACGGCGCATCCGCCGACAGGTCCTCATGCAGCAGGCGCGAAAAATTGTATTCGACGAGCGCGACTGCCACCAGCACCGTCAAGCCCAGACCCAGCGACAACACCGCGCCTGTCGTCACATTGCCGGGGCGGTACAGGTTCGCAACCGCCATGCGCGCTTCGGGGCGTGACGGCAGCCTCAACCGGCGCAATCCCGCCTTTACGGCGGCGGAGAAGCCAAGGAAAACAAAAAACGTGCCGAACGTGCCGCCCGCAAACCACAGCGCCATTTTATGGTTCGGCGCGCTCCAGACGCCGAGCGCCGCCAATGCCAGCGACGACAGGATGATGCCGATAATCACGCCGGTTGCGGGACGTCCAGCTTTGTGTGCGATCGCGTCGCGGAACAAATCATTCGGCGTCACCTTCACCGCGCGGCCAATCGGCCACAAACTGAAGGCCAGCGTCGCCAGAAACCCGAACGCCGCCGACAGCAAAATTGCATCGGGGTAAAACCCGACCTGATCCGAAAATGACAGCCGCTCCGTCAGCAGCGACCCGCCAATGCGCGCCGCAACGGCGCCAATCGTTGCCCCCGCCGTAATGCCGATGCCCGCCAACGCAAGGATCTGCAGCAGGTACACGCGGAAAATAAATTTACCCGAGGCACCCAGACATTTCAGCGTCGCGATATTGGCAAGCTTGGTGTCCAGATAGGCGCGCACCGCATTCGAAATGCCCGTGCCGCCCACCAGCAGCGTGGTAAGGCCGATCAGGGTCAGGAAGAATGTCAGGCGTTCGATATAACGCTCCAGCCGGGGCGAGGCATGGTAAAAATTCCGCACCCGCCATGCTGCGTCGGGGAATTCTTTCGCGAGGGTTTTTTCGATGCCGTCGTAATAGGCTTCATCACCGCCCTTGTTCATGGCGACGCGGTGCCGCCATGTCAGCGAACTGCCGGGGCCGCCGAGCCCTGTTTGCGCGAAACCGTCGCTGCTGAACACTATGCGCGGCGCAATCGTGAATAACGCGCCGCCGACCGTATCGGGCAAGGTGTCGATCACGGCGCGGATCACGGTTTTCAATCCGCCCACCAATACTGTATCGCCGACGGTGATGCCAAGACGCGACAACGCCTCTTTCTCCGCAACCGCCCCGTATGTGTCGCCGTCTTTTGCCAGCAATGCCTGAAGGCGCGTTGTGATTGGCGCGCCTGTTGCATCCATCAGCTTCGGCGTGCCGTAGAGCGGATAAATGGCATCGACCGCCTTGATTTCCGCCAGCACCGATTGCGTTTCATCGCCGCGCCGCGCCATCGCGCGCGTTTCCACAACGGTCGATACGCGGCCCAGATTTTTGCCCAGCCATGCGGTCTGTTCGGGCGTTGCGGGGGCGTATAGCGTGCGCAGTTCGATATCGCCGCCCAGTATAGCGCGGCCGTCATGCATCAGGCTGTCGGCAAGCCCGCGCGACAGGGATTGTATCGCGCAGATCGCAGCCACCCCCAGCACAAGGCAGAGCAGGAAAACGTAAAACCCCGCCAGCCCTGCGCGCAATTCGCGGCGGGCGAAGGTCACGCTTTGCTGCCAGCCCTGATTCATGCGGCGTCCTGAATTTGTCCGTCGCGGATATGCAGCGTGCGGTCGCATTTTTCGGCCAGTGCCGCATCATGCGTCACCAGCACCAGCGTCGCGTTATTTGCATGCGTCATGCTGAACATCATTTCCATGACGGATTTTCCGGTATCGGCATCTAGGTTGCCCGTGGGTTCATCCGCCAGCACCAATCGCGGCTTCGGCGCAAAGGCGCGCGCAACCGCGACGCGCTGCTGCTCGCCGCCCGACAGCTGCCCCGGATAATGCGTCAGGCGGTGGCCAAGGCCGACGGCGCGCAAGGCGTCTTCGGCAATCCGGAACGCATCCGCATTGCCGGCGAATTCCAGCGGCACCGCCACGTTTTCAAGCGCGGTCATGGTGGGGATCAAATGGAAATTCTGGAACACGATGCCGATATTGTCGCGGCGGAATTCGGCCAGCTCGTCTTCGTCCAGCCCGCCCAAGTCGCTGCCCGCCACAGTCACGCTGCCCGATGTGGGGCGTTCAAGCCCGCCCAAGACCATCAGCAGGGTCGTCTTGCCGGAACCGGACGGGCCCATGATGCTCACCGTCTGCGATGCGGGCAGCGTCAGCGAAATATCCTTCAGGATATGCACCAGCCCCGCCTCGCTTGCCAAACTTAGCGCAACGCGGTCGAGCGTCAGGATAGAAGTCATCAGCACCAGCCTTTCAACTCCTTAAACTAGTCACAAGTATGGCGATTTCAATGACTTCCGTAAATACGGCGGGAAATATTTCACGCAGCTACTGGAAGACGGGGGGCTTGCGACCTAAACTATATCCATGCTGCCTTTCATCCGGAAATTCATCCTCGTCATGTCCCTGACCCTCGCCCTCAATGGCGCGGCATCCGCCGATACGCCGCCCAAGACGCTGATGGTTTTCGGCGACAGCCTGACCGCGGGCTACGGCCTGCCGCGCGGCGAGGCGTTTCCGGTGAAACTGGAAGAACGGCTGAAACAGGAAGGCGCCGCCATCAAGGTGCTGGGGCAGGGCGTTTCCGGCGAAACCACGGCAGGCGGTTTGCGCCGCCTTGAATACGCGCTGAAAAAAAATCCCGATTACCTGATCCTCGAACTGGGCGCGAACGACATGCTGCGGTCGATCGACCCCGCCAATACACGCGCGAATTTAACGGCAATGCTGGACATCCTGAAGGCGCGCAAAATCCCGGTGCTGCTGGCGGGGATGCGCGTCTATGGCAACCTTGGCCCCAATATCGACAAGGCCTATGTGAAGATGTACAAGGAACTTGCCGCTAAATACGATTGCGTGCTGTACCCTTTCTTTCTGGATGGTGTTGTCGCCGATCCTGCGCTCAACCAGGACGACAGCATCCACCCGAACATCAAGGGCGTCGCGGTCATTGTCGACCGTATCCTGCCCGCTGTTGCCGAACTGCTTGATAAACCCCCCGCCCCCAAAACGAAAAGCGAATAAAAATGGAATACCGCAAACTTGGCCTGACCGATCTGGATGTCAGCGTTATCTGCCTTGGCACCATGACATGGGGGCAGCAGAACACGCTGGAGGAGGGCGCGGCGCAGATGGATTACGCGGTGGCGCAAGGCGTGAATTTTTTCGACACCGCCGAAATGTATGCCGTGCCGCCTACCGCCGAAAGTTACGGCAAAACCGAAACCATCATCGGCGACTGGTTCAAAAAATCCGGCAGGCGCAAGGACGTGATCCTCGCGACCAAGCTTGCGGGCCCCGCTGCCGGCATGACATGGGTGCGCGGCGGCAAGATTGAACTGGACAAGGCGGCCGTTGATGAAGCGGTGGAAAAAAGCCTGAAGCGCCTGCAGACCGATTACATCGACCTGTATCAGGTGCATTGGCCACAGCGCCCCGTGAACAGCTTCGGCAAGCTGGGTTACGATCAGGACAGCGTGACCGGCCGTGAAAGCGACGAAATTCTGGTCACGCTCGAGGCGCTGGCCGCGCAGGTGAAGGCGGGCAAGATCCGTCATATCGGCCTCTCCAACGAAACGCCGTGGGGCGTGATGACATGGCTGAAACACCATGCGGTGAAAAACCTGCCGCGCGTGGCATCGATCCAGAACCCCTACAGCTTCCTCAACCGCTCGTTCGAGGTGGGGTTGTCCGAAATGGCGATGCAGGAAAAAGTCGGCCTGCTCGCCTATGCGCCGCTCGGCGCGGGCACGCTCAGCGGCAAATATCTGGACGGGCAGGTGCCGAAGGGGTCGCGCTGGGATATCGATGCGCGCGTGTCACGCTACAAACGCCCGAAACTGGATGAAGCGGTGAAGGCCTATCACGCCGTTGCGGCAAAGCACGGGCTGTCGCCCACGCAGATGGCGATTGCGTTCTGTAACCGCCAGCCGTTCCTGACCTCCACCATTATCGGCGCGACCACGATGGAGCAGCTGAAATCGAATATCGCCGCGGTCGATGTGAAACTGAATGACAATGTGGTGGCGGATATCAACGCCGTCCACGCAAACATCTCCAACCCTTGTCCGTAAAGAAATGTTGCGCCTGTTCACCGGTATCGAACTGCCCGTCCTGCTGCGACAGCGGCTTGTGCTGTTGCAGGGAGGGCTGGATGGCGCGAAATGGGTGGAACGCGATAATTTCCACCTGACGCTCAATTTCATCGGCGAGGTGAGCGAGCAGGTGGCCGAGGATGCACATGACGCGCTATCCGGCATACGCACCCCGCCATTTGATATCGAATTAAAAGGCACTGGCAGCTTCGCCAGGGGCGATAACGTGAAGGTGCTGTGGGTTGGCGTCGAAAAAAACGAGGTACTGCACCGGCTCAAGGAAAAAATCGACCGCGCGCGTGCCAAATACGACGTTCCCGTCGAAAAACGCAAATACCTGCCGCATGTAACGCTGGCAAGATTCCGGCACGCCCCCGAAGAAGCCAAGATCGCGGAATTCATGGCCACGCATAACCTGTTCAGCGGCGATGCCTTCACCGTCGACCACTTCACTCTATTCCGCACGCACCAGACCAAGCATGGTTCGGAATACGAGGCGCTGGCGGAATATCCGCTTCGCCAAATTTAAGAAATAACGCCACAGATTTCCTTGATGATGTCGTCGAGCGTCTTGCCTTCCGCGCGGGCGGAGAAGTGCAGCGCCATGCGGTGCTGCAGGATGGAGGGGGCAAGCGCGATCACGTCGTCAAGCGACGGGGTATAGCGGTTTTCCAGCAGCGCTTTCGCACGTGCGGCCAGCATGAATGCCTGACCGGCGCGGGGGCCGGGGCCCCAGCTGACATGGCGTTTTACGCTATCGAGCGATGATTGCTCGGGGCGGCCCGCCTGCACCAGTTTCAAAATGCCGTCGACAACCTTTTGCCCGATCGGTAATTGGCGCACCACGGCCTGCGCCGCCACGATATCGGCGGCGCTGAAAACGGGGCTGGCTTTCTCCTGCGTCATGCCGGTCGTCGCCAGAATCATTTTGCGTTCTTCAAGGATGCTGGGATAGCCGATATTCACCTGCAGCATGAAACGGTCAAGCTGTGCTTCCGGCAGCGGGTAGGTGCCTTCCTGCTCCAGCGGGTTTTGCGTCGCCATCACATGGAAGGGGCGCGGCAGGTCGTAGGTCGTGCCGCCGACGGAAACCTGATATTCCTGCATCGCCTGCAGCAGCGCGGATTGCGTGCGCGGGCTGGCGCGGTTGATTTCATCCGCCATCAGCAGCTGGCAGAAAATCGGCCCGCGGATAAACTTGAACGATTTTTCGGCGTCCGTGCCGGAAAGAATTTCGGAACCCAGAATATCCGCCGGCATCAGGTCGGGCGTACATTGCACGCGCTTGGAATCAAGGCCGAGGACAGTGCCCAGCGTATCGACCAGTTTCGTCTTGCCCAAACCCGGCAAACCCATGATCAGGAAGTGGCCGCCCGACAAAATCGCCGCCATGCACAGCGACACGACATTTTCCTGCCCGATAATCACCTTGTGGACGTTTTCCCTGGCATCGCGCAACTGTTTTGCCAGCGTCGCAACCTTGCGCTCAAGATCAGATGAAATGGCTTCGTTGGTGGAGGGCTGGGTATTGGTCACGTTGGTCATGATTATGTCTCACTTTGTTGAGAAGTACCGGACAGTTAACAAGGTAGCAGCCCCAAGGGCGAATGCAAGCAGAATGGCCTCGGCCGCGCCCGCAACACCGTGATGGAAAGCGGGCAGTCCGCCCGCCAGCGTCGCACCCAGCGTCAGTACCGCAACCACGGTCAGGATGGCGACCAGATGCGTCATGCGGCGCGATTGCAGCGCGGCCAGACGGTGCGCCGTGCGGTCGCAGGTTTTTTCCATGCGCGCCGCTTTCTGGTCGAGCGCGCGGAACACATCGCCCATGATCCATGTGATGCGCAATTGATCCCACAACAAAATCGATTGCGGGTCCAGCTGGTTGTCGTAGTCGTCATAGACCGATTTCAAAAATCCGGTGCGCGCAAGCGCGTCGTCCATATGCGCCATCTCGCGCTCCAGCGATTCCGCCGTGTGCGCGCGTTTCAGCGCAAGGTCGTTGCCAAGGTAAAACAGGTCGCGGTCCATGTCCTGCAGCGCCGCATAAAATACGTTTTTCGCGCGCACCACGCTGCGCAGTTTCGCAACATCTCCCTCATGCGTCGTCGATTGCAGGTACACGACGCAGGAATTGCCAAAGCCGGGATAAAACGCGATGTCGGGGCGCGTCGATGAATCCTTGATCCCGTCGTGCCGGCCGCCATAGGCCAGCGCGCGACATTCGATTTTCTTTGTGTCGAATTCCTCCTGTGTCTTGCAGGCAATCGAAAACACGCGATGCACCCAGAACAGCTCGCCGATGCGGTGCCGCAGCGTTGTGCCCTTCCACGCGTCGTCGTCGATCGATTCCGGCGTGTGATAATTCAGCAAAACGAATTCGGGCGGCAGTGTTTTGGCAACCTTGGTGACTGTGCTGTGGAACAACTCGGTAAAATCGGGCAGCGACGAACTGATGTTTTCAGACAGGCTGCGATATTCCTGCAGCGTCATGTCCTTCGCCGCCACGATATACCCGCGGATCTGGCAAGAGGCATAGCCATAGTCGTATAAAAAGATCGCCAGTTTTTCCAGCCGGAAACTGCCGGCGGGCGCTGCGTTCTTTTTCTCCATATGCGGCACGAATTCGGCGTGCAGGTGGAATTCGGCCAGAATTTCCTCCAGATCGTCACCCTCGAACGACCGCGCGATCAGGTAACGCGGGATGATCGTCTCGCCCTGAAAATTATCGACGTCGAATGCAAGGTGGCTGCGCCGCGCATGACTGACGGGGCATTCCCAGCGGCCCAGATAAAGGTCGTCCAGCGTCGCGGATAATTTCTGCTGGAAATCGCGGTAACCTGTATTCAGCAGCGCCTGTGAATCCAGCACGATGCCCGACCGCATCGGGCCGTTGAAAAACATCTCCAGTTCGTCGCCCGCCTCCAAGAAAATCGTCACTGCCCCATCCCCTGTATGGCAATCCAGCCGCCAGAGTCCTATAATACGGGCAAGGTATTGAAAAATGATGAAAAACCAGGATACGCCGCCAGAGGAATATTACGACATCAAAATCCTGCGGGACGGGGTTTGGCTGTACAACGGCACGCCTATTAATAGACATAATCTTGTAAAATTATTCGCAACCGTGCTACAAAAGGATGCAGAAGGCAGGTTCTGGCTGGTGACGCCGTATGAACGCGGCATGATCACGGTCGAGGATGCGCCTTTTACGGCCGTCGAGCTTCGGGTAGAGTCTGCGGGCAACACCCAGATACTGTCTTTCCGCACGAATCTCGACGACTGGGTGGTGGCAGGTGCCGGCCACCCGATCCGCGTCGGGCAGGACGACAACGGCCATCCGTCCCCCTATGTGATGGTGCGCGGCGGCATGGAAGCGCGGATATCTCGCGCGGTGTACTACGAACTGGTGGCGCTGGCGGTGCCGGGTGACGCGGATGCGGCGACATATGGCGTCTGGAGCCAAAACGAATTTTACGCGATAGGGCGGCTGGATTAAATGATAACGCTGAAAGACATCGAAGAACATCTTAAGGCCTACAAGCCGGAAACCGGCGCGCGCGGCGACGGTTCCCTGAATCCCGGCATGGTCATGCCCGCGCCCACGCGCGACGCTTCTGTCTTGATTTTGCTGATCGAACGGCCCGAAGGCGTCACCATCCTGTTCACCGAACGCGCCCATACGCTCAACGCCCATGCGGGGCAGATCAGCTTTCCGGGCGGCGGGGTCGAAGCGCAGGACAAGGACGCTCATGAAACAGCCCTGCGCGAAGCCCAGGAAGAAATCGGTCTTGTGCCCGCAAACGCGCGCGTGATCGGCCAGCTGGATGAATACGTGACGCGCACGGGTTTCCGTGTGACGCCCGTGGTCGCCGTGCTGGAAAAAAACCAGACATGGGTGCCCAGTCCCGACGAAGTCGCGCGCATTTTCGAAGTGCCAGTCGAAAGCATCTTTCAGGATTTGAAGGAAGAAAGCCTGACATTCGATGGCGGCGAACGCCGTTTTTACGGCATGCGCTGGGACGCTGTGCATATCTGGGGCGCCACCGCAGGCATGCTGCGCAATTTCGCGGAGGTGGTGAACAAGCCAGTGCCCCCTAAAAATAACACCCTGACGGCCGAGCCGTCGAACGATGCCGTGCCGCCGAAAACCGACAACCGCAAAAACACCTCCAAACCGGGTGGCAAGTAAAACCCCATGACCGTCTATAACGGAAAAATCGCGCGCAAATCGTGGATGATCGCACCGGAAACGGTCGCCGTCATGGACGCGCTGCAGGCGACGGGCGTCGAGGCGCGCTTCGTCGGCGGCTGCGTGCGTAACACGCTGGTCAACCGCCCCGTGATCGATATCGATATCGCAACGCCCCTGCGCCCCGAAGAAGTCATCGACCACCTGACCGCCGCAAAAATCCGCCATATCCCCACCGGCTTGCAGCACGGCACCGTGACCGCGATTGTGGATGGGCAGACATTTGAAATCACCACGCTGCGCATCGATGTCAACCCGTTTGGCCGCCATGCGCAGGTGCAGTTCACCAATGACTGGGAAAAAGACGCCGCGCGGCGCGATTTTACGATCAACGCGATGTCGGTCAATATGGAGGGCGATGTGTATGACCCCTTCACAGGGATCGAGGATTTGCGCACGGGCCGCGTGATTTTCGTAGGCTACCCCGAACAGCGCATACAGGAAGACATTTTGCGCATCCTGCGCTATTTCCGTTTTTATGCGCATTTCGGGCAGGGCCGCCCCGATGCCGCCGCGCTGGTCGCCTGCGCGAAACTGGCGAACCGCATCCCGCGCCTGTCGGCGGAGCGTATCCGCACCGAAGTTTTTAAAATCCTTGAATCCGACCGCTGCGCGATCGCATGGAACGTCATGCTGCGCGCGGGCGTATCGACCCATTTCCTGCCCGAAGCAACGGCGCTGAAAACGCTGGAGCGTTTGCTGGAGCTGGAATCCGACCATCACAGCCATCCCTTCGTGCTGCGGCGTCTGGCCGCGCTGCTGGATGTGACGCCGACGGGTCTGGTCGCGCTTACGCGCGCGCTGCGCCTGTCGAACGAACAGGCGACCACCTTGATGAAACTGATGAACCCCGGCATGCCCGTCTCGACCGACATGAGCGAACAGGCCGTGCGCAAACTGGTGTATGTGCATGGCAATGATCTCGCGCGCAGCCTGCTGCTGCTCTGCGCGGCGCGCGATTTCGACAAGGGCAACCTCGATGCGCTTTACAACGTCGCCACATCTTTCCGCTCCCCGCGCTTCCCGCTGATCGGCGACGATGTGCTGAAACTCGGCTGGCCCGCAGGGCCGCATGTGGGGCGCATCCTGAAAGACATGGAAAGATGGTGGGTCGCGCAGGACTTCGCCCCCGGTCGCACCGAGGCGCTGGCGCAGCTGCGCAACCGTCATGTCCCGACCCCGCCCCCGGCCACCACCGGCTCTCCCGTGCTGCAGGCATAAAATTTCAAACCCGGATTTCAGGCGTAAAAAAACCGCGATGATCGCGGTAATGAAGGTCTTGATGCGGTTTGCGCTTTGTTGTGGGCCCTTGTGGCGTCCCCTGACGGGGTGTTTTGAATAGAATCGCATCATGAATATATCATGGCACGATATTGCGATATACGCAAGTAAATATTGCTAACTACCTGAAACCCTGTGGTTTACGGGCCGCTCATCCCGCGCGGCTTGGGCGGCGCGCGCTTCACCTCGGCTGCTTTCGGCGCTTCATCCTTCGGCGGCGCTGCGGTGACAAACTTGCTGGCGGGCGGTTCTGCGGCGGCTGCTTTCGCGGCGGCCAGCCGCTGGTCGGTTTCGGCGCGCATCGCCTCGAACTGCGCGTTGATGACCTCGCGGCCGGCATTCGATGCATAGCCTTCCTTGCCGACGATACCGTCGAGGAAGAATTTGCGGGAACCGTCGGTCGTGAAATCCAGCGGGCTGTTCATGAACTTCTTGCCCTCGGCCGTCAGCGCGGTGCTCATGACCAGATTTGAATCCATGCCGGCGCCGCCCGATGCGTACAAATCCGCGTCCGACAGCATTGCCGCCATCTGCGTCAGTTTTGGGTTGCCTTCCAGCCCCTTCAGGACGGGGAAATCCAGCGGCTTGATCGTCGCGGGGTCGATGCCCATTTTTTTCTTGCCCTCGATATCCGCTTCCATGATGCCATCCAGCGTTGCGGGCTGGCCGTCACGGTCGCCCTTGGCAAGGCTTTTCAAAATCGCATGCGGGCCGTTGGGGCTGGTCGTCATCAAAATCGTATGCACATCTTTCATCTGCTGTTCGGAAAGACCGGCTTCCTTCATCAGCGGCTCCATCGCCTTGAAAGACTGCTTTTCGTTATACAGCGGATCATCGGGCGGGTTTGATTTGCCCATATGGTCGATATCGTGGCCGATCGCCGTCATCAGCGTGATCGCCTGTTCCTGCTTGGTCAGCGGAATGCCGCGCGGGTCGCCGTTGGCGACAAATTCGTTGTTTTTAGCCAGCAGGTTCGCGGTCATGGCCGCAACGTCGGTGTAGTGGAATTTGTTGTGGTAATCGGGCGTGACTGCGGCTTCGATCTCGGCGCGTGCGGCCACCAGCATCATCGCCTTGTATTCGGGGCTGCCGGCATCGATGCCCAGTTTTTCCGCATGATGCGTGGCCAGCGTCGGCAAAGACGGGCGGCCGTTATGGCGGTATTCTTCAATGTGCAGCGCGGTGAATTTCGCGGCGGTATCGAACGCGTTGCTGCCGGTTTCAAAAAATATCCCGCCGCGTTCCTCGAATTTCCGGTCGAGCGTGCCGATTTCCTTCAGCGTTTTATTGAACGTATCGGCGCCGCCCAGCTCGCGGATGATGTCCGGGTTCTGCGCCGCCATGTTGCGGATGATGTCTTGCATGTTGGTGGGTTCGCTCATGCGCGTGCTCCCGCTTTTGCCTGCAGCATCGACAGGAAAATGCCTTCCATCTTTTTGACGTCGGTCTGAATGCCGGGCGGCAGGTGATTCCAGCGCAGATGCAGTTCGCCGATATCTTTCATCATGCCGGCAAGGTCGCCGTCCATGGCGTGGCGGTGCAGAATTTTCAAATGATCTTCGGGCGATAAACGGTCGGCCTGGCCCATATGGGTCGCTCCTCAAAAAATGAATGCCGGCTTGCTGTACGCAGGCCAAATCCGGATGGTTACATAACATTATAGGAAGGGGCGGTTAGAAGAGTCTTAATTTATGCATAACCTGCTGAAAAATATGCCCGAATATCAAACCCCGCCCCCTTGCGAAAGGGCGGGGTTTGAACATGTTGGCTGACATGTATTCGGTTTAAGCGCCCGGCGTTTTCAGCTTGGCGATCAGCTTATGCATCGGCTCCGCATGGCTTTTGACGAAGCCCGCCGCCTGTCCTTCGATAATCGCGCGGTCTTCGGTTGCGGTCGCGCCGTCGCGGGCAAACGCCTCTTTCCAGCGGTTCGCGGTCAGGGTGAAGCGGCCGTAAATATTGCCGAGATAAACATTGTCGCCCGTCACCGTTTCGCCGGTTTTCGTGCGATTCCAGCCGTATTCCTCGCGGCCGCTCTGGTTGATATGGGTTTGCAGGTTTCGCAGGGCTTCGGCAGTTTCGGTGAATTTGCTGCCCTTTTGCACCGTCGCCAGCGTTTCGGCAAGGACAGGTGATTTGGTATCGGCAAAGGCCGAGACCGCGTTGAAAAAGGATACCAGCCGGTCGACAGGGTCGCGCACGGCCTCCGCTTCCTGCAGCTGTTTGTCGAGCTTAGCGAGTTCGGGCGTCAGTCCATCCAGTGCGTTGCGGGCTTTGCGATTCTCGAACATGTGACCTCCTCTAGGGTATTTCCGTAATATAAAGGATTTATTAACCATTTACAACGGTTTTCTCATCCAACAGGGGGCAATACCCGCCCTTCCCACCGTCCCGATCCCCTTTTATACTAAATGCCGGCGTGCCTGTTCAGGGCGGCGCATCAAACGGGATCACCTTTCACCATGCTGGCACCTGTCATTAGCCTGTTGTCGATTGCGCACCTGCTGCTGCAGGGCGTGCTGGCGGTGTTTTCCCTGTTCCTGTTTTTCTCGGCGGTGTCGGGCGGCAAACCGTTTATGCCCGACGGCGTGAACGGCATCATCGGCACGATCGGCGCGGTCTGTGCGCTGCAGGGGCGTTTTATCCGCTGTGACTGGATCACGGGCAAGCAGCCGAACTTCATCCGCATCATCGCGATGGCGTGGACGGTTTGTTTTGGAATCTATGCGCTGTTCGTGCTGAAGCAGCCGGTAGTGGCCGGACTTGCCGCCATGAGCGCGATTTATATGATGATCCGTTTTGCGCCCGAACCTGTGGCGGCGGAAAAACCTGCTTCAGAAAAACCCGTCGGGCCTGAAACTTAAGGCCACTTCGCCTCGGGCGGCATCGACATCAAAATTGCCTCGGTGTTGCCGCCGGTTTTCAGGCCGAATTGCGTGCCGCGGTCGTACAGCAAATTGAATTCCACATAGCGGCCACGGCGCATCAGCTGGTGTTCGCGCTGTTCGGGCGTCCAGTTTTTATTCATATGGCGGCGCACGAGTTGCGGATAGATGGAGAGGAAAGTTTTGCCGACATCCTGCGTGAAGGCGAAATCGCGCGCCCAGTCGTTTCCAAGATAGTCATAGAAAATACCGCCGATGCCGCGCGGTTCGTTGCGGTGCGGCAGGAAGAAATAATCGTCGCACCATTTCTTGAATTTCGGATGGTAAGCGGGGTCATGGCGGTCGCAGGTGGTTTTCCATGCGGCGTGGAAATCGCGTGTGTCGTTGTCGTCGGGCGTCATCGGCGTCAAATCCGCGCCGCCGCCGAACCATGCTTTGCTGGTCACGATATGGCGCGTGTTCATGTGGACGGCGGGGACAAGGGGCGAGCGCATATGCGCGACCAGGCTGATGCCCGCCGCCCAGAATTCGCCGGTATCGGCGGCGCCCGGAATGTTTTTGCGGAATTCGGACGAAAAAGTGCCATGCACCTCCGAAATATTCACGCCGACCTTTTCAAACACACGGCCATGCATGACCGACATCACGCCGCCGCCCGACAGTTTGCCATCATTCAACGGGGAATCTTTTTTGTCCCAAGGTTTGCGCTCGAACTTGCCGGCGGGCAGGTCGGAAAATGTGCCGGTCAGCTCTGTTTCAATCTTTTCAAATTCCGCACAGATCTGATCGCGCAGGGATGCGAACCAGACTGCGGCCTGTTGCTTCCTGTCGTCCGGTTTTTCCTGTTTCGCGGTATTGGTCACGGGTATCCGATTCCTTTTATGGCCGCATTAAGCCTGTTTTCAGGTCGTTTTGCAATTGATGAAAGTCAAGCGGGCAGGGTGTTCGGGAACAATCCCGTCTGCCGCAACCCCTCCGACAGCACCATTGAACTGGCAACCGCCACATTCAGCGACCGCACGCCCGCCGCCATCGGGATGGTGATGCGGGCATCGCAGGCGTTGTGCACATCATCCGGCACGCCCGCGCTTTCGCGCCCGGCCAGCAGCACATCGCCTGCTTCAAATTTGAAATCCAGAAACGACTGATCCGTTTTCGTCGTCAGCAGCACGATGCGCTTTCCCGCATGCGCGGTCTTGAAGCTTTCCCAGTTCATGTGCCGCACCATGTCGAGGTGTTCGATATAATCCATGCCCGCGCGCTTCAGGTTTTTGTCCGACAATAAAAATCCGCACGGTTCGATGATATCCAATGCAACGCCAAGGCAGGCGCAGAGCCGCATCAGCGTGCCGGTGTTCTGCGGGATATCGGGCTGGTATAAGGCAAGCCGCATGGGGTTTGTCACCGTGATTGTTTAGTGCCATAGTCGAAGATAACGGAAGAGGCCCATGAAATACAGGATCGCATCATACGAATTATATGCCGCCGCCGTGGCGGCGTTCCTGATCGACCATGTGGGGCTGTATTTATACGACGATAACCTGTGGTTCCGTGTGTTCCGCATGTTCGCGCTGGTCTGGTTCATCCCGACCGGTTACAACGCGGGCCGCAAATCGGATATGTGGATGTGGCAGGCGGCAATCGGCCTTGCGGTCGTGGGCGCGATCACCGGCATCGGGCCGCTGCCGCTGTCGGCCGTTGCCACGATTATTTTCATCCGCATGGTCATCGACCCGCTGGCGGAAATCGCGGTGCGCGACAAATTCAGGTTCTGGGTCATCAATGCCGCGCTGGTCGCGCTGATCCCCGTGACCGACGCAGTGACCGAATATGGCACGATGGCCGCGCTGATCGCGCTTGCCGGATGGCTGCTCAAAAACCGCGACCGCGCGGCGGCGGTGGTCGATATCCGGTTTTATTTCGCCTTCGTGACGGTTCTCTATCTTGGCCTGTGCGTCACGGTATTCCCGTTCAATCCCGCGCAATGGACGGTCGTGATTGTGACGACGGTCGCCACCGCCTATATGATGTATCATTTCCGCGACCTGCTGCTGGAAAGCATCCGGCGGAAAAACCCCGACCCCGTGGCGCGCGCCTGCCGCTTCATTGGACATAATACGCTGCAAATTTATGTCATTCAGCTGCTCATTCTTCAGGCGATGTACTTTTTCTGATGTTATGAAAATGAAAACAGCTGTAAGGCATGTGAAATTTTCATGCGCGGAGCTTTTATTTCGCCTGAAAATCAGTAATATCATTCGGATACAGGAACCCCGCGCGAGTCTTCGTGCCCGTTTCCTGTCATCGATTTTAAAACCGCTGTTCTGATTGCAACGGCGGACCCCCGAAAGTCCTGTAAAAAGGAAGAAAAACAATGGACTCGACCAAAGACGGCGCAAATCGTCGTGAATTTTTGTATCTCACCGCGGGCGCGATGGCGGCTGTTGGTGCGGGCACATCTGTCTGGCCGCTGGTCGACAGCATGAACCCCGCTGCCAATACGCTGGCGATGGCCTCGACCGAGGTGGATATCAGCAAGATCGAAGCAGGGCAGACCATCATGGCTGTCTGGCGCGGCAAGCCGGTGTTCATTCACCGCCGCCCGTCGGCCGAAGTGACGGAAATCCGCGCCGAAGACTGGCACACGCTGCGCGATCCGCAATCCGATGAATCCCGCGTGCAAAAGGGCCATGACGAATGGCTGGTGCTGGTGGGCGTCTGCACGCATCTGGGCTGTATCCCGATGGGCAGCAAAATGGGACAGCCGAAAGGCGATTTCGGCGGCTGGTTCTGCCCCTGTCACGGTTCGCACTACGATAAATCGGGCCGCGTGCGCAAAGGCCCGGCGCCGAAAAACCTCGCTGTGCCGGCCTATACTTTCGTGACCGACACCCTGCTCCGCATCGGCTAAGAAGAACAAGGACAATAAAAATGGCCCATTTCGGCGAGAACAAGAATTTCAAGAACCCGGTCGTCAACTGGATCGACAACCGCCTGCCCATCTTCACGATGCTCATCAAGGAATACGGCGTATTCCCGATGCCCCGCAACGTGAACTATCTCTGGAGCTTTGGCGGCATCGCGATGACGATGCTGGGCATCATGATCCTGACCGGCATCATGATGGCGATGAACTACACGCCGCATACTACGCTGGCGTTTGATTCCGTCGAACGCACGATGCGCGACGTGAATTTCGGCTGGCTGCTGCGTTACATCCACATGAACGGCGCGTCGTTCTTCTTTATCGCTGTCTATATCCACATCGCGCGCGGGCTGTTCTACGGCTCATATAAAAAGCCGCGCGAACTGTTGTGGATGTTCGGCGTCGTGATCCTGCTTTTGATGATGGCAACGGCGTTCATGGGCTATGCCCTGCCGTGGTCGCAGATGTCGGGTTGGGGTGTTACCGTCATTACCTCGATGTTCTCCGCCATTCCGCTGGTTGGCGACGGCCTGGTGACATGGCTCTGGGGCGGCTTCTCGGTCGATAACCCGACGCTGAACCGTTTCTATGCGCTGCACTTCCTGCTGCCCTTCGTTATTCTGGGCGTTGTGTTCATCCACGTCTGGGCGCTGCATGTGACGGGTTCCAACAACCCGACCGGTGTTGAACCGAAAACCCCCGCCGACACCGTGCCCTTCGCGCCCTATGTCAGCACGAAGGATTCGGTTGCGCTGGTGTTCTTCCTCACCATCTTTCTGGGCGTGGTGTTTTTCTACCCGCTCGCGCTGACCGAGGTCGACCACTTCCGCAAGTTCGACCCGATGCAAACGCCCGCGCATATCGTGCCGGAATGGTACTTCCTGCCGTTCTACGCCATCCTGCGCGCCTTCACGATGGACATCACCGTGCCGTTTACGACGATCGTCCTGCTGCCCGCGAAACTGCAGGGCGTGCTGGCGATGTTCGGCTCGATCATCCTTTTGGTGTTCCTGCCGTGGCTTGACCGCAACCCCGTGAAGTCGGGCCGTTTCCGCCCTGTCTTCAAATGGTGCATCTGGCTGTTGTTTATCGACTTCTTCGTCCTGATGTATTCGGGCGCGAAGCCGCCGGAAGGCCTGCCCCTGATCATGGGCCAGCTCGGCACGGTCTATTACTTCGTGCTGTTCCTGGTCATCCTGCCCGTGCTGTCGTTCAAGGAAAAGAACCTGCCCGTGCCGGCCTCCATCAGCGCCGATCCCGGCTGCTGCAAGAAGCGTTGAAAGCGGAGACTATAAAAATGAAAAAAACCCTCTCCATGCTGGCTGTCGCGGCGGTCATGTCCGCCAGCCTCCCGTCGCTCGCCAATGAAGGCGCGGAACCTCCGCACCAGAAATGGCCGCATCAGGGCGTCTTCGGCATGTACGACAAGGCGGCGCTGCAGCGCGGATTTCAGGTTTACAAGGAAGTCTGCTCGTCCTGCCATTCGATGAAGCTGCTGTCTTATCGCGATCTCACCCAGCTGGGCTACACGCCCGATCAGGTGAAAACGGTTGCGGCGGAAAACACGATCACCGACGGTCCGAACGACGACGGCGAAATGTTCGAACGTCCGGCGCGTCCCGCGGACCGTTTCCGCTCGCCCTTCCCGAACGACAAGGCGGCACGCGCGGCCAATGGCGGCGCATTGCCCCCCGATATGTCGCTGCTGTCGAAGGCGCGCGAACATGGTGATGATTACATCTATGGCATCCTGACGGGTTACGAAGAAAAACCGGCGGATTTCGATTTGATGCCGGGCCTGAACTACAACAAGTATTTCGCCGGTCACCAGATCGCGATGGCAAAACCGCTCAATGAAGGCCAGGTCACCTATACCGACGGCACGGCCAACACGCTGGAACAGGAAGCGCGCGACGTGACGCAGTTCCTGGCATGGGCGTCGGAGCCGCATATGGAGCAGCGCAAGGGCATGGGCCTCAAGGTCATGATCTTCATGCTCGCCTTCTGCGGCATCATGGTCGCGGCCAAGCGCAAGCTGTGGGCGAACATCCACTAAAAGCCTGAAAAAGTCCGGCGACCAAAAAATTGGCGGCGGGTGTGTAAGACAAAAACCGGGATCTTTCCGGCAGAGACTTTATTATTCTGGAGTAAGCCGCCATCGACGCGTCACATATCATATTGCACATCATCGGGGGCGTCTGCCTCCTGCTGTGGGGCGTGGGGATGGTCTCGACGGGGCTGAACCGCGCCTTTGGCACGACGCTGCGCCGCATTATTTCGAACTCCACCTCGAACCGTTTCAAGGCTTTCGGCACGGGCATTCTGGTGGCGACGCTGCTGCAGTCATCGACGGCGGCCAGCATGATCGTCTCGTCCTTCGCCGCGCGCAACGTCATCACCATCACCTCCGCAATCGCCGTGATGCTGGGCGCGGATGTCGGCACGACGCTCGCGGCGCAGATTATCTCCTTCGATATCAAATGGCTGGTGCCGGTGCTGCTGTTCGCCGGATATATCATCACCAAGGTCTGGGACGAGAGCCATTACAAACATATCGGCCGCGCGCTTGTGGGCCTTGCGCTCATCTTCATCTCTCTCGGCATCATCCGCGATGTAGCGTCGCCCATCGGTCAGGAAGAGGGGCTGAAGGTCCTGATAGAGCCGCTCGCCACCCAGCCTATTCTGGCAATCGTGATTGCGGCGCTGTTCACATGGCTGGTGCATTCCAGTCTCGGTACCGTGTTGCTGTTCATGTCTTTCGTGCAGGCGGGCGTTATTCCCGTTGGCCTTGGCCTGATCCTTGTTCTTGGCGCAAACATCGGTGGCGCAATTGCGCCCGTCATCATGACGCTGCGCGATATCCCTGCCGGCCGCCGCGTACCTTTGGGCAACCTGATGATGCGCGGCATGGGCGCGATTATTTTCCTGCCGTTTATGGCGACCCTCGTTGCGCCCTTCATCGCACATCTCGATCCAGACCCTGCGCGCCAGCTGGTCAACTTCCATACCTTCTTCAACGTCGTGGTGGCGCTGGGCTTCCTGCCCTTTATCGGGCCGATGACGAAGCTGTCGGAAATCATTCTGCCGGACCGCGCGCGTGAAGAAGACGAAAGCCTGCCCCGTTACCTTGATCCGACCGCCTTCGCCACGCCGCCGGCTGCCTTGGCCTGTGTTGCCCGCGAAACCTTGCGCGTCTCCGATGTCGTGCAGCGCATGATGCGCGACACGCTGGAGGCGTTCCGTACCAACAACACGCATCTGGTGCAGGGCATCCGGGATCAGGAGGCGATCGTCGACAGCCTGTATGAAGCGATCAAGAATTACCTCGCCCGCCTGTCGTCCCATGCGCTCGACAAGCACGAATCAAAACGCTACATGCAGATTTTGACCTTCTCGACCAACCTTGAACATATCGGCGACATCATCGACAAGAACCTGATGGAAATGGCGTCGAAGAAAATCCGTAACCAGGATAACTTTTCCCGCCAGGGCTTCGCGGAAATTTCCGACCTGCATCACCGTGTCATGGACAACATGAACCTTGCGCAAAATGTGTTCATGACCGGCGACGTGAAAATGGCGCGCAAACTATTCGAAGAAAAAGTCGTGCTGCGCAATCAGGAAATGATGGCAGCGGAAAGCCATTTCAAGCGCCTGTCACAGGGCGTTGCCGAAACGATTGCGACCTCCAGCCTGCACCTCGACATCCTGCGCGACCTGCGCCGGATCAACTCCTATGTCTCCCTGATCGCCTACCCGATTCTGGAGGAGGCGAACGAGCTGAAAACGACTCGGCTGCGCACCACAAAACCGCGCGCAAAGAAGCCTTCGCCCGAGAAAAAATCCTAGTTGCGAGCTGTTCTTAACACCGTATTCATCATTTAATTCAATTACATATCCTATTGTTACCCAAGCATTAAACATGCCCTTGGCGGTGTTAACCTGTCCTTAACCGTACCGCGCTATTCTGGAACTAGGAACAAGACTGGTTCCGCGAAATTTTGACCTTCATCTGTGCCTCCTCGTGACGTCTTCACCCCGCCCTTCTCAAGAGGGCGGTTTTTTTTTGTGCCGTTCGGTTTATAATCAACGCCATGGGCAATCAACGTAAAACAATCGTGGCGCTACATGGCGCGGGCATGACGGGCGCTGTCTTCGGCGGCATGGCGCCGCACCTGCTGGATCATTCATTCCGCGCGCTCACCTTTCCGGGGCATGACGTGAAATCCGGCACGGGATTGCTGGCCGATATTGCCGCGATGGCGGCATGGGTCAAATCACGGCTCGAAAACGGCCCCGATGATGTCGTGCTGCTGGGGCATTCGATGGGCGCGCTGGTGGCGCTCGCGGCTTGCGATGCGCCGCAGGTGAAGGGCGTTGTGCTGATCGGCGCCGCCGCGAAAATGCCGGTGAACGCAGACCTTTTGAAAACCGCCGTGGATACGCCGAATGACGCCATCGGCATGATCGTGAAATGGGGTATTTATGCAGGGCATCCGCAGGTGGGTGCGGTGCGCACCGTGCTGGGCTCGATCATGCATGCGGCAAACCCCGATGCGGTCGGCGTGGGCCTTGCCGCCTGCAATGATTTCAGCGATGGCGAAACGCTGGCAAAACAGGTGAAAATTCCAGCGCTCGTCATTTCCGGCGATCAGGACAAGATGGTGAAAACGGCGGATGCCGAGGCGTTATCAAAGCTGCTCCCGGACGCCGTATTCAATGTGCTGAAAGATTGCGGCCACACCCCGATGGTCGAGAAGCCTATAGATACCGCACAAATTCTGCGCGATTTCATCGCCGCTAAAATTCCCTGACATTTCGGTCATATGCCCATTAATTTTTTATAAATTTAATGGTGATAAAATGATTCCTGTATCATTGGAATACATGATTGCACTGGAACGAAACGAAGGAGTGATTGATATGGTAGAAGCGCATCTGAAAGCACTGAAGAAACGTCATGCCGAGCTGGATGAAAAAATCCACAAAGAGCTGACGCATTCAGCCCGCAACGAACTCTCGATCCGCCGCATGAAAGAACAAAAACTTCATGTAAAAGAAGAAATCGAGCGTCTTCATGCCACCGGCTAGGCCTTTGTGCCGGCCATAAAAAAAGGCGTCCGGTCTGGACGCCTTTTTTTATTGGCTAAAGCCGAAGCGATCAATGCGTGCCGGTTTCGGGCAGCGTTTCGGTCTCTGCTTCTTCTGTATCTTCCGCTTCGTTGGTGTCGAGTTCTTCTTCGTCCTCGTCATCTTCGTCGGCGGCGTCAGCGGGGGTGGCCGCTGCGGTTTTCTTGGCAAACGGGTTGCCGAAAACGGTGGGTGCGGGCGCGCCGCCCTTTGCTTCGCGTTCCACGCGGCGGGTTGCCTTGCGGACGGCTTTTTCCAGCTCTTCCGCGGTGCACAGGCCGATCGACACCGGGTCAACGGGCTTCATGCTGCTGCTTTGCGGATGGGTCTTGCCGCGGATCGCATCGACCGTCGGCTTGGTGGAACCCACCAGTTTCGCGATCTGCACGTCGGCCAGCATCGGGAATTGCTTCAGCAGGTACGCAACCGCGTTGGGCTTTTCCGCGCGCTTGGTGACCGGCGTATAACGCGGGCCTTTGGAACGGGCGCGGGGCTTGGGCAGGTCGTTCTTCATCATTTTCAGTTTGGCATTGGTGTTCTTTTCGCAGCGGTCGATTTCTTCCTGCGTCAGCTCGCCGTTCATAAGGGGGCTGGTGCCCATGATGCCGGAATTCACTTCGCCATCCGCCAGCGCCTGTACTTCCAGCGGGTGCAGACCGCAGAATTCGGCGATCTGGTCAAAGGTGAGGGCGGTGTTGTCGACCAGCCATGCGGCGGTCGCCTTGGGCATCAGGGGATAGGCCATTTTATAAAGCTCCTGTTTCATTTCTTTCCGCGCAACCGCGCGGGGGTTCAAATTTCTGCGCGATACGCGCAAGATACACTTCTCGCCCGCGCGCCCTTCGGGGGAAGGGCGACGATTGAAAAATCATTCAATCGTTTTAGGGAAGAATGCCTGAACTATAAAGGATAACGCCCAGATAAGTAAAGCTTATTCAGGCAGACATGGAGGGCAAAAACGCCTGATTTCTCAGGGGTTCAGCCCGCTCGCCTTGCGCAATCCCTTCTCCAGCGTGGGGGA
>JBBRVE010000029.1:0-28753 GCA_038247245.1 Bdellovibrionales bacterium | reverse complement strand
CCTTGATATACAAAAGCGCAAGCGCGTGTGCGGCTTCATCGTCGCCGCTTTCTGCGGATTTCAAATACCATTTCGCGGCTGCCTTTAAGTCTTGTCGTGCACCGATGCCGCTTTCGTAACTGCGGGCGAGAGGCAGATAGGAACTCGACCATCCCGTATCCGCAGCCTTCATGTGCCATTTCAGTGCGGTGCGCTGGTCGGGCTTTTGGCCCGACAGGCCCAATTCGTAAACGGCAGCCATCGCGCCATAGGCTTCCCGCGCGCTGATGTCGTCCCCACGCGGTTTTGTTTCCGTTGCGCGTTTCAGCCAATAAAAGCCTTTGGCTTGGTCGATTTCGCGGTCTAGCCCCATGTCATAGCGGGAGCTGAGGTCGAGCATCGCGTAAATGCTGCCCTGTTCAGCCGCCTTTACGCACCAGCTGTCGCCGCCATCGGTGGGTTTGTAATACGAGTTGCTGCTCATGCCAAAGCTGCAGGCCTCTTCCTGCGCCTGAAAGTCCCCAGCTTCCGCTTTTTTTAGCATTTCGGCAACATTCGCAGGCGTGTCCGTTTTGTCAGTTTGCGCCTTTTGCGATTGTGCTGTGCATCCTGTCAGCGCGAGAAACAAAGCGATGGTGGCGACTGCCGAAATTTTTTTCATGAAAAACCTGCCCGTTAAAAAGAACCTTCAAGGATTCTAGTACGGGGCCGGGAATTTGTCGCCGGTCAAATCAGGGTTTGGGCTGTTTCGGCGCTGGTGCGACGGTTCTTGCGGCTTTGGCAGGTGTCATAAATGCGGTCAGCACGCTGTCTTCCGTCGTGATCGCGTTCGGCTTGCCTTGTTCGAACACATGCGCAGGTTTGCCGCCCAGCAGTTCGATGGTGTTGCCGCGCACGCGCAAGGCTGAACCTTCGCGCACGCCGATGATGGGCGTGCTGTTTTCTTCGTGGTACTGGTTCAGGCGGTCGGCGCGGCTTTCGCCGGCATAGGGGACGACCTTGCCGTCTTCTTCGTAATAGAATTTTCCGTCGACGTAATGCGGGTTGATCTGGAACGGCACCAAACCCATCGCGTTCATGTCGCGCGGCTGCACGATCGGCATGTCGTTGGTGGTCATGATGGTGAGGCCGGTGACGTTGATGCCTGCGCTTGCGCCCATGTACGGGAAGCCTTCAAATGCGCGGTCGCGGATCGCCTCCAGCAGGCCCGTCTTTTGCAGCTTGTCCAGCAGGCGGAACGTGTTGCCGCCCGTCACGAACACGCCGTCGACTTTTGCCAGCGCGGCGACGGGGTCTGCCTGGTTGTGCGCGGAAATGACGTTGATGCCCAGTGGCTCCATCCAAGCCTTTGTGCGTGCCAGTGCCGCGTCCTGATCGCCCAGCGCATAGGCGACATACATGATGGTCTTGGGGTTTTCGGGCGAAGCTCCGAACAGTTCCTGAATGGTTTCGTTCCGCTTCTGCGCCAGCGCGCCGTTCGACAGCAGTAAAAGGTTGATGTTGTCGCGGTTCGGCTCTGCCTTTGCCTTGGGTGCGGAAGCGCCGAAATCTTTGGTCAGATCGGACATGCGAAAACCTCGTGAATGTGATTGTGAGAGGAGGATAGCACGGGTGCCGGATTATGCAATTAACTTTTAACCCAGCAAAATCAAGGTGCCTGGCTGTTGCTATTGACTCGCAACTGGGCGAGGCCTAGCTTTTGCGCCATGAACTGGCGCGCCGTTACATCGAAATTCCTCCTGCCTGCCGTGCTGCTGATGCTCTTGGCGGCGCAGGTGGCGATTGCCGCGCATTATCCCGCGCACCTGAAGGAACAGGCGCAATCGGAACAGCTGGGCGATGATTGCCCCGTTGCCTTCGCCGCGCACAGCCTTGGCATGGTGGCGGTCGCCGTGCTCGTCGCGCTGCAATTTGCGCGCGTGGATTTCGGCGGGGCGCTTCCCGCGCTGTTCCGCGTTTTCACCACCGTCAACCCGTTCCACGCCCGCGCACCGCCTGCATACTCCTGATCTTTCAGCCCGACCCTGAAATTTTTGGAGTAATTTCCCCATGCTTGATGCACGAAACATATCCGTGGCGCGGAAAAACGCGCCGCTGCTGACCTTTCCCGATTTATCCGTAGAATTCGATGACCGCGTTGTCTTGCTGGGGCCATCCGGCTGCGGCAAAACGACGTTGCTGTCCGTGATTGCGGGGTTGCTGCGCCCCACTTCCGGTGCGGTTAATTTTCATGTGCGCGATGTCTATGCCATGTCGCCCCGCGCGCGTGACAAATGGCGGGGCAAGAATGTGGGCTGCGTGTTCCAGACGCTCCATCTGCTGCCCGCGCTGACGCTGCGCCAAAACATCGCCCTTGCCGCCGATATGGCTGGCATGGCGCGGTACGAGGACAGGATTGACGCATTGCTGGCAACATTGGGGTTGGCTGCCAAGGCGCAGCGCAAGCCCGATGCGCTGAGCCATGGCGAGCAGCAACGTGCCGCCATTGCGCGCGCGGTGCTGAACAAGCCGCAATTGCTGCTGGCGGATGAGCCGACATCCGCGCTTGACGATGCAAATGCCGATGCGGTGATGGATTTGCTGGTGGCGCAGGCGGCGGAAACCAAATCTGCGCTGATCGTGGCGACGCATGACACCCGTATCCTTTCCCGTTTCACAAAAATCATCCGCCTTGATGCGCGGGTGAAGGAGATCGCATGAACGCGTTATCACTCGCACTATCCTCCATCCGTTCCCGCCCGCTGCAATCGGGGCTCTGCGTGACCGCTGCTGCTGCAGGCGTCGCGCTGCTGGCCGCGTTGTTATTACTGTCGCAGGGCGTGCAGGACGGTTTCCTGCGAAACGCGCAGGGCATTGATGTTGTGGTAGGGGCAAAGGGCAGCCCGCTGCAACTGGTATTGTCGAGCGTCTATCACGCCGATGTGCCGACCGGAAACATCGACATGCAGGACATGGAAAAACTGCGGCATAACACCAAGGTGAAATCCATCATTCCCATCGCGCTGGGTGATAACTATAGCGGGTTTCGGATTGTCGGCACGGTGCCGGAATATCTGGCGCATTACGGCGCGGAATATGCGCAGGGCAAAGTTTTTGCCGTGCCATTCGATGCAGTAGCAGGTGCGCTGACAGGACTGAAAACCGGCGACAGTTTCGCGGGTGTTCACGGCTTGGCGGCGGATGGCGACGATGTACATCATTTTCATGATTATAAAATCACCGGCGTGCTGAAACCGACCGGCACGGTGCTTGACCGTTTGATCGTTACATCGCTCGGCAGCGTGCAGGAACTACACCGCCACCCCGATATCGGCGACCCCGATGCGGCGGAAGATTTGCAGGTCTCGCACCAAGTGACGGCATTGCTGGTGAAGGTCAAAAACCCGATTGCCATCATGTCGCTGCCGCGCGAGATCAATGCGACGTCGAACATGATCGCGGCCAGCCCCTCCTATGAAATGGCGAGGTTGTCGCAAAGCCTCGGTTTCGGGCGTGACCTGCTGACGGCGGTGGGCATCGGCTTTGTCGCGCTGTCGGCGTTGATGCTGCTGTCATCGCTTGCCTCGTCATTGGCCGCACGGCGGTATGACCTTGGCGTGTTACGCGTGCTTGGCGCATCGCCAGAAACGCTGGCGGCGACAGTTGCAGCGGAGGGGCTGATGCTTGCCAGTGCCGGCACGGTTGCGGGTATCACGCTGGGCCACCTGCTGGCCTATGAAATGGCGGCGGGTATTGCCAGCCTGGGCGGTGTTGTGGCACCCGCAACGTTCCTGAAATTCGATGCGCTCGATGGCTGGCTGCTGCTGATGGGCGGTGCAACAGGATTGTTTGCCGCGGCTGTGCCTGCGCTGTCGGCGGCGCGGACGGATATTGCCGGATTGCTGGCACGGGGGCGCGCATGAAAAATTTTATCATCCCCATTTTATTGCTGATCGCCACGCCGGCGCAGGCGCTCGACAAGGTGGAATATTCCACCGGCACATCCAGCATTTCCGGCACGATTGATTTAGGGCCCATGGACAGCCCGTCGCAAACGCTCAAAGACCTTGCAAAAAACTATATCGATGTGCCGAAGGGGGCAACCGACTGGAAACTGCTGGGCGCGACGGCGGAGAAGAATATCGAGGGGAAGGACAAGGACGGATATGATTACCAGTATTACAAACCCATCTTCACGCCTGCGGTAAAATCGCTCGCGGGTACGGAAATCACGGTAAAGGGTTTCATGTTCCCGCTCGATTCATCCGACAGGCAGAAGGAATTTTTGCTGGGCCCTTTTCCGGTCGGCTGCCCGTTCCATTACCACGTCGCGCCCGCATTGGTGATCGAGGTGCATGCCGAAAAGAAACCGGCCAAATTTTCCTATGACCCGATAACGGTAAGGGGTGTGCTGGAACTGGTGCCTGCAGACCCCGACAGCGGCGTGTTTTACCGCCTGAAAAACGCGGAAGTGGTGAAGTGATTATTTCCGGCGGTTCTTGCCGGTGTGCAGGATGCGCGCCCAGATCAGCCAGATCATCATCGCCCATGACGCGCCGCCCAGCCATCCGGCCAGCACATCGCTCGGCCAATGGACACCAAGATAAACGCGGGAAATGCCCGTCAGGATCGTGATGGTTGCCGCCACGCACACGAAATATATTTTCATGCCCTTGTGCGGCTGCGCCTCTGCCATCAGTACCGCCAATGTAAGGTAGGCAAGCGCGCTCATCAAGGAATGGCCGCTTGGAAAGCTGGAGGTATAGATGACCGAGCCATGCGGCACAAGGTCGGGGCGGGCGCGGTCGAAGCCGTATTTCAAAAGGCTGCTGAAGATAAAACCGGTGCCGATGGATGCGGCCAGATACCATGCGCGCGCCGTCTGCCGTGCCACCAGCAGGTAGATGAAGCCGACGATGGAAATGGTTGTCACCACCAGCGCGCCGCCAAGGGCGGTCATGTCGCGCATGACTTCCTCCAGCCAGCGGCCGCCGATGGGGTCGGTGATGTCGGCGGGGTTGCGCAGCATCAATAACAGCTGTTTGTCGATGCCGGCGGTTTCGCCTTCATTCACTTCGGACGCCAATATGCTGAAAACAAAAAATCCGGCAAGGCAGAGCGCGGCGATGAAGAAATATTTGGGATTGCTGCGTAACGTCTGCAGCGCGTTGCGGAGCAGCGGATGCTTGTGCGCTAAGGACTGTTTCACCGCTTAACCGCGGCCGTAATATTCGGGGTCGAGACGGTAGCGCTGTTTGGTGTAAAGCTCCACGCAGGTTTCGACCGCCAATGGATCGTATTTGACGCCGCTGCCGGTGGTGATTTCGGCCAGCGCGTCTTCGAGTGACAGCGCATTGCGCCACGGGCGCGGGGAGAGCATGGATTCCACGACATCGGCGACGGCAATAATCCGTGCCTCCAGCATAATGTCGTCGCCCTTCAGCCCCTGCGGATAACCGGAGCCATCAAGGCGTTCATGGTGCTGCAGCACGATCTCGGCGACCGGCCACGGGAATTCGATGTTCTTGATGATCTCCGCACTATGGATGGGGTGCTGGCGGATGACAGCACGTTCCTGTTCGGTCAGCACATCGGGCTTGGTCAGAATGCCGGACGGTATCAGGATAAAGCCGACGTCATGCAGCGTGGCGGCGATGCGGATGGATTCAATCTCGTCTTCGTCCATGCGCATCAGCTGGGCGATCGTGCGGGAAATTTGCGACACGTTACGCTGGTGATCCATCGATCCTGCTTCGCGCAGGGTGATGATGTCGGCAAGCGTCGAGAGGCTCTGGTATAGCGCGAGCGTGATCTCGTTTTCCGCCGCCATGCCGCTCTCCTTTTTAATTATTCAGCCTGACCGTGACAATATTTGTACTTCTTGCCGCTGCCGCAGGGACAGGCCGAGTTGCGCGGGGTTTTGGTCCATGTTTCAGGATCGTCCTGCTGGAATTCGACGGAACCGGCATAAACGGGCGTCGTGTCCTTCATTTCAGGGCGGGGCGGGCGTGCGGGATCGGGCCCGCGCGACTGCACCATTTTCGGCTCCGGGCGGCGCGGCATTTCGGCCGGTGCTTCGGAATGCAGTTCGACCCATGCCATGGCGGCGGTCACGCGCTGGCGCAGCAGCCCCAGCATGTCGTGGAACATCGCGAAGGCTTCGGTCTTGTATTCGTTCAGCGGGTCTTTCTGGCCATAGGCGCGAAGCATGATGCCCTGACGCAGGTATTCAAGCGCCAGCAGGTGTTCTTTCCACGTCTGGTCGAGGATATCGAGCAGCAGGGACTTTTCCAGCATGCGCAGCTGTTCCGGATGCACCTGCGCGGTTTTCGCGGCCAGTTTTTCCTCCGACAGTTTCAGCAGGCGTTCGGTCGCCACATGTTCATCCATGCCTTCTTCCTTCGCCCATTCTTCGGCGGGGATGTTGAGGGCAAGGAAGCGCATCGCATCGGTTTTCAGCAGTTGAAGGTCCCACTGTTCGGAATACGAACCGGCGGGGATCGCTGTTTCAACAATGCCGTGGACGACTTCGTGGCGCATATCGTTCAGAAGCTCGGATGAATCTTCCGAGCTCATGATCTCGCGGCGCTGGTCGTAAATGGCCTTACGCTGGTCGTTCATCACGTTGTCAAAACGCAGCAGCGATTTGCGGATTTCAAAGTGCTGCGCCTCGACCTTTTTCTGCGCGCGTTCGATGGCGGAATTGATCCAGGGGTGGATAATCGGCTGACCGGGCTTCAGACCCATTTTCTGCAGGAACATGTCCATCTTTTCCGACCCGAAAATGCGCATCAGGTCGTCTTCGAGGGAGATGAAGAATTTGGACGCGCCGGGGTCGCCCTGACGGCCGGAGCGGCCGCGCAGCTGGTTGTCGATGCGGCGCGATTCATGGCGTTCGGAGCCAAGAACGAACAGGCCGCCTGCGCGCAGGACAATTTCCTTCGCTTCCTCGATTTCCGCCGTGATCTTGGCGGTCATGCGGGCGCGCGTGACTTCGTCAGCGTCCGCGGGAATTTCCTGAGCAAGGCGCATTTCAAGGTTGCCGCCCAGCTTGATGTCGGTACCGCGGCCGGCCATGTTGGTCGCAATCGTGATCGCGCCGGGGCGCCCGGCCTGACCGATGATGAAGGCTTCCTGTTCGTGATAACGGGCGTTCAGGACATGATGCTCGATGCCGACTTTTTTCAGGTGACGCGACAGCAGTTCCGACTTTTCAATCGAGGTCGTGCCGACCAGCACGGGTTGGTCACGTTCATTGCACTGGCGGATCTGCGCCACAATCGCATCGTATTTCTCCAGCGCCGAGCGGTAGATTTCGTCGTGCTGGTCTTTGCGGATCATGGGATTGTTGGTCGGGATTTCAACAACTGAAAGATTGTAAATAGCCTCGAATTCCGCTTTCTCCGTCAGCGCCGTACCGGTCATGCCGGCCAGCTTCGGGTACATGCGGAAATAATTCTGGAAGGTGATCGAGGCAAGGATCTGGTTTTCGTTCTGGATCTTGACGCCTTCTTTGGCTTCAAGCGCCTGGTGCAGGCCTTCGGAGAAGCGGCGGCCTTCCATCATGCGGCCGGTGAATTCGTCGATGATGATGACGGCGTCGTCCTTCACGATGTAATCGACATCCGATGAAAACAGCTTGTGCGCGCGCAAGGCCTGATTGACGTGGTGGATCAAGCCCATGTTCTGCAGATCGTACAGCCCGCCATCGGTCAGTACGCCCATCTCGCCCAGTATTTCCTCGACATGGTTGTTGCCCTGGTCGGTCAACATGACGGTTTTATGCTTGAGGTCGATTTCGAAATCGGCGGCTTCAAGTTTCGGGATCACCTTGTCCATCGTGCGGTAGGATTCTGCGGAATCCTGCGCCTGGCCGGAAATGATCAGCGGCGTGCGGGCTTCGTCCACAAGGATCGAGTCAACTTCGTCGACGATCGCATAGTTGAAGGGACGCTGTACCATGTCCTCCAGCGCGTATTTCATGTTGTCGCGCAGGTAATCGAAGCCGAATTCGTTGTTCGTGCCATAGGTGATGTCGCAGGCGTAGGACGCGCGGCGCATTTCATCGGTGATGTTCGACAGGATAAAGCCGACCGACATGCCCAGCATTTTATAAATCGGGCTCATCCAGTTGGCGTCGCGCTGCGCGAGGTAGTCGTTGACGGTGACCACATGCACGCCCTTGCCTTCGATTGCGTTCAGGTACACGGCGAGGGTTGCGGTCAGGGTTTTGCCTTCACCCGTGCGCATTTCGGGAATGTAGCCTTCATGCAGGGCGATACCGCCCATCAGCTGCACGTCGAAATGGCGCTGGCCCATCGTACGGCGGGAAACTTCGCGCACCGTGGCAAAGGCTTCGGGCAGGATCTGGTCAAGCGTTTTGCCGCTGGCAAGCTCTTTACGGAACTTATCGCTCTGGTTCGACAGCTCGGCATCCGACAGAGCCTGTATAGCGGGCTCCAATGCGTTGATTTTCGAAATCGTGCCCCGATAGCCCTTGATGATCCGGTCATTCGCGGTGCCAAACATTTTGCGGGCGAGAGTCGTAAACATATTGCGCTTGTCCTTATTTATGTCCCGTCAGATATAAACCACATTGATATGAAGTCAATCAAGGCTTTTACCCCTGAAAACGCTTGTTAAAAGCTTTGCTAAAACCCTTGCCAAAGAGACGGAAACGGCTTTATATCACCTACAGAAAGCCAAGTTATCCGCGTGGCGGGCAGTTCTACCGGATTTCGTAAAATAACCCTATGGAGAATAACCTATGCTGTTTCGTGACAAGGTGATCGCTCTCGCCGCCGCTGCCGTCCTTTTTGGCGCTGTTCCCGCGCTTGCCGCCGACACCACCGTCGCCATCGTCAATGGCACCAAGATCTATAAAAAAGACGTTGATAACGCGATCAAGGAACTGGGCCAAAAGCTGGAAGGCGTGGACAAGAAAAAAGTGTTCCCGCTGGTGGTTGACCAGATCATCAACGAAAAATTGCTGGATGACGCATCGACCGCCGCCAAGATCGATGAAAGCGCAGATTTCAAGCATCGCGTCGAAATCCTGAAGGCGCAGCTGGTGAAGCAGATGTATTTCGAGCGCCTGCTGAAAAGCAAGGTCAGTCAGGATCAGGTGAAGGCCGCTTACGCCAAGTTTGAAAAAGAAAACAAGGGCAAGGTCGAGGTGCATGCGCGCCATATCCTCGTACCCTCCGAAGAAGAAGCCGTGCAGGCGATCAAGGACCTTGATGCCGGCGCGAAGTTCGAGGAAATTGCGGCCAAGCGTTCCTCCGGCCCCAACGCCCGCTCCGGCGGCGATCTCGGCTGGTTCCTGAAGGATGAAATGATCCCGGCATTTTCCGACGTCGCCTTCAAGATGAAGCCCGGTACCTATTCCAAGACGCCTGTCAAAACCGAACTTGGCTGGCATGTGATCAAGCTGGAGGAAAAACGCGAACGTCAGGTACCTAAATTTGCCGAAGTCGAACTCGCGATCCGCAGCCAGCTGTCGCAGCAGGCGCTGAAGGATGTGGTAACCGACCTGCGCGGCAAGGCGAATGTGAAGCTGTTTGATGAAAACGGCAATCCGCTCAACGCCGAAGCGGCAACACCCGACGCTGCCGAAAAGGCAGCGAAAGCGGACGAAAAGCCCGTGAAAAAAGAAAAAGCTCCAAAAAAAGGCGGCCCCAAAAACGCGGCGCAGCTTCTGGAAGAAAAAGAAGCAGAAGGCAAACAGGATTAATCCGGCTTCAGGCCACCAATAAAAAAGCGGCTCCGCAAGGCGCCGTTTTTTTATTGTCATTGTGAAAACTTAATGTCGGGTTTCCGCGTGATGCGGGGCATTCAGAGTGGTGCCCGAGATATATTCCATTTCCGTTGCGGCGAAGGCGACCTGATCCATATAGGAAATGGTGCTTTCGGATGTGTGGGATATATGTGGTGTCTCGCGCTGGAGCTGTCGACCCATTTATATGTCGTAAGATGTTAATTCGATCATGACGGTTCTCCCTTTGCATCGAAAATCTATGCCAGACCAACGGCTTACAGTACAAACCGTTTCGTGTCTGACCGGTCCTTGATATTGAACCCGCAAAAAGCGGTAATATTCATACTCGCGCCGCCTATTGACGGAATCACGGCTTCGGGGTACTGCTTATGACATGAGCATTTTGAAAATTTTCGACAAAAAATCGCAGGGCCCGCGCGAGCTCGTCCTCGATGTGGAATCCACCGGCCTTTTCACGTCAGAAGGCCACCGGGTCGTTGAGGTCGCTATCGTGGAAATGGTGGGCAAGAAACCCACCGGCCGCGAGTTGCATGTCTATATCAACCCCGACCGCCACATCCCCGAAGAAGTGGTCAAGATCCACGGCATCGACGATGCACGGGTCAAGGATGAACCCAAATTCGCAATCGTCGCGAAACAGATCCGCGATTTCATCGGTGACGACCAGATCGTCATCACCTGCCGCACGACGAATGATTACACGCTCGACATCAATATGATGAACATGGAATTCCAGAAAGCCGGCGTGAAGGAAGTCCCTGACCAGCAATGGACCAACGTCCGCCGCTGGTCCGAACAGATGTTCGGTGAAAAAGCCGCGACGCTCGACAAGGTTCTGGACCGTTACGGCGTCAGCCGCAAGGAACGCGACGACAACGGTCACGGCGCGTTGCTCGATGCCCGCCTGCTGGGTGCGATCTATCCGAACCTGCAAGCGGATTACGAGAAGCACAAGGCTGCAACGCCAGCCGCCGCTGCTCCCGCAAAACCAAAAGACAATACCCCGAAGGCTTGATATGTCCGGCTGTTTCGACCTCGACGCACCGGCAGCTGCGCTGCCGTCAAAGATCGTTTATGTGGTTGCCGCCGTGCTTGTCGACCGTGACGGGCGTGTATTACTGGCGCAACGCCCCGAAGGCAAGGATATGGCGGGCCTGTGGGAATTCCCTGGCGGCAAGATCGAAGCGGGCGAACTTCCCGAACATGCCCTTATCCGTGAACTTCACGAGGAACTTGGTATAGATACCAAGACATCCTGCCTTGCTCCTTTAACCTTCGCCTCCCACACCTACGAGAAATTCCACCTGTTCATGCCGGCTTTCGTCTGCCGCGTGTGGAAGGGCGTTGTGGTTGGCAAGGAAGGTCAAGCCTTCGCATGGGTTTACCCAAAAGACTTCGCGCAATACCCGATGCCGCCCGCCGATATTCCGCTTATCCCGATACTTGAAGAATTACTTTAAGAAAATATTATAAGTTATTTTAAATGCCCAAGGTCGGTTTTGCTATGGCTTGGCGCAGCGTATTCAGGCGCGAAACACCGTCCGACATGACGTTTTCATGCATGAAAGACGCCGTTGGCATCTCGACCGATCCGGGCAACAGCGGCGTCGATATCTTCACCAGTGGTTGCGATTTGTCGACGAAGCTGACGTAATCGCCGGGCTGCATGGTCGCGGTATGCGTCACGCAGTCAATGCCATAAAGCCCTTCGGCGTCACCTGCAACAGTGCAAGTCGCCACTTCGTTGAAAACGGTGGCGGAGGCGGGCGGGATAATTCCTGTTGCGTTAATTTCAGGCAGCGCGATTTCCGGAGTGACAATCGCGGGCATAACGATTGCGGCGGGTGCTGCAATCGCAGGCTCCATAATCTGAACAATCTCTACTGGCGCGTGGTAACCCAGCTTGGTCAGGTCTTTCAGGAATTGGACAGCCTGCTTGTTGCCGCGTTCCTTGGCGGCTTCGGCCAGGTCATGCGCCATGGTCAGGCGGTCCTGCCACGGAATGTCTTTCAGGCGCAGCACATCATGCGCGCGATCCTTCAGGAATTGCGGCGAGACGGATTGCAGGCTGTCGGGATCTGCCTTCAGCATATAGGCGGCGAATTTTCCTGTCGCCTGATCCGACTTCATCGACATATCCCACAACCGCGCCAGCACGTTCGGCTGCGCAGCCGGGGCGTGCAAAATTTCTTTCGCTGTTGCCATCGCCGCACCAACCGGAAGTTCGGCGGCAGCGGCGGCGGGAACCATCAGCGAAAACGCCTTGCCCGCAAATTCTTTCGCGTACTCGATGCCCGCATGGAAAAATTCCGTACCCGCGAGCCATGCGCCGAACGCGCCGCCCGCAACACCCGTCAGCAGCGCAATTTTCGCGCGCTTCAGTTTTGCGGGATCGCGCCAGTTTATTTTTGCGCCCGTCGCGCGCGCCTGCCGCCACTCGGTGAACGTATCGCGTCCATAGCTGTAAAGCGCAGCGCCAACACCCGACGCCGCAGATGCAACAGCAAGCGTCGCAACAGATGAAAGCCCCGCGCCCGCAACAGCGGAGACAGCCGCGATCTTGATGACGTTTGTCACCGCCGCGCGCGTACCTATTTCGACCGCCTTGTTGAAAAATCGCGTCAGAAAACCCTTATCTTTTTTGAATTTCAGGGTCTCGTCCGTTTCATATTCCGCAGCCTGAGTCGGCGCGGCGGCAATGAAAAATGCCATTTTGCACACCTCTTTTTTTTATCCTGCGGCGCAACATACGCCCTTGTTTTGAAATGATCAATTAAAATTATGTAATTAATTTCTTGACGTAATCACTCGCCGGACGCTAGCTTCCGTCGGCAAGAGGGGGCCAGTCAGCAGGGGAATAGCCGGCGACCGAGCCTGAATTGCTTAAAAAAATCTATACATCCACAGAGGGAATATCATGAACAAGACATTGAGGACCCTGGCGTTTACGTCAGCGGTAGCGTTATTCGGCGGCTCGGCTTACGCGACGGGCAATCATCAAGAACCCGTCAAGACGCCCCCCGCGCCGACACAGTCGCAAGGTCAGGGACAATCGCAAGGCCAGAGCCAGAGCCAAGGCCAGAACCAAGGCCAAAATCAGGGTCAATCCCAACAGGCGAACGGCACCGGCATCGGTGTCGGCATTTCAGACGCAAATGCAGCCGCCAGCGCAGGCGCAACCGCCGGTGCAAAAGCCGAAACCGGCGCAATCACAAATACCAACGGCGCAAACGCTGAAACAGGCCCGATCACCAACACCAACGGCGCCAACGCGCAAACCGGCACCATCGACGTGAAATCCGCAGGCGGTGCAGCCAATGCAGCCACCGGCCCGATCACCGTCGCACCCAGCCAGTCGACCGTGAACAGTTTCCGTTCTTTCGTCGGCACCAACGCGCCGAACCTGTCGGGCGCAGTTGACAACTGCCTTGCCGTTGTCGGCTGGAGCTTCTCCGCCAACGTATTCGGTTCGACCGGCGTCGGCCTTGGCGGCGGCAACCAGCGCGCGGAATTCATCGAGCAATGCTCGGCCGTGAAATCCGCCTTCGAAGTCTGGAACCGCGCAAACGGCGATGTTGCGAAAGAAACCTTCGCAATCGAAATGCTGATCAAGGCGCTGCCGAACTACGCGAAACCCGCGATGGACGCAGCCGTTGAACGCATCAACGCCTATACCGAGAAAAACGGCGATGCCGAACCGGATTCGGTCATGAGCATCTTCGGCGCGAAAGCGTTCAAGAAAAAAGAACTGCCGCCCGCACCGCTGCCCGCCGTTAATAACGGCGCGCAACAACAGCAAAACGGCGTGACGCTGATCGTCAACCCGGTTGTTCATACGGTGGAAACCCACACCAAGGAAACCCGCGTCGTGGTCAAACAACCGAAACCGGTTGTACCCGCCGCGCTTGCGCCCGATTGCGGCTGCAAGAAGTAACACCAAGTCCGGTGGCGCGCGGCCTTCAACCGCCGCGCGCCTGCCGTTCGCAGGAGAAACTGCCATGGTTGTCTTGATTGCCAAACGCCTTACTGCCGCTTTCGCGCTCGCCGCTCTCGGCGGCTGCGCCACCATGAATTACACGGGCACGCAAGACTGCGTGGAGCGTAACGGATACCAATTCAACGTGCCACTCATGGGCAGCATCAGCAAGCGTAACGACAAATTCAGCGAAGAATGCGCAACCGCACGCGTCGCCACCGTCATTTCGACCATGAGAAAGCGCGACGGCACGCCCGACATGAACATGTATAACCTTGCCCTGTCGCTTTACGAGCAGAGCAACACCAAGATGCGCGAATTCATGGAGAAGATGCTGAAAGAAGAAGGCACATCCATTGCCGACATGAAATTCACCGTCGCCAAGGAAAGCGGGCAGGTCATGTGCGAACGTGTCAGCACCACCAACCCCGACGGCACGGTCACGACCGGCTTCCGCTGCAAGGATGCCGCAGCGGCAGCGCTGAAATAGCACGGCTTTCCTTAAGCCTTTCAGTATCGGTGACGTATAATCTATAGCCAAAGGCCGGACAAGCGCATAAAATGCCTCATGGACGGTAAAAATTCATGATCGGTGTTTTTGATAGCGGCTTCGGGGGCCTGACCATCCACCGCGCGCTGATCGATGCGTTGCCGGAGCAGGATTTTGTATATCTGGGCGACAATAAAAACGCACCCTATGGCACGCGCCCGCCGATCGAGGTTTTGACGCTCACCTGCGCGGGGCTGGAGGCGTTGTTTTCCCAAGGCGCGACGCTGGTGATTGTCGCCTGCAATACGGCATCGGTCGTCGCGCTGCGCTGGATACAGCAGCAATGGCTGCCCGTGCGCATGAAACAGGACGGCATCAAGCGCAATGCAATTGGTATCGTCGTGCCGACGATCGAGGCCGCAACCGGCGTCAGCTGGCATGACGCGCCCAAGGAAGAAAGCGGCGGCACGATTGCCGTCTTCGCAACCGCCCGCACAGTCGACACCGGCAATTACCCGTTCGAAATAAGCAAACGCCGACCTGATATCCGCGTCGTGCAGCAGGCCTGCCCCGAGCTCGCGGGCGCAATCGAGGCGGGTGCGCCGCGCGAAGCCTTGCGTGCGATGGTTCAGAAATTCGTGAAGGAGCTGGAGGACCGCGAACTGGGCGGCCACGCGCCGTCCTCGGTTATCCTTGGCTGTACGCATTACCCGCTGGTCGCCGACCTGTTTGCGGAACAACTGCCCGCCGGCGTGCCGATCATCCACCAGCCGGAGGCCACCGCCGCCGCGCTGAAGGGATACCTGCAAAAACATCCCGAATACAACGTCTCCACAGGCGGCAAGCGCGTGTTCCTCTCGACCGGATATTCGGCGGAGGCCTTGCCGCTGATCGAGAAGTTCTGGGGCGAAAAGCTCGCCTTCCAGACGGTATAAGGATTTCCCATGCCCGCACCCATCCATGTCGCCATCATGCGCCGCGTGTTGCCGGGGCGGGAGGCCTTTTATGCGTCGGAGATGTTCAAGGCATGGGATGCGCGCGCGGTTGCCATGACCGAAGGCCCCGCGCAATATAAAGACCTGACAGGGTTGGAGGCTTGGTTCCGCCACCAGCACAATCCGCCGCCGCGCTGGAAGATGGCGATCATCACCTGCATCGGCGTTTATCCGACCAGCCTGTTTTTGTCTGTGTTGCTGGGCGACATGATCCACCCGTGGCACATCGCGCTGCGGTCGCTGGTGATGGCGGTCTGCATGGTTGCGCTGCTCACCTGGGTGGTGATGCCGGTTGTCACGAAAATGCTGAAGCGTTGGCTGTAATTTAAAACACCGGCCCTGTCGGCTTCGGCGGGGTCTTGGCGAGTTTTTCGCGCCAGTCTTTCAGGTTCGCGATGGCATCGTCGCGGTCGTGGCCGCTTTCGACCCAGTCTGCGGCATCCAGCGCGCGCTGGATTTCGGCGGGCGTGTTGAGGATTTTCATGGCAAGTGCGCTGGTATCAATCGGACGTTCGGCGAGCGATGCCAAACCGAGGGGCGGGACGGGCACGAATTCGGATTTCGTTTTTGCCCAGTCATAGCCTGCCTCGAAATCGCGCTGGCAAGACCAGTTTTCGACGGTCTCGACAAATGTCGCGGCCAGTTTCGCGCCGTGTTTCGGTGCGGCCTTCAATGCGCTGTAAATTTCTTCCAGTTCCTGTGCGCGGGATGCGGGCACTTTGCCGAATTCACCCTTGCGATACACGAGGTCGATCACGCCGATCCAGTCGCCGGCTTCCGCCGCAACGGGGGTCAGCAAATCAAAGCGTTTATGTAGGATAATGGCGCTGACGACCGCGCTGGTGGGGGCGCCCACTTTGCCGCCCTCGGGGAACACATCGTCCTTGATGTCTTTCCATTCCGCGCCGGATTCAATTTTTTTGTAAACGCGCTTGATCGCCACGCCCTGTTTATCACCGAACATGTCCGAAAGCCTTTTGCGCAATGACATCGCTTAATCCAGCCGTTCCATGCCAAGGCGAAACAACAGCGCGTCGAGTGCGTACTGGATAGGTTCGCGTGGCGTGGCGGTTTCTACTTGTTGTTTACGCTTTTGCATTTGCTCCGAAATTTCGGCGCGGATCGTTTTCATGACTTCTTCGGTGTCAGGCTTCAAGCCAAACGCGCCCTGCAGGCGGCCGATCATCGACGCTTCGTCATAGGCGAGAATGCCGTCGATTGACGCGACAACTTGCGCGAAATAAACCAACACGGCCTTATGCTCGGGGTCGGTCACATGGCGCGTTACCTCGTCAAAATCCTGCTGCTCTGCAAGGTCGCGGGCGAGGAGCTGCATTTGCTCCGGCGTCGCGTCATAGGCCTTCGCGATCTTGACGAAAATGCGGTCAAAGAGGTGACGTTCCTTTTCATGCACAACGCCATCGGCATGAGCCATCAGGATGATGCTCCGCCACATGTACAGCATGCTTTCGGAGAAGGACTTTTTAACGGGTGATGATGAGGTATTTGTCATGGTGAATAGCCTAGCGAATTCAAGGCTTGGAGTAAACAAGGGAACTAATGGGGTACATTAAGCATAGGAAGGTTAAGACTTGGAACCCTGTAAGGAGACACAAATGAAAGCAATTCTTCTCTGGTTTGTCGGGATTCCGATCCCGGTCATCATCCTGCTTTATATGTTCGGGATGGTGGGCAACTAAATCACGGCAGTTTTGGTTTGAAACGGGCGGTGGCTGGTACAGTCATCGCCTGTTGCCCCTTTTGGAAAAAGGCCAGACCGTGATCTTTCAGTGCATTATTGATTTGACGGGCAATCGCGTAATCCTTGCGTTTTCCAGCCATGACGGCTGCCGTATCGCCGCCTTCATGTTTCAGCGCCGTATCCGCACCCTTTGCCAGTAACAGGGCGACCGCATCTCCGTGACCGCCCTCCGCTGCATACATCAGGGACGTCCAGCGGCGGCTCTGTCGGGCATTTAGCTCGGCGCCGCCATCGATCAGCAGCTTCATTATTTCGACATGCCCACCCTGTGCCGCCAACATCAGGCCGGTTTCTTCGGTTGCGAAGGGGTTATCGTTTTCCTTGACCGGTTTTGCCCAGCGCACTGCTTCCGGGTTTGTGGCCAGCACCTCTCGCACCATGCCTATATTGCCCTGTTCCGCGCCCGAGAAGAAAAGTGCGGCGGCAAAGGTCTTGGGCGCGGCGATAGTGTTGAAGGCTGTCGCTGGTTTCTTCATCTGAACACTTGTTCGGGGTTAGAAATAAAACAGATAGAATTTATACATAATGTGTAAGAAAAAGAAACCACATTTTCATAACCTAACCTTATCAACGTCTTACAATACGCAAAAAGGGACTGGAAAAAAGGCCGCGAATCCCTATTATGGTGGATCAGATTCTATAATTATTTCAAACGTTACCCCCTTTACGAGGTGAACAATGCGCCGCTCCGTTTCCAATGCCCTTGCGACGGTATCCCTGACTGCACTTGTTACTGTTGCAACCTCGTCACAGGCGATTACACCGGCCAGCCTCGGCACGCTCAAGCAGCTTGATAAATGGAAAGTCGGCATCGTCGATCCGGAAGGCCAGTCCTTTTGCGCGATGGTCAACAAATTTGACAAAAACTTCGGTCTCGCCTTTGCGCTCAGCCCCGAAGGTTACGGCTCGGTCGCGGTCGATGTGACCGATGCGAAATTCACGCCGGGCGATGTGTACCAGGTCGCGCTGAAAACCAACGGCAGCAAAGCAGGGACATATCCCGGCCGCGCGACGTCGGAGCGTTCGGTCGTCGTGCAGGTGGGCCAGAACAAGGCATTCTATGATGCGCTGAAAGGCAACGCGGCACTGGGCGTCGGCCTGCCCGCGCTGAACGTGGAATTCACGCTCAACAAATTCGCGCAATCCTACCGCCAGCTGATCGATTGCTCGCAATCGCTGGTCGGCAACATTTCCGCCCCCGGCAAGATGCCTGCGGTTGAAGTGAAAGAAGTCGAAAAGGCGGCGCTTGCGCCCCTCGATCGCGAACTCGCCGAAATCTCGGGCGACGAACTGGCCGAAGCCAACGTGACCGACGATGCGAAAGACAAAGACGCGCTGTTCGACGCTGTCGAAGCAAAAGCGGAAAGCAACGATGCCACCGCCCGCACGCAGCTGGCGGCACTTGACGAGCAACAGCAAAACGTGAAGGCTGAAATCGGCGCGCAGAAACAAAAATCGGCCGAGATCGCCGATGAAAAACAACAGGTCGAGCGCAAGCTGATCGCCTCCACCAAATCCTCCGGCACCGCTGTTCCCGCCGCAACAACGGGTGCGACCGCAAAATTGTGGGACGCGCAACAAACGCAAGTGCAGCCGGAAGTGACCAATGCGCCCGCCGTATCTGCGCAACAGATCCTGTGGAATGACGCCGAGAAAACTGCCGCGGCCAAGGTCGAGGCTGTCGAAGCCGAGAAAACCGCCGCAGCAGCGAAACAGGTTGACGAATACAGCCGCGGTAAAGAAAAGCTCGATGAAAAAGCAGCTGCCGTGAAACAGGAGGCCGTGAAGATCAAGGCTTCCAAATCCGCCGCGCCGGAAAACAAAGTACTCAAGGCAAGCCTCGTTGCGAAACAGGCCGAACTCGCGCGCATCAGCGCCGAGCGTGTCGCGCAGACGAGCGAACTCACCCGCAAACTGTCGGCGACGCAATCCGAATACGATGCGAAACTGTCGGCAATCGCAGCTGAACGGGATGCGTTGAAGGCCTCGCTGGCAACCACGCAAAAATCCGCTGCGGATGCGCAAAAGATCGCCGCAGATGCCCAGGCAACCGCACAGGCATCGACCGCGCGTGTGGCTGCGCTGCAAGGGCAGCTTGAATTGTCACTCACGCAAAATACCGCCGCGCAAAAAAGCGGCAGCGGCGACAAACAGAAACTCGCCGAGCTTCAAGCGAAGGTCCTGAAGTCCGAACAGGAAAAACAGGCGCTGGAGGCACGCGTTGCAATCGCCGAGAAAGCAAGCGCGGACCTCGCCGCACGTTCCAGGCAAATGGCAGCCGCGACCGGCAGCGACAGCAAACAGCTGGCAGCCGTCAAGGCGTCACTTGCAACCGAAACGGAAGCGCATGACAAGGAAAGCGCAGAGCTGCGCAAGCAGATGGCCGGTCAGGAACTCCAGTTTGAGGAATTGAAAGCGACCTATATTAAACTGCTGGAGCGCACCAAACAAGCATCCAACAGCGCCGATAGCGCTCTGGCCCAGAAGCAAAAGCAACTGTCCGACGAATTGGCGAGCAAAGACACCTATGTCACGCAGCTGGAAACGAAACTGGCCGTGCTTGAATCCGAACGCGCAGCCGCCACGACCCGCGCGACCAAGGCTCAGGACGATGTCGCAGTAGTCCGTCGCGAAATGCAGGGCCTGCGGAAGAGCCTGATCGTCGTGAACGATGACGACAAGCCCGCAGCTGACCTCGCCGCGAAAAAACATGCCGAAGCGCTGGCTGCGGCCGAGACCGAAGTGAACAAGGCTGAAACAGAGTTGAAAGAAGCGCATACCCGCATCTCGACGCTGGAAAGCCAATTGGACACTACCCGCGAGCAAGTGACCGAGCTGCAAAAATCGGCCGCCAAGCAAACGACTGTCGCGGCTGATGCGCAAGCGCAATCCGACAAGGAAAAATCGAAAAAGCTCGAAGACGCGCAGGCGGAAATCAACAGCCTGAAAGCCAAGACAGCAGAGCTGGAAGGCAAGCTGTTCAACGCACAGGCAGATGGCAAGAACACCGTCGCACAGAAAAAGGCGCTGGATGAAAACAACCAGAAGCTTGCCTCCGCTGAATTCGAGATCGAAAAACTGAAATCGGAAAACCTTGCCCTGTCCGGCAAGCTGGTGCAAACCACACAACAGGCGCGCATCGCTCCTGTTACGGCGCCTTCCGAGAGGCGCGAAGTTGAAATGGCTAGATCCGAACTCGCAACTGCCCGCGAAAAACTCGCCCAAGTGGAAACAGAACGGCAGTCCACCAAACGTGCCGCGCAGGCAGGTTCCGGCATTTCGGCGGCTGAGAAGGTCGCGGCGCCACAACGGCTGGCGAAATCTTTGCCCGTTCGTTCCGACGACGATATGGTGGCATCGAATGATGAATTCGCAGCGCCGATCATCTCCGAAGAAAGCGTTTCCGCGCCCATCCCGTCGCGCAAGCCCGTCAAGACACGCAAGTTTGATGCACGCGATGTGACGAACGATATCGTTGCCCGCAACGAAACCCGCAAGCCTGTCACCAAAAATGGCCGCGACGAAGAAACGGCACGTGCCAACGAAGCGGCATACCGCAAAATGGCGGCAATCGAGCCCGCAGCCGGTGGTGCCGACGATACGCCTGCACCCACCATCTCGCGCAGCTTCTTCGAGGGCAAGATCCCCCATGCAAGCACTGCAGCCCAGCCTGTTGTTCACCTGAAACGCATTGCTGCTGCTCCGGTTGAAGCGGTTGTCGCAACGCCTGTCGTTGCTACCAAGACGATTGTTTCTGCACCCGCTGTGGAAAAAGACCCTGCATTCGATGAAAACCGCGCTGCGGCGTTCCTTGATCGCATCATGTCGCACCACCGCGCGCCCGGCGCGAAGCCTGCCGCGCGTGCCTATGATGCATCTGACGCATCGCCGGTCTTCAGCGCGCCTGAAAAACCCGTGCGCAAGCTTGTGATGACGACCGTGAAATCGTCGCCTGTTGCTGACCTGTCGCGCATCGAAACGGCTGCCGGTTCGCCCGCAATGCCGACGCTGCGCAGCACCGCTGCAACGCCGTCCGCAATGCAGGATGACGCATCGGAATTTCCGGCTCCCGTCACGGCAACTCCGCTGTACGAACCCGCGAAAACCGTGCGTGTACCCGCAAATTCAGGTAATGGCGCGGGCAGCATCGAAAGAGTACTGGCAAATGCGGGCATCAACGATGCTCAGTTCACCGGGGGCGACGGCAAGATCCGCCAATGGACGACCAGCGGCCTGAGCGGCATGTATGAACACACTGCAACGCAAGGCCACACGTTCGGCGAAAACGCACAGACATATATTGAACGTTATCGCGGCGATTGCAGCCAGCTGTCCGTCAACATGGGCGCTGTGCAAAAATCGGCGTCGGGCAGCTTCGCCCGCGCGGATATTTCCTGCCCCATGCCCGGTAACACCTACACCACGGCGATGGTATTCTGGCAGGATGCGGGCAGCTTCAACGCTGTGCTGCATTCCGGCTTCCCGGACGATGGCGCGCAAGTAAAAGGTCTTGCCGACAACGTTGCAAGCGTCGTGGGTGGTGGCCGTCCGGCTACCGCACCTGCTGCCCGCAAACTTGATGCGGTCGTGTCGCCGGCACCGGAACGCCAGTACCGCTTCAACATCCGCCAGGACAAAACCGCGCCTGCTGTGTACCAGCCTGCCGCATCCTTTGGTACGCAATACGGCCAGCCGGTTTACAACGGCCGTCCTGATGCGTCACAGAGTGATTTTGAAACTCTGGTGATCGAGTAATATGCGGTTGACCCGCAAAAGCGCCGGCTTCGGTTTCGTTGCCATCGTTTGCGGGCTTGTCGCAGCGTTGAACGCTGCGGCAGACTCTCTGCCTAAACAGGACTGGGAAGTGGGACCGATCAACGTCGCCTCCACCAATGGCCTTAAATTCTGCTCGATGAAAAACGTGTTCGAAGGCGGCCATATGCTGGTCGTCGCGCGCGATGCGGAAGGGGCGAATTCGCTCGCCATTTCTTTCCCGCAAAAACTGCTGAAATCGGGCGGGCAATATACGGTCGATCTTTCGGCCGATACCGTGAAGCGCAAGATGATCGCGCTGGCCGGCACGCCACAGGTAATGCTGATCCAGATGGGGCTTGATCGCGAATTTTATTCGGGTCTGCAGAAAAAAGGCTCTCTCGACGTTTCATTCGCCAGCCAGAAATTGTCTTTCTCGCTCAACGGTACGCAGGATGCGCTGAGTGCGCTCACGAAATGCGCCAGCGATATTTCGGTTGGCAAAGAATTCAAGCCTGTGACGGTCGCTGTGAAAACGCCGCTCGATTCCGGCGTGCCCGTGATTCCGCCGGATGCGATGCCCGGCAAGAATATCGGCACCGAAGCCGCCGAAGTGACGTTGAAGGACGAGATTGAACGTCTTCGCCTTGAAAACCGCAAGCTTCTGGCCGAAAACCACCAGAATGCCGAACAGGTTGTGCAGGCAGATATCGACCTGCAGGCTGAACGCGAAAAGCAGCAGCGCCTGATCGCGGAGCAGGGCATGGCTGCCGCGCGCGCTGCCGTGCACGTGACATTCCCCGATGATATAAAGCTTGATGACACCAAGACCGCTGCCGTGCCTGCACCGGTCGCTGCCAAAATTGTTGCTGCCCCCGATACATTCCTGTCCGATATCATCGCCCGTTCGCAGGTTCCTGCGACCAAGCGCGGAAATACCTATTCATGGACGGCGAAAGATTTGTTCGGTGCTGCCGAGCAGCGCTCCATTCCGGCTGGCGGCACGTTGCAGGATGCCGTGACGGCTTATGTGGAGCAGGCGAAAGCCCGCTGTAAGGGTGACTTTGCCCACAACGAAAGCGCGCCCGTTAAAAACGTGCGCGGTGCCGAAACTGTGGAGGGTGAATTCGCCTGCATCGACGGCGAAAACGATGCCGCCGCCGCGCTGCTGTTCGTTGCGCAGCAGGGCAGGGTTGCCATCATCGCGCATGAAGGTTCGACCGACCAGATGGAAGACGCGCTGTCGGACCGCGCCGCCGTCATTTCCAATCTTTCGCGTTAATTTCCCGGTTCAGTACAGCAATAAACCACCGTCATTCCCATTTAGCCAGAATGCCAGTCGATCTCATATTGATGTGAGGCGGGTTATTGTGCCTTGCGACTCTTGTAATACCGTGCGCAAGCATCCAGCAGGGCATCGCGCAATTCGCGCCCGACCTTGCCGCCATCGCCCTTTATCTGGCTGGCGATCACGGCGTTGATGGACATTTTATGTGCGACCACAATATCCATTACGTCCTTGTTCGTATCGGTTACGGTTTCAAGGAAATTGACGAGGATGTTGCTGATCTCGGAAATCAGGGGGTAATGGAACATGCCGCCCTGCGCCTTTAACTGCATGGCGGGGTAGAGCATTGCCTCGATCGCGTCCTCGCCTGTCGTGGTGCTGGACTTGGCATCGGAAATCGCTTCGTGCAGAAGGTCGACCAGCATCAACGCGATCGGCTTGAAATCGACGGTGTTGTTTTCCAGAAGTTCTTGGGCCTTGCCCAGTACCGCTTCGTCTATGCCGCCATGGCCGACTTTTTCTTTCAACCGGTTCGGGGGGGAGATCAGCTCCGCTTTGCGGACTTTTTTCTGGCCTTCAAATGTGTCTGTGTTCGGCTGGTTCATAATAATTACCATTCATCCTTTTTGTCGGGATTAGCCTTGTCGTGACGCGCCTTAATTTCCTTGGCTTTCGCAACCGCGCTTGTCAGGCTCACGGCGGCGGTTGCGGCCTTCACAGCGGGCTGTTCGTCGCTGCGGCGGTCGGGCCCTTTGTAATCGCCCTCACGCTTGCGGCGGCGGTCGGGGCCGAAATAATTTTCGCTGTTGACGAAATGGCGGGGTCGTTCAACCAGCTGTTCAATTTTCTGGTACAGCGCCTTTGCCGTAAATGGTTTTACGATGAATTCAGTGATGCCTGAATCGCGCGCCTGTAGCACACGTTTTTTCTGGCTGTAACCCGTCATCATGACGATGGGCATAAAGGGGTTGGGGCTTTTGGGGTCGGTGCGGATACGGCGTGTAAGGTCGAGGCCGTTTGCAGGATCCTCCAACCAGTCGATGATCACAAGGTCGGGGTTCACACGGCAGTAGGTTTCAAAACCTTCATCCGCGCCATAGGCGGAATAGACCTGGTTCACGCCAAACGCCTGCAACACCGAACGCGTCAGGTCAAACATCGCCCGCGTGCTTTCCACGACCAAAACTGTGATGTTCTTGAACTGGTAACTCATGCTCTGCCGCGTGTTTTCTGTAATGAAATCAAAGTATTCCCGTATCCCCTGTATTCAGAAATAGCGCGCCAGTCCTTTAATATCAAGCCATTTCGCACTTTTCCGGGTGCCTACAGCCGTGCTAAAACGGCACAGCATCATCATTATACCGTATATGATTTAACGTATCTTTAACTCTTAACGCACGTCGGACAACCAGCATGGCAGGCCATTCCCAGTTCAAGAATATCATGCACCGCAAGGGTGCGCAGGATAAGAAAAAAGCCAAGATTTTCAACAAGTGGGCGCGTGAAATCACCGTCGCCGCCAAATCCGGCCTGCCCGACCCCGACGCCAATCCCCGGTTGCGTAACGCCATCCAGGCCGCCCGTGCCGACAACATGCCAAACAACCGCATCAAGAGCGCGCTGGAGCAGGCGATGCCCAACGCCGCCGGCGCATCCAGCTATGACGAAGTCCGTTACGAAGGCCGTGGCCCCGGCGGAGTCTCCGTCATCGTCGAGGCCCTGACCGACAACCGCAACCGCACTGCGGCCGAAGTGCGCTCGGCCTTCACCAAGAATAACGGCACGCTGGGCGAGACGAACTCGATCACCTTCATGTTCGCGAAAATCGGCCTCGTCACTTATCCCGCCACGGTTGCTTCGTTTGATGCTATATTCGAGGCAGGCGTAGAGGCGGGGGCCGACAATGTGGAAACCGTCAATTTGGAAACCGTCGATGCGAAGCATGAAATCATCACGCGTCCCGAAGACTTCCTGTCGGTCAAAGACGCACTCGAAAAGAAATTCGGCGCTCCCGAAAGCGCTGGCATCATCTGGAGGCCCAACATGACCGTTAAACTCGACCATGCACAGGCGCAGGAACTGATCGACCTCATCGAGGCGCTCGAGGATTCAGACGATGTGCAGAACGTGTTCTCCAACTTCGAAGTTGATGATGCTGTGATGGAAAGGCTCTCCGCGTGAGGATTTTCGGCATCGATCCGGGCTTGCAGAAAACGGGCTGGGGCGTGATCGATGTCACGGGCAACCGTCTGCAGCATATCGCGCATGGCGTCATCAAGACCGATGCCAAGCATGAAACCGCCGCGCGGCTGCGCCATTTGTTCGTTGAAATCACCAAGATGATCGAATTGTGGAAGCCAACCCATGCGGCGATCGAGGAAACCTTCGTGAACAAGAACCCCGCATCCGCGCTGAAACTGGGCCTTGCGCGCGGGGTGGTCATGATGGCGCCGTCACATTACGGGCTGCAGGTCGCTGAATATCCCGCCAACCTCGTGAAAAAATCGGTCGTCGGCGCAGGGCATGCGGAAAAAGAACAAGTGCAAATGATGATCAAGATTTTGTTGCAGGGCGTTGAAGCCACCAGCGACGCGGCCGATGCGCTGGCTGTCGCCATCTGCCACGCGCATCACGGCGCAACCAAAATGAAAATCGGCGGCATCATGGCGGGGGCGGCGCGATGATTGCAAAACTCACCGGATTGATCGACAGCGTATCGCTGAACAATGTGATCATCGATGTGAACGGCGTCGGATATCTGGTGCAGGCATCTAACCGCACGCTCGGCAAAATAGGCTCGACCAAGGGCACGCCCGTCAGCCTGCATATCGAAACAGTCGTGCGCGAAGATGCGTTTTTGCTGTACGGCTTTGCCGATCATGCGGAAAAAGACTGGTTCCAGATCCTTTGCACCGTGCAGGGGGTGGGGCCGAAGGCGGCGCAGGCGATTTTGTCCGCAGTATCTCCTGAACAATTGCCTGTCGTGATCGCGTCGGGCGACAAGGCAGTGCTGAAACAGGCGGATGGCGTGGGCGAAAAACTCGCCGTGCGTCTTGTGACAGAATTGAAAGAAAAAGCGGGCAAGCTGGCGCTGGGCGCCGCCGCTCAACAACAGGTTTCCGACCTGCGCGCAAAGACGGGCAAGGCCGGCGCGGTTGTGCCGAAATCAGCCAGCAACGATGCCGTCTCCGCGCTTATCAACCTCGGCTATGGCCGCGCGGAGGCATTCGGCGCGGTATCGAATGTCATGCGCGACAAGGGCGATGATGTGGCATTGGGCGACCTGATCCGCGAAAGCCTGAAGGAGCTGAGCGCATGACCTCCGCCATTCCCGCACGCGAAATTTCCCCCGAACGCCAGCCCGGCGTGGATGCCGATGAGCTGTCGATCCGCCCGTTGTCGCTCGCCGATTTTACCGGCCAGCAAAAGGCGCGTGAAAACCTGAAGGTGTTTATCGAGGCCGCAAAATCGCGCAATGAGCCGCTCGACCATGTGCTTCTGTTCGGCCCGCCCGGCCTTGGCAAGACGACGCTGGCGCAAATCGTGGCTAAGGAAATGAATGTCGGTTTCCGTGCCACCTCCGGCCCCGTGATTTCCAAGGCAGGTGACCTTGCCGCCATCCTGACGAATTTGCAGCCGAACGATGTGCTGTTCATCGACGAAATCCACCGCCTGAATTCGGCGGTCGAGGAAATTCTGTATCCCGCGATGGAAGACCGCCAGCTGGACCTGATCATCGGGGAGGGGCCTGCAGCCCGTTCTGTGCGCATCGACCTGCCGCCTTTTACTCTGGTCGCGGCCACCACGCGTTCCGGCCTGATCACGCGCCCCTTGCGCGAACGGTTCGGCATTCCGCTGCGCCTTGAGTTTTATAAACCCGAAGAACTGTCGCAGATCGTCGCGCGCGGCGCGAAAATCATGGGCATGGATATCACGCCCGAAGGCGCGTTCGAAATCGCCAAGCGTTCGCGCGGCACGCCGCGTATCGCCGGACGCCTGACGCGCCGCGTGCGCGATTTCGCCGCCGTTGACGGCGATAAAAAGGTCGATGCTAAAATCGCCGACAGGGCGTTGCTGAAACTGGAGGTTGATGCAACAGGCCTCGACAGCATGGACAGGAAATACATGGGCTGCATCGTTGACCATTACGGCGGCGGGCCTGTGGGCATCGAAACGATTGCCGCCGCGCTTTCCGAACAGCGCGATGTCCTGGAGGAAGTGGTCGAGCCTTACCTGCTGCAATGCGGCCTTATCATCCGCACCCCGCGCGGGCGGATGATTTCGGATGCGGGTTTTAAATACCTCGGCCTGCCGCTGCCGAAAAACGCGAAAGACCGCCAGATGGCGTTGATGATCGACACCCCCTCGCAGGAAGACCTCGGATGACAAATGGTTTGCTGATACGTCCCGCCACGGTCGCGGATGCGCGCAGCATTGTCGAGGCGCACCACGCCGCCGTGCGTGAAAAGGCCGCCGCCTATTATCCCGCCGACGTCATCAACGCATGGGCACCCGCCGAAATTTCCGATGCGCGCATTGAAAAATTGCAGGGGCATATCGAGGGCGATGAATTTTATACACTGGTTGCAGAGGCAGGCGGCGAGATTATCGGCTTCGGTCAGGTGAATCCGTCGAAAAACGTGCTGGGCGCGGTCTATGTCCGCAAAAATCCGGTCGGCGGTGTGGGCGAACGCCTGCTCACCGACCTGATCGCCCATGCGAAAGAAAAAGGCTGCCGCTTCCTCGCCATGGATTCATCGACCAATGCCGAAGCCTTCTACCGCCGCAACGGCTTCCGGGTCACCGGCTACGGCAAGCATCATATCTCGTCCGCGAAAATAGATATGGATTGCGTCCATATGATGCTGAAAATGGAGTAATGCACATGTCCCTCCCTATCCTTCCCGTATCCGCCGGTGCGCAAGTGACTCAAGGTGTGGTCGATACGCTGGTGAAGCATCTGGAGGAAGCGCAGCCTGCGATGGTGGCAGCATTTGTGGAGTCCGAAAAGACAACGCGTGATTTCGCATTTTACGATGCGTCGAATAATATCTTTGCCTATGTGCGCGACGAGGCGGGGAAGCACGTGGCCGTGCCGGAAAATTCGGTAGGCCAGTTTGATTTTTTGCATGAACTCAGCCGCCGTGCGCGTGCGGCGGCAGGAGTAGGGGATGCACCCGTGCTGGGCAATCCGTTGCGCGCAGGGCAGGAATTGCCGAACCTGCCGGTCGAGGAAGCGACGTTGCGTTTGGGCGTGACGCAGGACATCGCCGACCGCATGATCGGGCAGGTTTATAAAACCGACCCGCAACTGTTCCAGGAACTTGCCGAACACAGCCGCCGCAACATGCCCATCTGGGCCGCCGAAAGTCGCTTCCGCGCCCATTGGGAACCGTTGCTGCCGCCGTCACTCACCCTCAACGCCCTCATTAAAAGCCGCATGATGATGGAATGCCGGAAACGGTTGCGGGCGGCGTGCGGGATGGATTGATCTCATCACCTTTCCCGCGTGCGGGAGAGGTGCTATTGCACAACTCCTGCACAATAATTCCTTATTTCAACAATTGTTCCGGCGCGGGCGTATCGGGTATTCTTGACGTCAAAAGGCGAAAAGAATGTCCGCACCCCACATCCTGCCCATCCGCGTTTATTACGAAGACACCGATGCGGCGGGCATTGTTTATCACGCCAATTACCTGCGCTTTGCGGAGCGGGGACGGACGGAGATGCTGCGGGATGCCGGGTTTGAACATG
>JBBRVE010000028.1:0-30746 GCA_038247245.1 Bdellovibrionales bacterium | reverse complement strand
GCGCTCATGAGCGGCGTCCATTTGTCGGGATTCTTCGATTCAACGTCGGAACCGTTATCGAGCAGCCAGCGCGTCGCCTCCAGATGTCCCTCATTCGCAGCCCATACCAGCGCGCTATGTTCTATATCAGAATTGACGCGCGCGCCCGCCGCGACCAGCTGCATCATGCGCGGCACGTCACCAATCTTGGCGATTTCCGCGAGTTGGGCATCCTGCGCCTGCGTCATGCGACACCTTTGGGCTTGGAGAGGGAGGGCTTGGCGATGGCATTGTAAAAGACTTCATCTTCGCTGCGCTTGCCGCCGTATTTTTTGTATTCGGCGAAGGCACGGCGCAGGGCGGACTTATCGTCAATTTCGCTGAAGCTCTGGCGGGTCACGGCCTCCACCGTTCCGTCTGCTCCCTTGCGGATAAACGTCACGCGTTCCTTGTGCGCGAAATTGAAAATTTCCTGCAGCGTACGGTCGGCGACCTTGCGCGTGAAAATGATTTCTTCGGGATTACGATCCAGCCAGGCGACGACGCTTTTTCTCTCGCGGCTCACGGCGTAACCGCGTGCGTTCATGTTGTCATTATTTTTACGTGTTGCATCTGCGCCTGCCAGCAGCAAGATCTTGATGGCTTCGAGCTTTCCCTGCTCTGCTGCAGCCATCAGAGGCGTCGATTTCTTTCCATTAGGAATATCGACTTCCGCGCCGTTCGCCAGCAGCCATTTCAACAATTCTCCATGGCCGCCATGCGCCGCGTAGAAAAGGGGGCCACTACGCGCCTGTTGGTTGATCTCCGCCCCTTCGGCGACTAATTGCTGCACAACGAGCATATTGCCAATCTTGCAGGCTTCCACCAGTTTTTCATTTTGTTGCGCGGTTGCCATTTATAATGCTCCGCCCGGCAGGCGCGTAATTTTGGGTTTATCATCGGGGAAGATGTCTTTTTCCGTGAATTTGCCACCGCGGCTAGCGTGTTCTGCCAGCGCTTTATTCAGCATGGTGCGGTTATCCATATCGGCCATGTTCTGGCGCGTCATAGCTTCCACCGGGCCGTCTTCGCCCTTGCGCACCAGCGTCAGGCGTTCCAGCGACACAAAATTGAAAACGTCTTCGAGCATCAGGTCGCCCACGCGTTGCTTGATGACCACCACATTCGCGTATTCCTGCGATGCCCGTCGATCTGCCTCTTCACGCTCGAAACGGAGTTTATCCTCGCGCGCGCGGCTTAGTGTTTCACGCGCCGCTGCCTGTTTCGCGGCGTGTCTGTTCAGCAGCTCTGCCATGGTTTTCATTCTATAATTCACCGCGTTGTCGAACGGGGTGCGGCCGGATGCGTCCTTGTCAGTCACCGATGCGCCTTTTTCCAGCAGCAGTTCCACTATCGGCACGTGGTTGCTGACAATCGCGTTCACGAGCGGTGACCAGCCGAGCGAATTGGGCTCATCGATTTTCGCGCCGCGCTCCAGCAGCAATCGCACGCAATGAAGATGGCCCTGATCCGCGGACCACCCCAGCGCCGTATTACCCCAAAAACCGCCGGTCGCGTTGATATCCGCACCGGCATCAAGCAGGCGCGTCATCTCCACGGCATCGCCACGCTTGGCAGCCTTCCGCAGTTTCTTGTCGCGTTGTTCGGGCGTATCAGGCCCGCCGAAACCAAACATCGTGAACCACGTCCTATGGTAATTAGTTATTTGCCATAGAAATAGCACGGAGAGGGGCAGGTGGGCAATAGATTACGGTTCAATTGTTATGAATAATGATAGTAAACTTTTGCCTGTTTGCAGGGACTTGCCGCTGGATTAACGTGGAGGTGAAAAATTCATACAGGAGACTTTGCCATGAAACGCCTGCTTCTCGCCCTTGCCCTGCTGATAGCCGCCACTGCTTCACCCGCGGAAGCAAAGGTCGTGACCAAGGAGGTGCCTTACAAGGATGGCAATGTTTCACTAACCGGCTATTACGCCTATGACGATTCAACGCCGCGCCCGCGCCCCGGCGTGATCGCGATCCACGAATGGTGGGGACACAACGCCTATGCCCGCCGCCGCGCGGAACAGCTTGCGGAGCTGGGCTATGCAGCCTTCGCGGTTGATATGTACGGCACCGGCAAAACGGCTGGCAATCCGGACGAGGCGCAGAAACTCTCCAAGCCTTTCTATGATAACCGCAGCCTGATGGACAGCCGCGCGATGGCGGGACTGAACAAACTGAAGACGATGCCGAATGTGGATGGTTCGCGCATGTCGGCGGTCGGTTACTGCTTCGGCGGCACGGTCGCGCTTGAAATGGCGCGCCATGGCGAAGACCTGCGCGGCGTTGTCAGCCTGCATGGGGGCTTGTCGACGCCTGAGCGCGCTGAACCCGGCCGCGTAAAGGCACAGGTGCTGGTCCTGAACGGCGGTGCCGACCAGATGGTGAAGGAACAGGAGCGCAAAAATTTCGTGGCCGAAATGAAGGCTGCCGGCGTAAATTTCAAAAACATCGTATATCCCGACGCCTTGCACGCCTTTTCGAACCCGAAGGCGACAGAAATCGGCAAACGGTTCAACATTCCCGTCGCCTATAACGAACACGCTGACAGGAAATCGTTTGAAGAGGAAAAAATCTTTCTCGCCCGCGTATTCAAACCGCGCGCGGAAGAACCTGTGGAAGCCTCCCCCCAGTAATTACGCAGCTTTGATGTCACGCAGGAAACTGCCGACCTGACCGCGCAGGCTTTCGGACTGGCGTGACAGATCCGATGCAGCCGCGATCATCTGGCTGACGGCGGAACTGGCACCGGTCGATGCCAGTTTCACATCTGTCGCATGCGTCGACACATCCTGTGTAATTTCCGCCGCCTGCTGCACGTTGCGCGCGATTTCCTGCGTTGCTGTGCCCTGTGCCACCACGGCATTCGCAATCGTTGCCGAAATTTTATTCATTTCGTTGATGGTTTCGGATATCTGCTGCAGCACGCCTACGGTGTCCGATGCCGCCTGTTGGATGAAGCTCACCTGTTCCTCGATCTGGCGGGTCGCGAGTGTTGTCTGGCCCGCAAGGTTCTTTACCTCGGCCGCGACGACCGAAAACCCCTTGCCCTGCTCGCCCGCGCGTGCAGCCTCGATTGTCGCATTCAAAGCCAGCAGGTTTATCTGCGCCGTGATCTCGTTAATCACATCGACGACACCGCCGATTTTTTCAGCGGCCTCGCTTAATGATTCGGCTGTTTCATTGGCGCGTTCCGCCTCGCCAACGGCCGAGGTCATGATTTTCTCTCCGTTTTCCACCTGCTCCGCGATACCACGTATGGATGCGGATAATTCGGTGGTGGCGGCAGCGACCGTTTGCACGTTCTGCGACGCGCCAGCGATGCCCATGACCAGTTTGCCGAGTTTATCGGCGCTGTCCTGTGCGCGCTTCATGACGTCACGCGATGTAGCATCCATTTCGGTCGCGGCAGAGGCGACGGTATCAGCCACGCTTTTCACATTGGCCTCGAAATTATCGGCAAGATTGAACATCGCGCCGCGGCGTTCTTCCTCGCTGTGTTTTTTTTGCGCAGAGGCCTCTGCTTCCAGCCGGCGCTTTTCCTCGACATTGCGACGAAAAATGGCAAGTGCCGCCGCGATATGCCCGATTTCATCCGTCCGCGTTGTGAACGGCACATCGCCATCCAGTCGGCCTGCCGAAATATCCTTCATCAGCACAATCAGCCTTTCCTGCGGCTCGAAAATCTGGCGGCGGGCGAATAGCGGTACCATCAAAGCAAACAACATGACGACCCCTGCGACCAGCAGGTGACGGATGATCGCGGTATCCGCCGTATCATTTACTTTTTTGTCAAGATCGAGGATGTAAGCGGACAGCTTTGCTGATACGGCATCGTTTTTATCCCGCAAGGATGTAAACACCCCATCGAATCTTTTGAGTTCGTCACTATTTCGGGCAGCAGGCGTTTCCAGCAGTTCTGATGCCGCGGTGTTATATTCCGTCACCTGCAGCCCGATGACACGCAGGTCCTGCCGGATGTCGTCGGGTGGGTTCATCGACAACGCATGCTCGATATCATCGGCAAACGCCACGCCATCGGTACGTACCTGCGCCTTTGCCTCTTTTAACAGCGCAGTGTTATTGATGGCGCGCGCATAAAGCGCCTTCATGACGTGCGATTGTACAGCATCGTGCATCATGTCGGCATGCATGTGCGCGCGGACGATTCTGGCTGCTTGTCCCTCGGCATTCGCATCAGCCGCCAGCATCCGTGTCATCACAAAGTCATGCGCCGCTGCAAGTACGATCACCAGGATCACGGCAGCACTCAGCCAGGTAAATTTTGATTTGAGCGTCATTGTTTAAGTCTCCATAACCCAGGAGTGTACTCTAAAAACAATAACAACTAAAGATTGCGCTCCGTCTTTGCATACCATCGTATGCAAAGACGGAGGAAATGGCTTACTTCTTTTTCAAGAGGTCTCGGATCTCTTCCAGGAGGACCTCGCTGCGCGCGGGTGCGGGCGGCGCTGAGGGTGCGGCTTCTTCCTTTGCCTTCATTTTATTGAGAGGCTTCACGACAAAAAAGAAGATCGCGAAAGCGACCAGCAGGAACTGGAACAGTGTATTGCCGAACATGCCGATATTCCAGGTGCTGACGCCCGCAGCCTTGGCGGCAGCAATGGTCGGGAAAGTCTTGTCGGTTGCGCTCAGCGCGATAAAGAAGTTACTGAAATCGACTTTGCCGAGAATCAGGCCCAGTGGCGGCATGATGATATCCTCGACCAGCGAAGTGACGATTTTGCTGAAAGAGGCCCCGATAATGACCCCAACTGCGAGGTCCACGACGTTGCCGCGCATGATGAATTTCTTGAATTCCTGAAGCATTTCCATGGTCTTTTTTCCTTGCTGACTTGTGATATGTCATTTTCTATGATTTTTTAACGCCTGAATCAACTAATTACTTGATATTACGACATTAATACTTCAGTTCATTTTCCGGAAAGTGTTTGCATAAGAAAAATCAGGGTGCTATAGTCCCCTCGATCTTAACCAATTCAAGGATGGAACATCGATGGCCGACAGCCTTCCGTCGAACGGCGATTTCAAGCTTCCCGAAGACCTCTCGACCTTGTCGCAGATGCGGGATCAGCTCAGCGATTACCTCAACACCCTTGAGCGCAATACGGATTCAGTCAATGCCTGGCTGCACAAGCACCAGAACAGCGTGATCGTCGGCCACCACCAGCTGAACCGCTCTGTCTCCCTGAAAAATGAAAAAGACGCGCTGCAGGCGCTGCAAGACCTGGGCGAAACCGCCGGATTCGTTTTGTCGATGCAGGATTTCAAAGGCCAGGCGGAAGCGGCATTCGGCGCGGACAGCGCTGTTGCGAAAGAAATCGCCAAGCATGCCCTTGGCGTACCCAAGGCAATTCTGGAAGACCTGCCCGAAATCAAGCTGCCTGATGCGAACGCACCGGCAGCCTATGTGCCGCCCCTGCCCCGGCCTGAACTGCCGGAGCCGGAACCCGAGAAAAAGCGCAGCGTCTGGAACCCTGCAACATGGTTTGGCAAATCAGAGCGCGACGAAGAAGAAGCGCGCAAGAGCGCCGAAGCCGAAGCACAGCGCAAGATCGAGGAAATCAAGCGCCATTGGCGCCTTGTGCGCAGCGAACTGATCGGCCTGCAAAGCGACCGCCATTATTACGTCGACAGCTTCATGGATTGGGTCGGCGAAACGCTGTCCCCGCAAAAAGAATCCGAAACCGAAGCCAAAAAGCTGATGGAAAAATACCAGAACCCGCAATTCGTCATCGACCTTGCGGTCAAGGACTACGCGGAAGTGATGGAAGTAAAGGTCGGCATGGTCAAGAACCGCGCGCTCCTTTATTCCCAAACCGCCGCATTGATCGACGAACAGCGTATTCAGGAATTCAACGCCCTGCTGCCGAATCTCTTCCCGAAGCCGGAAACATCTGAATCGAAACAGTTGAAGCAGTTACTGTTGCAGGATTACAAAGTCGTCAGCTTCGCTGAAATGGCGCTCGACCGCGTCACCAAACGCGACGACCAGCTGCTGCTGCTGAAAACCGCGCTCACACATGAGCCCGATTTCAAACTGTCCGGCCTTTCCGCCAAGACACAGGTGTTTGAACGCATCCTGAAGGAAGTGACCTCTGCGCAAGACCCTCTGGATCCCTCCGCGCTGAGCCTGACCCTGAAAAAACTGGGAATCGGCAATGACAACGGTGCCGAACTTATCAACCTGAAAAATTCCACCAAGACAGTGTTCGAACGCCTTGCAACGCGTTTCAACACCTCGCTCGCCAAAATGCAGGATGCGGTCGGCCATGTGCTGGGCGGCCTCGGCAGCACCACCGGCCCCTCCGACAAGCAGCTGGCCGGTTTTGTGGCCGCCGTGCGTGCGCAAGACCCGATCAAGCTGGGCACAGTATTGTCCAGCCTCGATGGTGGCGCAGGCACCTTGTCCTTCAAGGGCCTGTGGAACCTGACCTATCCCGGCGTCTCGCTGATCGAAGAAATTTCCAAAACCGCGAAAACGACGGCTGATCTGTCGGCGTTGACCGATCTTGCGCTGCGCGCAGGATTGACCGACGAATTCAAGGTTGGCACCAATGCCGTGCAGGGCGATGCGAAAAACGTCCTGAAATTCATCAACGAAAAAGTCATGCCGGAGCATGAGGATTTCAACCTCGCCGTCCTGCGCAAGCTGATCGGCGCATCCTTTGCCAATGCCGGCCTTGACCAGCTGCGCAAGGAATTGACCCGCGCCGGCGGCTGGCTGGAGCAAGTTGCCGTATCGCCGCTGAACGCCGAAGGCAGGCTGAACTGGACGGCGGCGCTCATGGAGCCCTGGTCTTCAAACATCGTGAAATCCAACATCCTGTTCGAAGCGGCGCAAACGGCAAAGAACCCCGAAGCCAAAAAAGCGCTGCTGTCGATGGAATCGAACCTGACGGGCGAGAATGTGCGACTGGAGGACGGCCGTATCCTGACCAACCTCGATCGCCTCGCGAACATCTGGTACGACGAAGAATCGAAAGTGATGCGTCTGACCGTCAACGGTACCGGCCACACCATGCTGGAAGGCGTATCCCCGCAAACCGCCAAGGAAGTGCTGACGCATATCCAGCGCAAGGCGCCGTTCCTGCAGCCGGAATATGACGGGTTGTATAACCCGTCGAACCTCGACCGCATCGTGACCACGCCGCAGAAAACCGCCATTTACTGGGGCAACCACACCGGCATGCTGAACGTGCCGGATGACACGATCGCAGCACTGCACAAGCATCCCGATTTCCTGCATGTAACAAACAGCGGCAATGGCCAGACCCACAGCATCAACCTGAAGACCGTCGCGCTCCTGCAGCCGCTGTCGGACGGCACGCATCTGCTGGTCGATAAATACGGTGCCGTGCAAGTTCTGGAAGGTAAAATTGACCTGAAGGCGAAAGACAGCCTGCTGGACCTGTCGGGCACCTATTTCAACCCGCGCAACGCATCGATCCTGTCGCTGGACGGCACGAAAAACACCGTCGGATTTCGCGCAGAAAGCAAGGATTTCGAGGACCTGCTGGAAAGCGTTTCCACCGGGCAGTATTTCTACAACCTCGACCTGAGCGACGCGGATTTCGCGCGCGCGCAGTCGGCTGTTGCCGCAGCGCCCGCGATTGCCTCGGCGAACAAGGGCGACCTGAAAAACCTGCATTTCAACTTTGAAGCGCTGGGCTACATGAAATATTCGGATGAACGCGAAGCTGGCTTCAGCATCCGCAAGAACGGCCCTGCAAAGACCTCCGGCTTTATCGCGACGCAGGAAGAGGCGCTGGCGAAAAATATCTTCGCAGGCCTGTCGTCGAACCCCAACCTGGTGACCGTCGGCAATGTCATCACGCATAAAGACATGATTGATGACGCTTATTACAACGCCGACAAGCAGCGTTTCTATATGGTATTGAACAACGATATCCTGCCCATTCCCGCGGACGAGGACCAGTCCTACAAAGCTTTGCAAAGCCTGTCGAAGGAGGACGGTTTCATGGTCGTGGGCGCAAGCACCGTTCCGAGCCCGACAGGTCGCGGCACGGTGGAGGTCCCCGCCGATATCATTAACCTGAATCGCACCGTTATGCAGTTCTACAGCGACGCGCAGGACAAAACCTTCCTGGTCGCCGATAACGAGCGTTTCTTCTATATCGGCTATGACAAGCAGCAAGCGGCAAGCCTTTTCGACCTGCTGGAAAAGCAGGGCCTGCAGGATGCAAAAGCGGCCACGCCCAAGGCATTGGGCTGGACGCAGAAACTGGCCGAAACTGCAGAAGCGCTGCCCACGGTCATGGTGCGTGTGACGCCGTCGCTGACCGATCTCTCACGCGAACACCTGCTGCAGCAAGCCGTTGGCCAGACCGGTGAAAACCGCGCGATGCCGGAGCCGAAAAAAGACTTCAGCATTGTGGCAGCCCCCTATAAATCGAACGCGCTGCTGGAATACCCCGTGCGTCCCAACGTCGCGCCGCAGCGCAAGGTTGCGCGCAGCATCTGATCTGAGCTGTGCGGCAAGAAATAACGAAAAAGGGGCCCTTTGCAGGGCCCCTTTTTTATCCGGTCTTAAATTCTTAGTAGCTTTTGTTGTCGCGCGCGGCGTCTTTAATAGTGTCGCCGGCAGCTTCGATGTCTTTACCGGCGCCTTCGGTGGTGTTGCATGCCGAAACAGCCAGGGTGCCGAGCAGGCAGAAGCACAGAAGTGCCTTTTTGAGGTTCAGAAGAGACATTTGTAGTTCCTTTCTAGATATAAAAAAAGCAGGACAGCCCGCTAACGAGCCATCCTGCTTTTTTGTTCAATTTTATTTTAGAAATTAGTTATAGGCGGAAGGGGCGCTGTTGTCAGCCGGCGCACTGGCTGCCGGGACAGACTGGCCGGCGGTGCGGTCAGCTTGCATGCGGCTTTCGTTGCTGCCGGTCATGTCATGCCAGTCTTCTTTCATGCCGTCCCAGGTGCCGCTGCAAGCGGAGAGGGGCAGCGCGCAAACGGCGAGCAGGCCCAGGCACATCACGAACTTCTTGAGGTTGATCACAGTAAAGTCTCCTTCGGGGTTGTTGTTCACCCGAAGAATAACAGGCTGAAAGTCAAAATCAAGGCTATGCGGGTATTACTCCTGCGGTTCGCCCTCGGCATCCGGCACTTCACAACCACCGCAATCCTTGTCCTTGGATGGCGGCGTTTGCGTCTGGTCATAATGTAGCGCAGATGCTGCGCCGTTTGCATCTTTGTCAGCTTGGAATTTGTCGTTACGCTCGCTGCGCGGACGACGGTCACCATGCTTGCCGCCCTTGGGCGGGCGCATCTTTTCCATTTCGGCGCGGCCTTCCGTAGAAAGCCTGCTCGAAATTTCCCTGCGTGCCGCGCGAACGGTCTTCAGCAGCTCCGCCTTTTTCAAGGCCTCTTCGCGGCCTGCCTTTTCAATCGCAAGGCTATCGACGGGATCGGCGGCATGTGCAGCTTCGAGCCTTTCGCGAGCCGCCTCCAGCTCATTGCGGCGCGTTTGCATTTCGGCTTCGTATTTTCCCTTCACCTCTTCCAGGATCGCACGGTCAGCATCCGACAGTTTCTTGCGCAGCATTTCATCGCGCTTGCGCCATTCGGCGCGGCGGTCGCCAGACGAGTCAGAGGATGCCGGCTTTTGCGCTTCCTTGCTGGCGCTATCGCCCAGCATCAGGCCGCCCATGAACAGGTTGCCCGCAAGGGACAAAAACAACATGCCGCCCAGCACGGCCGCGAGCTTGTTCATTTAAAAAATCTCCCCGTTCGTGCCATACGCATATGTATCCGCGCTGGCCAGTACCTGTTCCTCTGCCACATAGGAGGGGTCGAGAGGGATATAGGATTTCGGCTGCGGGTTAAAGCCCGCCAGAAATCCGATCAGCGCGACGACCATCAAGCCGCCTGAGGGCGCAAAAATCCATGACGGTTTCCAGCCCGTATTCTGCGCGGCGATGACGGGCGCCACTTTAGGCGCGGCGGCCGGCGATTGTGCCGTCAGCCCTTGCATGATGCGCGCCTCCAGCGCCGACATATCGCCGGTGCGGGGTGTGTATTCGCGCAGCTGCGCATCGGCCAGCAGCTGCTTTTCAAACAGCGCAGCGGCATCGGCATTATCCTTCATGAAGGCGACAGCGGGCTTAACCAGCGCCTGCGGCCAGAGCGACAGGTCGGCGGAATAAAGATCCACATTGTTCCTGAATTCGTCGAGTGTCATGACCGTTCCTCCACTAGCTTGTCGCGCAGGTAGCGGCGTGACCGCACCAGCAATGATTCAATCGCGCCGACGCTGATACCCAGCATGTCGGCCGCTTCCTTGTTCGAGTATTCTTCGTAGAAACATAAAACGAATGCGGAGCGCTGACGCTCCGGCAATTCGCCGAGTGCTGCCTGAACACGCTTGGACTGCTCGTGCTGTTCCATGCGGCCATCGGCGCCCGGTGTGCCATCCACCGGCTCGGGGATGTCGTCGATGTTGGAAAAGCGGTTCTTGCGCTTTTCATCGATGCAGAGGTTAAGCACGATGCGGTAAAGCCAGGTCGTGAATTTCGCGCCCGACTTGGATGGCTCTTCCCAGTCCTTTGCGTGTTTCCAGACGCGGATAAAGGCTTCCTGTGCAACGTCTTCGGCAGCCAGCGTCCCGCCCATGATGCGTGTCGCAAGGCGCACGGTGCGCGCCAGATGGCGATGCATGAGCCTTTGGAAAGCCCGCTGGTCGCCCCCGGCAATATGGCGCATAAGGTCGGCATCATCCTTCGCCTCGTCGGTTACATGACTGAATGGGGCCTGTTCTTGCATCCGCTCACTTGTTAAAAACATTGTTTTTCTACTGCTGCCCTCGGAAGTTAAACGGTTTTCCGGCCTCATTCCATTGTTGTCACGTGCGGCGGGCGCAATTCCTGCGCGGTTTCCTTATAAATTTACATAAATTTGCGCAGGGTTTACCCCTGTTTTCCGTGACAAAGAGCAGATACAATGTCCCGCAAAGCTCAGAATTACATATTTCCTATTATAATCAAAGGAGTACCACATGACATCGCTGAAACTCTCCTACCTGTCGATCCCCCTGTTCGCCCTCGCCCTGACATCCTATGTCGCAACGGCAGCCGTGGCCGAAGAAGCCATGACCGCGAAGCCCGCTGCCGAATCCGGCAAGGACGGTGGCAAGGCCGGTAAGCGCGACTGGCACAAAGGTGCCAAGCATGGCGGCATGATGATGACCGGCGAAGAGCTCGACAAGCTGGAAGGCATGTCGGGAGATGACCGCAAGGCGTATTTCAAGCAGCGCCATGAAGAATTCGAAAAAATGTCCAAGGAAGAAAAAGACGCCAAAATGGCAGACCGCAAAAAAGCGTTCGAAGCCATGTCGGATGACGACAAAAAGGCATTGAAGGAACGCAACGACAAGTTCCGCGAGAAAGTCGGCGCCGAAAAGAAAAAGGAAATGGAAGAATTTCTGAACACCCTGACGCCCGAACAGCGCGCGAAATGGGATGCGATGCAAAAAGACAAAGACCACCGCTGGGGCGGCAAGCATGGCAAACGTGGCGACAAAGCTGAAAAAGGCGAAAAAGATAAAGGCGGCGAACCCGCTCCGTCCGATAAAGCCGAGTAAGAGTTAGCAGACAAGATAAAGGCCGCGGGTGAGGGTTTTTCCCTTCCCCGCGGTCTTTTTTTTTGCGTATAGTCGGGACATGTCACGCACCAGTATCAAATACAAATTCGACAACGGCCGCGGCCAGAAACTGGCCGGCATCATCGACATGCCCGGCAGCAATCCGGAATTTTTCGGCATTTTCGGCCCCTGCTTTACCTGCCCCAAGGAATCGCACGCCGCTGCCAAGGTCTGCCGCCATATGGCCGATAACGGCGTCGCCATGCTACGCTTCGATGTCACAGGACAAGGCGAAAGCGAGGGTGTCTTCGCCACGGAAAATTTCACGACACGCGTACAGGATATTATCGCCGCCAGCGCTGCGCTTGCCCGTGATTATCAGGCGCCTAAATTGCTGGTCGGGCACAGCATCAGCGGTACGGCGTCGCTTTCCGCCGCCAAATCATTGCCGGATCTGCAAGCGGTTGCCACCATCGGTTCCCCGCGCGACCCCGCCAGCATTATTGAAAAATTCCGTCGCCAGAACCTGATGGCCGACAAGGGCGGAGATGACATGGAGATCATGGTCATCAACCAGCGCGTCGCGTTCAAGAAATCATTTATCGATGATATGCTGGCGCAGGATGTCGCGGCAGATACGGCCGCCATCGACAAAAAACTATTCGTGTTCCACGCGCCGCACGACACTATCGTGACCGCCGATAACGCGCAGGATATTTATGACCGCGCGGTCAATGCCGACCGAGAGCTGATCCTGCTGGACGAAGTCGCCACGCACCTATTCGAAAACAGGAAGGAGGATGCGGCATTTGTTGCCGACACCCTCCTGGACTGGTTCAGAACGCACCTGAAATAACGGTTAGGGGCCTTTTGGCTTGTTATCGTTCGGGGCGGCTGGTTTCTGGCCGGGCTTTTTCCCGCTGGAAAAATCGATCATCGCATCGCGGAAGGCGCGGCGCAGCCCGCCCATTTCCGGTTCTTTTTCCAGCTTGCGTTTCATCATTTTTCCCGCATCTGCACCGATTTTTTTTAGCTCGTCGGGTGTTTTGCTCTGCGGCAAGTCTGTGGGCGCATAGACCCTGAATGCGTTGAAATAACGCTGGCAGGCATCCAGCACGGAAGGGGATTCCGTCTTCGCACCGATTTCGCAGGTTTTCTCAAGCGAGTTCAAGGCGCGATCACCGTCATGTGTCTTGTTGGCGATAGCCGCTTTCGACACAGCCAGCGTTTCCGCAAAGGCTTGCTGCATATTGTATTCCGCATCGACCGACAAATGGCGGCGCTGCGCGATATCAACGGCGAGGTCGCGGGTTTGCGCGGGTGTCAGGTTCGCAAGTTTCCCCTGCTTGTTCAGCGCGATCACTTCGTCAAGCGCCGGACTGGTCCAATGGACAACATCGCCTTTATGCACGGCGTTGAAATTGCGCAGCTCGCTCACAAATTCGGGGAATTCGCTATGTTTACCGTAGCGCTGGTAATGGCGGATCATGGAATAGCAATCAGCCTCGCATTCGGCGCGGTTGCCGATGCTGGATGTTTTCATGCTCTGTTTGTTGATGCTAAGCATCGTCAGCGCATGGCCGAGTTCATGGTCCAGAACATAACGCTGCCACATTTCAGTATTGTTGAATTCTTCCTTCATGGCCGGATAGCGCGCGTTGGAGCCCGCGCCCACGCTATGGCCGGTGAACAGCGCCTTCAGTTTCTGCGCCGTGAATTCATCGCCAGCGGGCATCACAATACGCCCGTAAATGGCGGCTTCCGCCGTGCGGGAAAACGGTCCGTCGGTGATATTAACGCTCATCGGGATCTTCTTCATGAAGGCCGTCTCGCCGAGCGAACGGGCGAAGGGCACCATGGCGCCTTTGTTCGCGGCCTGCAGATCATCCAGCGCACCGGAAATTAATTTCACGGCTTCCTTGCCATTCGCGGCGGCCTGCGGGTTCAGGATGAACACGTCTTTTTGGTGCTGTGGAAATTCGCGGTAAAATTCGGCAATCGCAGCCGTGTAATCCAGCGTCGGGCCGCCTGAATCGACATCGGGGGCGCGGTTGGGAACAGCGTTCATCTGGCATCTCCTGAAGGTGTGTGTGCAGGTATTTTAGGCAGGACTAAAACGGCTGTATATAATTTATTGCCGCAATTTATACGACATAAATTCTTTAATTATAAGTTTAGGGAAATTATTTTATACCCTGTTAGGCCAGCGCAGCGATAACAGGCGCTATAACATCAGCAAGAAACGGCTGCCTTACTTTACTTTTTCCATCACCTTGCGGAACTTGGCGAGGATCTGTTCTTCGCGCTTGTGATGGCGGTTTTTGACGACCCAGCGGCCCCCCGACATCACATCCTTCACCGGATTGCTGTTGGACGCGAAAATCGCGGCATCCAGAATATGGTCGCGCAGCTTGCCGGTCATGAAGGGCAGGTCGGGATCCAGCACCACCACATCTGCGCGGTGGCCGATTTCAATACGCCCCGACTTGCGCCCCAGCGCGCGTGCGCCGCCTGTCAGGCAGCGGTCATAGAGCGTCGCACCGACGGAGGGGATATCGTGATCCTTGATCAGCGTGCGTTCGCGATACACCAGACGCTGGATATATTCCAGCCAGCGCAATTCTTCGGCAACGCTGACGGTGATATGGCTGTCGGAGCCGATCGCAAATGCGCCGCCTTCGTTGAAGTATTTCACCAGCGGAAAAATGCCGTCGCCAAGGTTCGCTTCCGTCGTCGGGCACAAACCGGCAACCGCGCCCGATTTCGCCAAGCCCCTGATTTCATCGTCATTCACATGGGTGCAGTGGATCAGGCACCATTTATCATCGATGGCGCCATTTTCCAGCAGCCATTCGACGGGGCGGCGCTGCGACCATTCAAGACAGCCCTCCACCTCGCCCGTCTGTTCCGCTGCATGGATATGGATGGGCGCATCGGGCAGCAAGCGGCGCACGGCGCGCGTGCCTTCATGAAGCATGGCGGGCGATACGGCGCGCAGCGAATGATGTGCTAGGCCGATGGTCACTTGTGGCGTGCTTTTGAATTCGCCGTGCAATTCTTCGATAATCCGTATCAGCGCAGGCACTGTATTGATGAAACGGCGCTGTCCTTCTGCGGGCGGGGTTTCGCCGAAACCGCCATACGCGTACAGCGACGGCAAATGCGTAATCGCAATGCCGGTTTCCAACGCAGCCTGAATGACTTCTTGCGACATAACGGATTTGTTTGCATAGGGCTGGCCATCCATCTGGTGATGAATATAGTGGAATTCACCGACAGAGGTATAACCCGCCTTCAGCATATCGACATAGCATTGCGCCGCCAGCGCCTGCATATCTTCCGGCTCCAGAAAAGCAAGGAAGCGGTACATGGTGTCGCGCCAGCTCCAAAAGGTGTCTTTTTTACCGGAGGCACGTTCGGCCAAGCCTGCCATCGCGCGCTGGAAGGCGTGGCTGTGGATATTGGGCATACCCGGCACCAGCGGTCCCTTGATAATTTCGACATCGCCGTTATTCGCAGGTTCGGTCTTGTGGCTGTCCACGCCCACGATCCAGCCTTCCTTGTCGATTTCGACAAGGACGTTATCGGCCCAACCGTCGGGCAGCAGGGCCGTTTCTGCAAACAGGGTCGTCACGGGCTATCCCTCACGCGTAAAATTTACTATAAGGATAATATAGCGGGGGAAGCGCCAAATCAATGTTCGACACTCTTTGGAAAAACGTTACGGCAGCGACAATGGCGGGCGATGGCTTCGGCATTATCAATAACGCCGCCATCGGTATTACAGCTGGAAAAATTTCCTTTATCGGCCCTGTTTCGACGCTCCCCAAGCCCGCCGACCAGTTATGCGACTATGTTTTCGATGCGGGTGGCCGCGTGGCGACTCCGGGCCTGATTGACTGCCATACCCACCTTGTTTACGCGGGAAACCGCGCCCATGAATTCGAACAGCGCCTGCAAGGTGTATCGTACGAAGACATTGCGCGGGCGGGCGGTGGCATCGCATCGACCGTCAAGGCGACGCGCGAGGCGACCGAAGACCAGCTGTTCGACCTTGCGCTGCTGCGCCTGCGCAGCCTGTTTCTGGATGGCACAACAACGGTCGAGGTCAAATCCGGCTACGGCCTTGATTTTGAATCGGAGCGCAAGATTTTGCGCGTCGCGACGCGCCTACGCGATGAAGCGGCGTTCCGCGTCCAGCGGACTTTCCTCGGTGCCCATGCCGTGCCGCCGGAATTCAAGGGGCGCGCGGATGAATATGTGGATACCGTCTGCGACATGATGAAAAAGCTGCACAGCGAGCAATTGATCGATGCTGTCGATGCCTTCTGCGAAAATATCGGATTTACATTGCAGCAGACGCGCAAGGTTTTCGATACTGCAAAATCCCTTGGCCTGCCCATCAAGCTACATGCCGAGCAATTGTCGGATATGCAGGGCGCGCAGCTGGCCGCCGAATATGGCGCGCTTTCCGCCGACCATCTGGAATACATATCTGAAGCGGGCGTCGCTGCAATGGCGAAGGCTGGCACTGTCGCCGTGATGCTACCGGGCGCATTTTATTACCTGCGTGAAAAAACGCTGCCACCGATTGCACTGTTCCGCCAATACGGCGTGCCAATGGCAATCGCGACGGATCACAACCCGGGCACGTCGCCCGCACTCTCCCCCGTTTTGATACTCAACATGGCCTGCACGCTGTTCCGCATGACGCCGGAAGAGGCATTGGCAGGCCTTACGCGTAACGCGGCGAAAGCGCTAGGATACGACAAAATTTGCGGCACGCTGGAGGTTGGCAAGGCTGCCGATATGGCTCTTTGGGATATCGCCCATCCGCGTGAGCTGGCATACAGCTTCGGCCACAGCCCCTGCCACGGCATCATGATCGGTGGTGACTGGCACCCGCAGGAACCGGAATAGGAACCTTCATGCGCATAGTCCCGGCCGTTATTCTCTTCTGCACACTATTGGGGGCAGATGCTGCGCGTGCGGCAGACAAGGACGCAGATTATCTGACGCTCGTGGATGCCGCGATTGCAGCGCCGGAGACCGCAAAATGGTGCGAAATTCGTGAGATGTATCCAGATACGTCGTTCTACCGCGCGCTCGGCAACCCCGGACTGCCGCAAAAAGCGGAAGAGGCCGGCAAGCGGATGATTTTGGATAAGTCAAAAGAATCCGTCGAAAAATTCAAGCGTTTCTCGCGCGAGCATTTCGGCAATCTGGGTGCGCATCGCTATGCCGCTTACCTATACAAATGGAACCGCGAGCTGATCAAGGAAGGTATGGATGGCCCCCTCCCTGATTTCGGCAAGGGCATCGATTACATCGACAACAAACTGGAAAAAAAGGCAGCCAAGGCATTGCTGGATTGCGCCGTTTCAACCGGCGATGGCCGTACGCCCGCAACCGGTTTCAAGGTCATCACGGCGGATGAGCAGCGCATCATCATCGAACAATATTTCCGCGTCGATGCGACCGAAGCCCGCCTGTCGCGCGATGGCGACCGTGTGAACAGCATCGTGAAGGTACAAATTCCGGATGGCGCTGCGGTGGATGTCAATTTCCTGCTGGATGACCGCATGGTTCAGAGGCTGAAGGAAACGGCCCAGCAAGCGCCCTGATCAGGCATGTGCCTGACGGCCCCAGTCCAGCAGTGACTGCAACACGTTTTTCAACACCGGCTGAAGCCGCTCCGCCTTGTCAGGGCGGTACAGATAAGGCGCGGTTTCATCCATGTAATTGCCCCAGGTCAGCTCCATCTGGATGGCATGGACATTGTCCTGCGGCTGCCCGTAATGACGCGTGATATTTCCGCCCACGAAACGACCGTTGAGGATGGACGAATACCCGCCAGCCCCCGCAGCATCCGATGCCGCGGCCGCCATTTCGGGCGCGCAAGTTTTGTTATGCGCCGTACCGAGGTTCAGGTCCCACAGTTTACCGTCAAACAGGCGCGGTACTTCCGTGCGGATCGAATGGGCGTCGTATAATATCGCGTAACCATGCCGTGCCTTGATCCGCGCCAGTTCCGCCTCAAGCGCCTCGTGATAAGGCAGCCAATAGGCGGCGATGCGGTTCAGCTTCTCGATTTCATCCGGCTCTTCGCCTTCCTTGTACAGTTTTTCACCGTCAAAGGTTTCAAGCGGGCAAAGGCCGGTTTTCACCTGACCGGGATATAAATGCTGGTCGTCCTGCGGGCGGTTGAGGTCGATGACATAGCGCGAATGGGTCGCCATCAGCATGCTGATGCCCATATCTTGCGCAAACCAGTACAGTTTATCGACATGCCAGTCGGTATCCGACAACTGCAAGGCTGCCGGTGTCATGCGGTGCTTCAGGTCCGGCGGCAGGAACGTACCCATGTGCGGGATGCTGATCAACAGCGGGCTGTCGCCACGGATGACATTGAGGCGTTTCATCAGGAATACAGGGATGGCAGCAGGCTGCGCCCGACGAACGGCAGGAAACTGCCACCTTCAACCAGCCGCGTCGCGATGCGGATATCGGGGGCGAAATAGTGGTCTTCATCGTAATGGCTGACTTGCGCGCGGATCAGCTTGATCGCCGCCTGCAGGCTTTTTGAGGTTTTCAGGGGCTTGTGGAAATCGATGCCCTGCGCTGCCGCCAGCAATTCGATGCCGACGATATTCGCGGTGTTCGATCCCATTTCGTTCAACCGGCGTGCGCCATAGGTCGCCATGCTGACATGGTCTTCCTGATTGGCGGAGGTCGGGATGCTGTCGACGCAGGATGGATGGGCAAGCGCCTTGTTCTCGCTGGCCAGCGCCGCCGCCGTCACATGCGCGATCATGAAACCGGAATTGACGCCGGCATCCTTCACCAAAAATGCGGGCAGGCCGCTGATTTTGCTGTCGATCAGCATGGCGATGCGCCGTTCGCTCATGCTGCCGATTTCGGCAATCGCCAGCGCGAGCGTATCTGCCGCCATCGCTATAGGCTCGGCGTGGAAATTTCCACCTGATTTGATTTCACCAGTGTCCAGCATGACAAGCGGGTTATCGGTCACCGCATTCGCTTCACGCAGGAAAATATCGGCGGCAAAACGCATATGGTCGAGACACGCGCCCATCACCTGCGGCATGCAGCGGATGGAATACGGGTCCTGCACGCGTTCATCGTGATCACCTGCATGACTCTCGCGGATACCACTGTCCTTCAGCAAGTTGATATAAACTTTTGCGACATCCATTTGCCCCTTTTGGCGGCGCACTTTCTGGATGTCGGGATCGAAAGGTGTTGATGATCCTTTGAACGCATCAACGGTCATCGCACCTGCGACGACTGCGCCTGAAAAACATTCTTCAGCGCGCAACAAGCCGCGAATGGCAAGCGCGGTCGAGACTTGCGTACCGTTCAGCAGCGCAAGGCCTTCTTTTGGTGCAAGGTCGAGCGGCTTGAGGCCGATTTTTTTCAGTTCCGGCTTGGAATCGCACAGGATGCCGTGCACGCGCACCTGTCCCGCGCCGAGAATAGGCAACGACAGATGCGCCAGCGGCGCAAGGTCGCCGGATGCGCCAACAGAACCCTTTTCGGGGATACACGGATAAATTTCGTTATTATAGAGCGTGATCAGAAAATCGATGATTTCGCGGCGCACGCCTGAATAACCCTGCGACAACGCGTTGATTTTCAGCAGCATGATCATACGCACGATATCATCGTCAAGAAACCTGCCGACGCCGCTGGCATGCGACAAAACGATATTGCGCTGCAGTTTAGCGAATTGGTGCGGCGGGATACGCACCTTGGCAAGCGCGCCGAAGCCGGTGTTGATGCTGTAGACGGGCTTGCCTTCCTCGATCACGTTATCGACAAGGCGTTTGGACAGGTCGATGCGGCGATACGCGGCAGGGTCGAGCGCGATTGGCACGTGATGCTTGGCGATTGTACGCAGCATCGACAGAGTAACTTCGCCGGGCTTGATAATCAGGTTACGCATCATTATACCTCTAAAAATTAGTCGATCATCGGTAATTTCAGGCCTTTTTCTTTCGCGCAGTCAATCGCTTCGTCATAACCTGCATCCGCATGACGCATGACGCCGGTTGCGGGATCGTTGGTCAGGACACGCTTCAGGCGCTCGGCTGCTTCCGGCGTACCGTCGGCCACGACAACCATACCGGAATGCTGCGAAAAGCCCATGCCGACGCCGCCGCCATGATGCAGCGACACCCATGTCGCGCCACTGGCGGTGTTGAGAAGCGCATTCAGCAAGGGCCAGTCGGAAACGGCATCCGATCCGTCCTTCATGCCTTCGGTTTCGCGGTTGGGGCTGGCGACGGAACCGCTGTCCAGATGGTCGCGGCCGATCACGACAGGGGCGGATAGTTCACCCGATGCCACCATATCGTTGAAGGCAAGACCCAGCTTCGCGCGGTCGCCCAAGCCGACCCAGCAGATGCGGGCAGGCAGCCCTTGGAATTTGATGCGCTTTTGCGCCATGTCGAGCCAGTTATGCAGGTGCTTGTTATCCGGCAGCAACTCCTTCACGCGGGCATCGGTCTTGCGGATGTCTTCGGGATCACCCGACAATGCAGCCCAGCGGAACGGGCCTACGCCACGGCAGAACAGCGGGCGGATATAGGCGGGCACGAAACCTTCGAAATCGAATGCGTCGGTCACGCCCTCTTCCTCCGCCATCGCGCGGATGTTGTTGCCGTAGTCGAAGGTGGGGATGCCCATGTGGTGAAATTCCAGCATTGCGCGCACATGCTTCGCCATCGATTTTTTCGCCGCCGCAATCACTTCGTTCGGTGCGGTCTGGCGTTTTTTTTCCGCCTCGGCCCAGCTCCAGCCTTCGGGCAGGTAACCGTTCAGCGGGTCATGGGCGGAGGTCTGGTCGGTAACGGCATCGGGGCGGTATTTTTTATCGCCCTTGGCGCGCTTTGCCAGTTCGGGGAAAATTTCCGCAGCATTGCCCAGCAATCCGACGGATACCGCTTCGCCCTTTGCATGCGCGGCTTCGATGATTGCGATTGCTTCATCAATCGTTGCCGCTTTTTTATCGAGGTATCCTGTTGCAAGGCGGCGTTCGATGCGGCTGGGCTGGCATTCCACGCCCAGCAGCGACGCGCCCGCCATGGTGGCTGCGAGCGGCTGTGCGCCCCCCATGCCGCCAAGGCCGCCCGTCAAAATCCATTTTCCGTTCAGGTTGCCGTTATAATGCTGGCGGCCCATTTCGACGAAGGTTTCGTATGTGCCCTGCACGATGCCCTGCGTGCCGATGTAAATCCAGCTGCCCGCCGTCATCTGGCCGTACATCATCAGGCCCTTGGCATCGAGTTCGCGGAAATGCGCCCAGTTCGCCCAGTTGGGGACGAGGTTGGAATTCGCCAGTAATACGCGCGGCGCATTTTCATGCGTCTTGAACACGCCGACCGGCTTGCCCGACTGGATCAGCAGCGTTTCATCGCCGTTCAGGTTGGTGAGTGTCTCGACGATGCGGTCGTAACATTCCCAGTTGCGCGCAGCTTTGCCGATGCCGCCATAGACCACCAGTTCATCGGGATTTTCCGCTACATCGGGATCGAGGTTGTTCATCAGCATCCGCAGGGGCGCTTCAGTCAGCCAGTTTTTGGCGGAAAGCTTGTTCCCATGGGCAGCACGGATGATACGCTTGTTGGCGACGGCTTGCGCTTTCATGGGGTTTGCTCCTTAAATATGAATCGGGCGTCCATCAACCGCAAGTGCAGCTTCCTTGACCGCTTCGTTCAGCGTGGGATGCGCGTGGCAGGTACGGGCGATGTCTTCGGCCGATGCGCCGAATTCCATTGCCAGCGCAACTTCGGCAATCAGCGTGCCCGCTTCCGGGCCCACAATGTGGCAGCCCAATACGCGGTCGGTTTTCGCATCGGCCAGGATTTTCACGAAACCGTCGATTGCCGCCATCGCGCGCGCGCGGCCATTCGCCATGAAGGGGAATTTGCCGGATTTGTATGCGACGCCCGCTTCTTTCAGCTGCTCTTCCGTTTTGCCGACGCTGGCAACTTCGGGGAAGGTGTAAACAACGCTGGGGATTGCATCGTAATTGATATGGCCGGACTGGCCTGCGATGATTTCCGCCACCACCACGCCCTCGTCTTCGGCCTTGTGCGCCAGCATCGCGCCGCGCACGACGTCGCCGATTGCGTAGATGCCTGCAACATTCGTATGAAAATGATCGTCGATTTCCACGCGGCCGCGATTATCCACCTTCACGCCCGCCTTCTCAAGGCCGAGGCCTTGCGTATAGGGCCGGCGGCCAATCGACAGCAGCACGTTTTCAACGTCCAGCTTTTCCGCCGCGCCGCCATTGGCGGGTTCCAGCGTCAGCGTGACTTTATCTTTGGATGTTTGCGCGCCTGTGACCTTGGTGGAGAGTTTCAGCTCCATGCCCTGTTTGGTCATCAGCTTTTTCATTTCTTTCGACACTTCGAGGTCGGAGCCGGGCAGCAGGCGGTCCATGAATTCAATCACGGTGACCTTGGTGCCAAGGCGTTGCCAGACAGATCCCAGCTCCAGCCCGATCACGCCGCCGCCAATGACAGCCATCGTGGCGGGAATTTTTTCAAGCGCGAGCGAACCGGTCGATGAGACGATCTGCTTTTCATCGACATTCACCCCGTTCAGCGGCGTGCTTTCGGAGCCCGTCGCAATCACGATGTTTTTCGTTGTGACGGTTTTCTTGCCGTCTTTGCCGTTGATTTCGACTGTGCCTGAACCCGTGATGGTTCCGGTGCCGATCAGGTGATCGACCTTGTTCTTCTTGAACAGGAAGGTAATACCCTGTGTGTTCGCGGCAACAACCTTGTCTTTATGCGTCATCATCTTTTTCAGGTTCGCCTTGGGCGTGCCGACCTCGATGCCAAGCGCGTCGAAATCATGACTGGCCTGCGCGTATTTCTCGGACACGCTTAGAAGCGCCTTCGACGGGATGCAGCCGACATTCAGGCAGGTGCCGCCCAGCGTGTTGTCTTTTTCCACGCAAGCGACTTTCAGGCCCAGCTGCGCCGCGCGAATCGCGCAAACATAACCGCCGGGGCCGGAGCCGATCACCACCACATCGTATTGAGCATCTGCCATTTTTTTGGGTCCTTTTTTGATGGCTCAATTTATCCCAGCCCCCCTGATTTATCGAGTCAATTTGGCGTGCCTCAAAACTACGCAAGAATATTTTCATATTTTCTTTTGACTCGAATCTGCAGCTTTGATATTCGGGAGTCTTCGACAAAAACCATCTCCGTGGTGTTGAAGAAGTTTCTAATAGAGAGTGTGTCCGAGAGGCCGGGCCCGTAACCCCGGCCTCTCATTTTTTATGGGATATAAACCATTGAATTTATTGAATATTAAAAAATAGATTCACATAGTATTTGACTCGAATCGGTCGTTTTGATATTCAGGAGTCTTCGACAAAATCCATCTCCGTGGTGTTGAAGAAGTTTCTAATAGAGAGTGTGTTCGAGAGGCCGGGCCCGTAACCCCGGCCTCTCCTTTTTTCAGCCTCTCGCATACCTATATATTTGACATATTAATTGCATTTTTGCTACGCTGCCCCTCGTCAGGAATTCTCAGGAGACATTAAAGATGAAAAAAGCACGCCTCGCCGACGGATCTATCGTCCTCGCGCACCAGTTCGACGCCAAAGTGCATACTGGCGACCTGTGCTGCGCAGACCCGGATTGCGGCGCGCGCATGACGTTCCGCCGTGAAACACTCACCCATGGCGCATCGGCCATTCGCAGCGCTTCCTTTGTGTCCAAGGCAGTTGCGGAACACAACCCTCTCTGCACAGAATACGAAGATTTCAAGATCATGGCGCAACGCCGCAAGAGCATCGAGGAAGGGTTGAAAGACGGCAAAACCATCGTCCTGAACCTCAACATGAAACTCTCCGAGGCGTTCAACGCGGCTGCCCTGCCCTCTGATGTGATCGGCATGGCGAGCACGTCGGAAAAAGGCAATTACGTGACCGCCGCTGTTAAAAGCGTCGATGACCTGCTGGAACTGCGCGCGGTGATCGAAGCCAAGGGTGGCAAACCCGGCCTTGCCAAAACCGTTGTGAACTACAAAGGAAAGACGCTGCCGATCGAAGAATTTGTGGTGGATAGCCAGCGCAAATTCGGCGACCTGCTGGATAAGATGTACAAGGCCGTCGACAAGGCAAAGCCCGGTGCAGAAATTTCGGAATTTCCGCGCCTGATTACCTTCAAGGCCACGCAGAACACGAAAGCGTCCGAAAAGGGCGCGTTGCGCGGCACGCCGATCACTTTTTATCGCGACGGCGGCAACAAGGTTATTTTGCTGCAAAAAGCACTGGTGAAAAAGGAATTCGAGGAAACCCTGCGCGGTGAGAACGTCTTTATCATCGCAGCCCCCACGCTACAGGTGAATGAAGCACGTCGTCTGCTGGGTCGCCTGCGTAACGAGCGCGAGCAAACGATGTTTCTGAATATGAACTGGCAGGTCACAGGCGTGCACCAGTTTACGCCCGTCGAGGAAGCACCCGCGCCCAAGCCCGTCACCAAGCCCGCGCCGCCGAAACCCGGCCAGCAGTCGATGTTCTGATTATTCGGGCTTCTTGCGTTCGAAACTGCCATTTTCGATGAAATAGCGCGTCTGCGCCACGGCTTCGTCATTCGTGGTGATGAAGGTATGCGTGGCATGGATGATGATATGATCTTTCATGCCGTCGATCTTCGTGCTTTCCACCGACACCTTGCCGTCATCCGGCCCGTCGATCACGAAGGATGAAATCGGGTCGAGGGAACGGTCACCCGCAATCACGCCAACATCGCCCTTTAGTTTGCCCAGTAAAACATCGTAATCAAGTTTAGTGCGCAGTTCCTGACCCGCAGGGCCGTAAAAGCTTTTATAGGCTGCCGTGTCCCCGATAAAATCCGCAACCTCGCTGCCCTTGTTCGGCGACGCGATCATGACGAAACGGCCGAGTTTCTTGGGCGCATGCTTTGACAGATACGCACGGATAACAAGGTTGCCCATCGAATAGCCGACGAAATGCACTTTGCATTTGCGGCCCTTGAGGAATTTCTTGACCTCGGGATGGATATTTTCGGCCAGCTCCGGAATTGTGCCGTTGCGGGAAGGATAATCGATATTCAGGACGTTATATCCGTGATCCTCCAGATCCTCGCGGATATCGTCCATATTCGCTTTCGTGCGGCCTATGCCGTGCAGCAGCACGGCGCAATCGCCCTTGGCAGCATAGGCAGGCAATGAAAACAGGCAGAGGACGAAAAGCAGCAGCGCCGCTGTTTTAGACATCCAGCAGCAGGCGTTGCGGATCTTCGATGGCGTCCTTGATACGCACGAGGAACGACACCGCTTCCTTGCCATCGACGATACGGTGGTCATAGGAGAGCGCGAGGTACATCATCGGGCGGATCACGACCTGACCGTTCACGGCGATGGGGCGTTCCTGAATCTTGTGCATGCCCAAGATACCCGATTGCGGCGGGTTCAGAATGGGCGTTGACATCAATGACCCGAAGATGCCGCCGTTGGTGATAGTGAACGTGCCGCCCGACAATTCATCGAGCGCCAGTTTTCCGTCGCGGGCGCGGGTGCCCAGATCGACGATTTCTTTTTCAATCTGTGCAAAACCTTTCGCCTCCGCTTCGCGCAGCACTGGCACGATCAGGCCGGTGGGGGCGGAAACGGCGACGCCGATATCGTAATAGTTTTTATACACGATATCGCCGCCGTCGATTTCGGCGTTAACCGCCGGGAAATCCTTCAGTGCCTGCACGGCCGCCTTCACGAAGAACGACATGAAACCCAGTTTCGTGCCGTGTTTCTTTTCAAAGCTGTCTTTGTATTGCGTGCGCAGCGCCATCACATGCGTCATATCAACTTCGTTGAAGGTCGTCAGCATGGCGGCTGTGTTCTGTGCCTCTTTCAGACGCTCGGCCACGCGCTGGCGCAGGCGCGTCATACGCACGCGCTCTTCACGATCCGCGTGACTGCGGGGGCCTGAGGGGGCTGCGGGCGCTTTTGCGGCAGGTGCTGCAGGTGCCTTGTTCAAGGCCTCCAGCACATCGCCTTTTGTCAAGCGCCCGTCCTTGCCAGTGCCTGAGATGCCGGCTGTATCAACTTTTTTGTCATCCACCAGTTTGCGCACGGCGGGGGAGAGGAAACTGTCGTTGCTGACAGGTTTCGCAGCAGCCTGTGCCGCTTTCGGTTCTGATTTTGCGGGGACATCGGCCTTGGCGGCTTTCGGTGCCGCAGCTGCGCCCGTGCCTTCGCCAATTGATCCCAGAACCGCACCCACGGCGACGTTCGAACCGGTCTGCACTTTAATTTCCTTCAGCACGCCCGCCGATTTTGCGTTCACTTCCAGCGTTACCTTGTCGGTTTCCAGCTCGACCAGCGGCTCGTCGACAGAGATGCTGTCGCCCACTTTTTTGAGCCATTTTGCAACGGTTGCTTCCTGTACGGATTCACCAAGCGCGGGGACGACGATTTCGACAGCCATGATAGACTCCTTTAAAAAACCTTACAGCGTGAGAGCTGCGGCGAGCAGCGCTTCTTGTTCCTTGGTATGCGTTTTATGCGATCCGGTTGCGGGTGCAGCGGCCTCCGGCCGGCCGACATAAGACGGGCGTCCCGCTTTATGCTTTATTCCCTTGAGGACGCCTTCGATGCGGCGGTCGAGGAACAGCCATGCGCCCTGGTTTTCAGGTTCTTCCTGACACCAGATCACTTGCGCGTTCGGATATTTTTTCAACTCATCCGCCAGCGGCTTTTCCGGGAACGGATAGAACTGCTCAAGACGCACAAGCGCGATGTTCTTCACGCCTCGTTTTTCGCGCGCTTCCAGCAGGTCGTAGTAAACCTTGCCGCTGCACAGCACGACACGCTTGATGTCCTTATCAAGGTTGGTCGCAATTTCCGGCAGCACGCGGTGGAAACGGGTATCGCCCGTCATTTCCTTCAGGTTTGAAACGCACAGTTTATGGCGCAGCAGCGATTTCGGCGTCATCAGCACCAGCGGCTTGCGGAAGTCGCGGCGCAGCTGTCGGCGTAGCGCATGGAAATAGTTGGCCGGCGTCGAGCAGTTCAACACCTGCCAGTTATCCTCGGCAGACAGTTGCAGGAAACGCTCGAGGCGGCCGGAGGAATGTTCAGGCCCCTGCCCCTCCATACCATGCGGCAACAAAAGCACGAGGGCCGACATGCGCAGCCATTTCGTTTCGGCCGAAGCAATAAACTGGTCGATCAACACCTGCGCGCCGTTCACGAAATCGCCGAATTGGCCCTCCCACAGAACAAGAGCGTTGGGATCGGCCGTCGAATAGCCGTATTCAAAGCCCATCACAGCAGCTTCTGACAGCGGGCTGTCATGTACTTCGAATTTCGCCTGACCCGCATCGATATTATTTAGGGGGATATAGCGGAATTCATTGGTCTGGTCGGTCAGCGCCGCATGTCGTTGCGAAAACGTGCCGCGACCACAATCCTGGCCGGATAACCGCACGTGGTGACCTTCGCAGGCAAGTGCGCCAAATGCCAGAGCCTCTGCGGTCGCCCAATCAAAACCCTCGCCGGTTTCGAACATTTTCTTTTTCGCCTCAAGCTGGCGGGCAATTTTGGAATTAAGATCGAAATCGGATGGTACAGTCGTCAGCGCACGCCCAATTTTCTGTGCGAGTTCGTTGGTGACGGAGGTTTCGCCGGAGCGTTCCTCTCCATAGGCCTGTTTCAGCCCGCTCCAGTGGCCTTCCAGCATATCGGCGCGGTTGGGCTTGTAACTGGTGGCGGCTTCGAATTCGCGTTCCAGCTGCGCGTTGAAATCGGCGTAGATCTTATCGCTTTCTTCTTGCGACAGAGTACCTTCGGCGACAAGTTTCTGGGCATAGACCGTACGCGTCGTCGCCTTGTCCTTGATGACTTTATACATTTGCGGCTGGGTGAAGGCGGGTTCGTCCGACTCGTTATGGCCGTGCCGGCGATAGCAGATGATGTCGATGAAGACATCTTTCTTGAAATCCTGCCGGAATTCGATTGCCATGCGCGCGACGTGCATCACCGCATCCACATCGTCGCCATTGACGTGGAAAATCGGCGACTGGATCATTTTCGCGACATCAGTGCAATAGCTGCCGGAGCGCGAGTAAAGCGGCGCAGTCGTAAAGCCGATCTGGTTGTTGATGACCACATGCATGGTGCCACCGACGCGATATCCGGGAAGGTCGGACATCATGAGCGTTTCGGGAACGATGCCCTGGCCCGACAATGCGGCGTCGCCATGGATCAGGATCGGCAGGACTTTCTGGCGTTCGCTATCCTTGTGCATCGCCTGTTTCGCGCGCGCCTTGCCGACCACGACCGGATCGACGAATTCAAGGTGCGACGGGTTCGGCACCAGCGACATATGGACGGTATTGCCGCCGAAATCGCGGTCCGACGACGTACCCATATGGTACTTCACATCGCCCGAACCCTGAACGGCATCGGGGCGGGACGGCGTACCCTGAAATTCCGAGAACATGGCCGTGAACGGCTTGCTGAGGATGTTGGTCAATACGTTCAACCGGCCACGATGTGCCATGCCGAAAATGACTTCCTTGATGCCCAGCTGTGCGCCGCGATGGATGACTTCCTCCAGCGCAGGTATCACGCTTTCACCGCCTTCGACGCCGAAGCGTTTTGTGCCGGTGAATTTGGTGTCGAGGAATTTTTCAAACCCTTCCGCAGCGGTCAGTCGTTCGAGGAAGCGTCTGCGCTCGGCAGCCGGATATACTGGTGAATTGCGCGTTTTTTCGAATTTGTCCTGCAGCCATGCCTTTTGAACGGGATCCTGAATGTGCATGAATTCGACGCCGATCGTGCCGCAATAGGTTTCCTGCAGCAACTTCACGATATCGCGCAGGCTTGCGCTATCAAGGCCCAGCGCACCGCCCAGCTGGATCTGGCGGTCCATATCCGCTTCGGTAAAACCGTAGGTCTTGGGATCGAGTTCGGGATGGTATTTGCGTTCCATCAGGCCCAGCGGATCAAGATCGGCCATCAGGTGGCCGCGCACCTGATAGGAGCGCATCAGCAGGAATGCCCGCAGCGAGTCCGACACCACGGCGCGCGAATCAACGGCGGGCGCAGCTTTGGCACCCTTGTCCGCCTTTGCCGCAGGTTTTGCGTCATCGGTGTTCGCAGGCGTGGACAGAACGGCTGCCAGTTTTTCGGGGGCAGGTGTCCAGCTCGCGCCGCTCAGTTCATTCACCAGCAATTTTGCTTCATCGCCCAGCGATCCGAGAAGATCGGCCCAGCTGGCATCCACGCTGCCGGGATTCTTGGCAAAACGTGCATACTGCTCGGCGATGTAATCCGGGCCGGCGGCGGTGAGGAAGCTGAGGGCGTCGCGCTGTGACATTTTATCGCTCTTTCTTAAGATTATGCCGCTTTGATCGCTTTCATAACGGCTTCGCCGAGGCCGGCGGGGCTTTCGGAGACAACGAAGTTCGCAGCCTTCATGGCGGCGATTTTGTCTTTTGCCGCGCCCTTGCCGCCCGCGATAATCGCGCCGGCATGGCCCATGCGGCGGCCGGGAGGGGCCGTCGCACCGGCGATGAAGCCGGCGATGGGTTTCTTGATTTTCGATTTGGCGTAGAATTCCGCCGCGTCTTCCTCGGCCGAGCCGCCGATTTCGCCGATCATCAGGATGGCTTCGGTTTCGGGGTCGTTCAGGAACAGCGACAGCGCATCAATAAAGTTCGTGCCGTTGACGGGGTCACCGCCGATGCCGATGCAGGTCGTCTGACCCAAGCCGTTCGCCGTCGTCTGCGCAACCGCTTCATAGGTCAGCGTGCCGGAGCGCGACACGATGCCGATTTTGCCGCGTTTGTGGATATGGCCGGGCATGATGCCGATTTTGCATTCGCCGGGGGTGATCACGCCGGGGCAGTTCGGGCCGATGAGGCGCGTTTTCGAGCCTTCCAGCTTGCGTTTCACCTTCACCATGTCGAGCACCGGAATGCCTTCGGTGATGCAGATGACCAGAGCGAGTTCCGCGTCGATTGCTTCCAGAATGGCGTCCGCCGCGAAGGGGGGCGGAACGTAAATGACGGAGGCATTCGCGCCGGTGTCGTTCACCGCATCGCGCACGGTGTTGAAGACGGGCAGGTCGAGATGTTTCGTGCCGCCCTTGCCGGGCGTAACGCCGCCGACCATTTTGGTGCCGTAGGCGATGGCCTGTTCCGAGTGGAACGTGCCTTGCGCGCCCGTGAAGCCCTGACAGATGACGCGAGTTTCTTTACCAACGAGAACAGACATGTTACGCAGCCTCCGCTTTGACGGTGCTGACGACTTTTTGCGCGGCGTCAGCGAGGTTATCGGCTGCGAGGATCGCAAGACCGGATTCTTTCAGAAGTTTTTTGCCCTTGTCGACATTCGTGCCTTCAAGACGCACGACGAGCGGCATGGTAAGGCCAAGCTCTTTCGCGGCGGTGATGATGCCCTCCGCGATGACGTCGCAGCGCATGATGCCGCCGAAGATGTTTACAAGTATGCCTTCGACGTTGGGGTCGGACAGGATGATGCGGAACGCTTCAGCCACGCGTTCCTTGGTCGCGCCGCCGCCCACATCGAGGAAGTTGGCAGGGTCGCCGCCATACAGTTTGATGATGTCCATCGTCGCCATGGCAAGGCCTGCGCCGTTGACCATGCAGCCGATGTTGCCGGTCAGCTTGACGTAGCTGATTTCAGCGTCTTTGGCGCGTTTTTCGGACGGGTCTTCCTCGGCCACGTCGCGCAGCTCTTCCACGTCCTTGTGGCGGAACATCGCGTTGTCATCAAAGTTGAATTTTGCATCGAGCGGGATGATGTCGCCCGTCTTGGTCACGACCAGCGGGTTGATTTCGACGATCGAGCAGTCGAGCGCGATAAAGGCGTTATACATCGCCGAGATCACTTCCACGCACTTGCCCACCTGCTTGCCTTCGAGGCCGAGCGCGAAAGCGATTTGGCGGCCTTGGAATCCTTGGAAGCCTACGGCAGGGTCGATCGTGGTTTTCAGGATTTTCTCGGGGTGCTTTTCGGCGACTTCCTCGATATCCATGCCGCCCTCGGTCGAGGACATGATGGTTACCTG
>JBBRVE010000027.1:0-31145 GCA_038247245.1 Bdellovibrionales bacterium | reverse complement strand
TCTGTAGGGAGAAGAGGTTATTCGCGATTTTTCTGGGTTTTGTCGTAGATATAGCCGCCTACAGCACCGGCACCTGCGCCGATTGCCGCACCACAGCCGACACATCCGCCCGTCATCACGGTTCCGACTGCGCCGACACCGGCACCGATTCCGGCACCGGATAACGTGCGCTGCTGGGTGGTATTCATGCCGCTGCATGCCGTGAGGGAAAGAAGCGCAATGCCCAGAAGGGGAGCGCGCAGCTTGCTCATAATTGATTGGTCTTTCATCGGTCTCTCCTATGATCGTTCGTATGGCTAACATGTAGCACGGATCTTCGTTCCCTAAAAGAAACCGCCCGGCTAGGCAAGCCGGGCGGTGTATTTTCCGAAGCACGGGTTCGTGTGTGTGGAGAGTGCAACGGCCGTTCTTTGGGGTTATTTGTTCAGGGCAGCTTCGGCGCGGTTTTTCGCGTCGATATTTGCGTTATATACGCCTTCCCATTCTTTTTTCTCGATCACTTTGCTGTTGTCGACATCAACGATATTAAAATGCTTGTCGGCAAATTCATGAGCTGACAGGCCATTGTTGTTTTTGTCAAATCGCGACAGCTGCGTGTATTCCAGGAATTTTTCATAGGTCACTTCCTGTTTGTCCGCGATGCCGTCATTGTCGAAGTCATAGGTGACTTTGGTCATTTTTTCCATGGGCGAGACGGTCAGAACAGCAGGGCGTTCATATTCGTTGTTGTCGATGACCATGTTGCCGTCCGTGTCGTACAGCCCGAACAGCATGTCGCCGACTTCGGCCAGTGACAGGATGCCGTTGCGGTTAGCGTCGAAATCCTCGAAATGTATTGAACGTGTCGTGGCGGGCAGAGGAGTCGGCGAGACTGTGGTCTCAGTAAATGTTTTCGACGAGCTGGTTGTCGTCGTTTCCACTACCGGCGCACTGGTCGTAGTCGTGGTGGTCGTCGACTGGACGACGGGTACTTCGACAATGCGTTCGCGGGTGATGGTGGTTTCTGCGTTTGCTTGCTGGCTCAAAAGCGCTACAGCGGCGCAGGTCAACATAAATGTTCCGGTCTTCTTCATAAGTCTTCTCCTTCGGGGGTTCATCAATTTCGCAAACGCTGCACACAATAAAGAGTTCCAAATATTATGGCATATGATTGTTTTTGCTCAATATAATATATACAAGGCGGAAAATTACGTACGGAACCGGATTGGGCAAAAGGGCGTTTGCAACCCGACACTACTTCAAAAACCCAAAAGGAGATTTGATATGAAAGCTTACAACCTGCTCGGCGCAGTATCCGCCATTGCCCTGCTGTTCGCAGCACCGGCTCTTGCCGAAACCGCCAAAGAAATGAACAAAGAATACAACCAGAACGAATCCTACGGCAGCCGCGCGAAAGACACCGGCTCGGTCGTCGATCGCCAGCAAAACAACACTGAAGCGAAGAAAGATTTCTCTGAAGCGACCAAAGACGCTTCTGCAGCGCTGCGCGAAACCGCAGATGAAATCAAAGCAGCCTTCATTGACGAAGATGTGAAGGTGAAAGCAACGTCGATGAGCTTCAACAAGCGCACGACCGCTGACGGCATCATCGGCAAGCCCGTCGTGAACCAGTCGAACGACCGCGTCGCAACCGTCGAAGACGTCATTCTCGACGCGAGCGGCAATGCGAAACTGATCGTGGTGAAAGACGGCGATTTCGCAGGCATGGGCGGCAAATTGGCTGCTTTTGACTACGACTCGATCATCTCGCGCCAAAAAGACGGCGACGTTGTGATGCCGATCACTGAACAGACCATCGACAAAGTGGCCGAGTTTTCCTACGACAAAACCGACAAGGAACATGTCCGCATGATCCCTGCAAACGGTTACAGCGTGAAAGGCCTTCTGGATGGCAACATCACGGATCCGGCTGGCAAGAAACTCGCTTCCATCGATAACCTGTCGCTCAAGGACGGCAAGGCTGACTTCATCATTGCCGGCTATGGCAAGGTGCTGGCAATGGGCGGCGATAAAGTTGCCGTTGACTTCGACTCGGGCCGCCTGGTCCGTGACGGCGACAACGTGAACCTGAAACTGAGCCAGAACCAGACGGCGAAGTTCAACACCTTCAAAGACATGCACCAGTAAGCATGGCTGAATAAGGCTTCCGGCCTGCTCCTCACGGGGCGGGCCGGTCCTTATCCTTAAACCTCAAACCAAGGAGACACCACATGAACGAAGACATCCTCCAGGGCAAATGGAATGAACTCAAAGGCTCCATCCAGCAAAAATGGGGCAAACTGACCGATGATGACATGGCAACCATCAACGGCGACCGCATCAAGCTTGCCGGCACGATCCAGAAAAACTATGGCATCGCCCGCGACGAAGCGGAAAAGCAGCTGAAGGAATGGGAAGACGAGCACAGGGTCTAAGTCTCCTCCGCTCCAACCTTCCCGGGATGGGGGTCGCCGGTTTCCGGCGACCCCCATCTTATTTTTAAGTCATGCTCAAGTATTTAAAATATCAGTGAACTTTCCCGCTCCCCGGATGTTAGTGAGTCAAGATATTCAAACAGCAGGAGACTTTATATGCAGAACATGACCACAAACAACAGCTACAAACCCGCAGATCCCGCCGTTTCGGCCCTGGGTGAAACCTTGGCATCTGACGCGGCCGACATCCGCAATGACGTTAAGTCGCTGAAGGATAATGTCGGCGCGCTGGGCCAGCAGTTGAAGGCTGAAGCCTGCGAAAAAACGTCGGAATTGAAAGACCTTGCGGCCGCCAAGCTGGAAACCGTCATCGCCCGCGGCGATGAAAGCCTGAAATTCCTCGATAACGAAGTCAAGGCGAACCCGCGCAGCGCGGTTGCCGTCGCTTTTGCGGCCGGTATCCTCGTCAACTTTCTGCTGCGCCGGTAACGATCATGGCCGTCATCCAGCCAATGATCACGCAAATGGTGCTTAACAGCCTGTTGTCGCGTCCGTCCAGAACGCCCGGTATGCGCAAGGCGGAGATTTGCCTGCTCGCAGTCTGCGGCATGTTCTCCGTCGTGGGTACTGTGTTCCTGTTCATGTCGCTTCATGCCTTTGCCCTTGTGTACTATGTGCCCTGGGTGGCGGCGGCGATTACGGGTGGTACAGCGCTTGTCGTGGGCCTCTGCTGCGCTGTCGTGGCCGGCAACATGGAAGCCGCACGCAAGGCGCTGAAGCCACAACACAGCATCGAAGACACCGGCGAAGCCCTCCTGGCGGCCCTCGGGCAAGCCACGCAAGGTCTTGAAAAGCCGATCAGCGAAAACCCGCGCACCTCGGTGCTGCTGGCGTCGCTGGCAGGCTATCTGGCTGGCGACAAGCTTCACTAAGCGCTTATGATACTTACACACGAAAAAGCCGCCCCTGAAAGGGCGGCTTTTTTGGATCTGTTTCAATCTAATCGAGTGATTTGGCTTCGCCGCAGAACATATATCCGACGCCGCGCACGGTCTTGATCAAGGCGGGTACGGCGGGGTCGTCGCCCAGTTTTTTGCGGATCCGGGCGACCTGCGTATCGATCACGCGGTCATAGGCATCGAACTTGCCGCCGGCGCGAGTCAATTCAAACAGCTGTTCGCGCGACAGCACGCGGTTGGGTGCCATCACCAGTGCCTCCAGCAGCTTGAATTCACCGGTGGTCAGGTCGGAAGGGGCGTTAGCGGCATCGAACAACTGGTATTGCTGGCGGTCGAGCGTCCAGCCGCTAAAACCCACACGTTTCGCCTTGGCGAGCGGCGCGTCCCTCTCGTTGTCTGCGGGCTTATCATCGCCGGCGGCACGGCGCAGAACTGCCTTGATACGGGCCGAAAGCTCGCGCATTTCAAACGGTTTGGTCAGGTAGTCATCTGCGCCCATTTCAAGCCCGACGATTTTGTCGGCTGTTTCATTCTTGCCGCTTACCACAATTACCGGCGCGCGCGTCTTGGCGCGGATCGCGGTCAGGAGGCTCAACCCGTCGTTATCGGGCAGCATGAGGTCGAGCAGGATGATATCAGGCTGCGCGGAATCCAGTTTCGCCAGCGTTTCAGCGCCGCTGAAAGCCGACATTAGCTGATAGCCCTGATTTTCCAGATACGTGCGCATCACGATCTGCAGGTCCTGGTCGTCATCGATGGTTAGAACTATTGCTTTATGCAAAGTAAATACGTCCCATGCGCTATGATATCAACTCCAATAATGTTTGTTTATAAAGCCTTAGTCATAGAAATGAAATAGATTTTTTGAGAGTCTTACAGCAGGCTTTCAGGATTTCCTCAAACTTGCGGCGGCGTGCTCAGCATTTCGTAAATTTTCGACCGTAATTCGCTTTCAACAATCGGTTTCGGTAAATAGGCATCCATGCCGGCATCGATGCATTGCTCGCGGTCGCCGACCAGTGCGTGCGCGGTCATACCGATAATAGGGGTGCGTGGCCTGCCCTGTTCTTTTTCGGTACGGCGGATTTCACGTGTGGCAGTGAAGCCGTCCATTTCAGGCATCTGGACATCCATCAGGATCAGATCATAGGGCGTTTCCAGCCATTTATCGAGGCCTTCCTTGCCGGTGCGGGTAATGTCATAGGGGCATTTCATGCCGTCAAGCAGATAGCTCAGGATAACGATATTGCCCTCGTAATCGTCGACGATCAGGACGCGCTTCTGGCGGATATCATGGGGGCGGCCTGCCTCGTCGGACTCAGTTTCAGGCTCGTCTTCTTTGAGAGGAGGGGGCTCCGCCAGATGCAGGGGCAGGATAAGGGTGAAAAGTGAACCTTCGGCAGGCTTGCTTTCCACCATGATGTCACCACCCATCAGGCGGGCAAGCCGCAGGGAAATGGGCAGGCCAAGCCCGGTGCCGCCGTATTTGCGCGAAACGGAACTGTCTGCCTGCTTGAACCGCTCGAAAATCAGCGCAAAATTTTCTGGCGAGATGCCGATGCCGCTGTCCTGCACATCGATACGCAGTTGTGGGGTATCTCCGTCGCCCATGCTGCGTGCAACCACAGTCACGCTGCCTTGTGGCGTGAATTTCAAGGCGTTCCCGATCAGATTTATCAGGATCTGACGCAGGCGCATTGGATCGCCTATCATTTGTAACCCGCGCACTGCGCTGTAATCAAATGTGAAACGCACGCCTTTTTCCGAGGCCTTCACCGAAAAAATGCTGAAAACCTGATCGAACAGCCCCTGCAGGTCGAAGGTTTTTTCGTCAAGAGCCAGCTCGCCGCTTTCGATCTTGGAGAAATCAAGGATGTCGTTGATCAGGTCCTTCAGCGATGCCGTACTGGAACTGAGTGTGCGCACCAGCTGGCGCTGCCTTGCATCAAGGCCGGCCTGAGCGCCTTCGAAAATCTCGGCGATGCCGGATATCGCGGTCAGCGGCGTGCGGATCTCGTGACTCATGTGGGCCAGGAAATCGGTCTTGGCGCGGTTTGCCTTTTCGGCGCGTTCCTTGGCCTTTTCCAGCTTTTCTTCATAGGCCTTGATATGGGTGATATCGGTATGCGCGCCAACCAGACGATAAGCCTGCCCCGCCGCGTCATACAGCGCGCGACCGCGGGCGTTGATCCAGATCCAGCGCCCCGTTTTGTGGCGCATGCGGAAAACGCTGAGGTATTCGCCGATTTCACCGCTGCGGTATTGCTCGATCTGCCCCAGCACGCGTTCCTTGTCATCCGGATGTAGCAGATCCTGCATGGCCTGCATGCTGCCTGAAACAGGCAGGTCCTCATGCCCGAGCATGGCCAGATATTGTTTGGAGTAAAATGCGCGGTCGCGCGCGAAATTCCATTCGAAAAATCCGTCGCTCGCGCCTTCGATTGCCAGGCGGAAAGCATCTTCGGATTCAACCAGATTGCGCTCCGCCTTGTCGCGCCCGATGCGAGCGGCCAGATACCAGGCATTGATGACCATAAAAAGCACAGCAGGGATAAGGCAGGCAATCAGCAGGCGCTGGCGGTTATGCAGGCGCTGCTCGGCCATGCCCATGCGCATATCGCCCAGTGTCTTTTGTGCATCCAGCAGTATGTCCTTGTTGATGCGGATCATGTCGTCACGCAGCATCTCGGCGCTCAGGACGGGAGCCTGCTTGCGTACTGGCACAGCCGGCAGGCTTTCTTGCGCATCAAGGCGTTTAGAATATTGCAGGAAATAGGATTGCAGCTCATCCAGCTTGCCGGCTTGCTCGGGCATGACCTGCATCAGTTTGTTCATATCGGCAAGGATGTCGGATACCTCCGCCTTAGCACTGGTATAATCGTTCACAAACTTACGATCCCCCGATAGTGCATAGCCGCGCACACTTGCCAGCATGCGCTCAACGCGGGGGGTCAGATCCTGATTTTTCCGGACGATGCTTTCGGTATGTTCGATCCAGGTGATCCGGTCATCGACTGTGCGTGCATCAAACAACAATAATCCCGCGATTGCGCCAAAGCTGCTCATGATGAGCAGCAGGAACAAGCCGTAATTGCGGTATTTGTGGATGAGAGGGATAAGGCTGTTGATTGTCATGGTGTTTTCAGGTTAACGAAAATCAATAAACCTAATATATAAAAAAATGATGCCCCGCAGAGCATCATTTTTTCATTATTTCACATTATGCATATGAAATTTTAGACTGGGGGTGCCTTGCCGCGCAGTGCATGGACCGCATAAGCGACAATGAACAGCACCAGAAAAGCAATAAACAGGATACGCGCGATTTCCACAGAAAGGACGGCCAAGCCGCCAAATCCCAAGAAAGCGGCGATCAGTGCCAGGATCAGGAATGAAAATGCCCACTGTAACATGGCTTGTCTCCTTCATTATTATCGTTAAATTCCAATATGTTACCGCATTTGAGCGGTAGCGTCCGTCTTCAAAACGTCCAACCCTCCTAGGGCGCATATAGTTCCATTAAGGTTTTAAGGGAACTCATTAATAATGCACGGCGTTCGCCCTATAGGACAAAGGAAGGAACGCATGTCATGCAGTTAGGGATCAAAATGGGTGACGAAGTGACAGATTACGACATTCAGGCGCTCGTAGATGCCCAACTGGATCCGGCCGAGGAAAAAAGGGTCTGGTGCGCGATCGAGAAAAATTCCCTTTACATCAAACGCTATGAAGAACTCATCGCGCAGAAAAAACTTCTGTTGTCATGGTGGGCTGATGAAAATCCGACAGAGCCTTCCGAAAAACAACTTGATGCGCGTCTGTTTGTCGTTCAATCGACTGAAAAGCATTAATTAAAAAATTCAAGGAGTATGGCCTCATGCAAACAGGAATTTCCCGTTTTCTTGCTGTGCTCGTCCTGCTTGCTATCATTGCTTATTTTTATATCGAGCCCGGCAGCATGACCGTCCGCGATAACGCAGCACAATTACGAAATTCCGTGCGCGAAGGCGTGCAGGACACCAGGGCGCGTCTGGATAACGGCTTTGATGCCGCGAAGAAAGATGTTGAAACGATCAAATCGGATTTAAAAGAAGGAGGTCGCGATGAACACGAGCCAGAATCCCGTCATCCGTGAAGCCGTCGGCATCTTCACTGATGCCACAAACCTGCAGCAAGCGATCGATGCCCTCGAAGAACAGGGATTTATGCGACAGGAAATCAGCATATTCGCCCACGATCTTGCGCCCGTACCCGGCGTAGCAGAAGACGCGCGCCATGCAGAGGCTGTGAAAGACGACCCCGCCAGCACGCGACAAGTGTTCATTCCCGTTGAAATCATGGGCGAAGTTGAAGGATCTCTGATCGGTGCGCCAATGTACGTTGCGGCGGTGGCAGGCGCTATTGCATCGGCGGCAGCGGGAGGAACGATAGGTTTTGTCATCGCATCTGCTGCCATTGCGGGTGTTGCAGGCGGCCTGCTTGGTTATGCCGCGGCAAGGTTAGTACACCGCAAATACCAGCGCGCGATTGAAGCGCAAATGCAGCGCGGCGGTATCGTGCTGTGGGTTGCATTGCGTGCCAGCAGCATGCAGGAACGCGCACTGGACATTTTGCACCGCCATGCGGCACAAGACGTCCATGTGCATGATGTGCCGCTGAACGGCGCAAAAAATATCCACTAAACCAATACGCAGATCAATAAAAAGACCCCGAAAGGGGGCTTTTTCATGGGCAGCAGACCGTTCAGGCACCTAGAAAGTGCCCGAAATGCCTCAGTTTTTCGACACGGTCACAGATGATTTTTACAATCGCCAGCATCGGCACGGCCATGACGGCGCCCGCAAACCCCCACATCCAGTACCAGAAAACCAGCGACAGGATAACCAGTACCGGGTTCAGTGTGAGGCGTTTTGCCAGCAGCAATGGCGTGATGACCGAGCTTTCCATGACGTGGATTGCAGCATACGTAATGGTGGGCAGGGTGGCCATCCAGAAATCTGTTATTTCCATGAAGCCAACGACCAGAAATAGTGCCGCGCCCAGAAGGACTCCCACGATTGGCAGGTAATTCAACAAAAACGCTACCGTCCCCCACAGCACGGGATCACGCAGGCCAAAGGCCCACATAGCGATGCCGGTTGCGATGCCGACGCAGGCATTCATCAGCGTCACAGTACCCAGATATACCGAGATATCCCCCTCGATCTGCTTGGTAATGTCGACGGCCTGCCGTTTATTGCGAAACGTGGGCAGTATTTCAACAAAGCGGCGCAGAAATGTATCGCCGCCAGCCAGCAGAAAGAAAAGGATCAGAATGGTTGTCAGTGTCGATGCCACAAATGATTGCGTCATCGTAAAGAAGCGGTCGGAGATGCGCGTACCCTGGATCATGACAGGCTGCACTTTCGGGCCGGGTGTGCTGGTCATGGTTTCCGCCTGTGCCAGCACGGCCTGCGTTTTTTCGACCGGCTTGCTCAGGAAACGGAATTTGTCTTTTAATTGCGGCAGGCTGTCCGGGAAACGCTGCATCCATTCGCTGGCGGGCGTTGCAAGCACCGAACCGATTCCACCCACGCTGCCCAGCAACATCAGCACGACCAGACCTGCTGCCAGCCGCCGCGGAATATGCATGTTTTCTGCGGCACGCAACGCGGGCTGCAACACGAATTTCAAGACGAGGGCAAAAAACAGGGGTATAAAAAACGCACTACCCAAATTGAGCGCGACAAAGGAAAGAATAACAAAAATTCCACCCAGAAAAACGGTCCGCGTATCCGGGGGCGTGACGGAGGATTCGTCGCCGCCGTCGGCGGCAATCTCGTCGCGGGCGTGATGAAGTTCGAATACCACTGTGGATGATCCTTCTAAGTCATTGCGCTAATGGTTTGCTGAAGAGAGTGGTTCCACTGCGGCACATGGTTATTTTATGGTACAGGGCATTTTCCGGAATTATTGTATTTTTGGTTTAAAAGAGGGGGTTAAAACCTCGGATTAGCCCAATCGCTTGTCAAATAACCAAGCCGCTATAGATAATAGAAAGGGGCTGTTGTAATCTTTGAGCATAAAAGCACAACGGGCAGGGCGACCGCGTGAACGGTCAAGGCGAAAAAGGACACATGGACAATTCTCTCAGGGTTCAGGCATTGCCTGACGAACCGCAGGACGAACCACAAGTTGCTGCATCTGCGGCCGAGGCTCTCGATTTCAAGAAAATGACGGAGCACTGCGCTGCCTACAAGGGCGCCGATCTTAAACAAAGCCTTTGGCAGCTGTTCAGCACGACTGCGATTTTCACGGCCAATATGGCTGCGATCTTCACGGCGTCGCATTTCGGTTATTATTTCCTGACCTTCCTGCTGATGATTCCCGCTGGCGGACTTTTGATCCGCATGTTTATCATCCAGCATGATTGCGGTCATGGCTCTTTCTTCAACCAGAAATGGGCGAACGATCTTGTCGGACGCGCAATTAGCGTATTGACCTTTACCCCCTATGACCTGTGGCGCCGCACGCACAATCTGCATCATGCGGGATCTGGCAACCTCGACCGTCGCGGCAGCGGCAGCGTCGATACGCTGACTGTCAAAGAATACGAGGCACTGTCACCGGGTCGCCAGCGCTTCTACCGTTTTTACCGCCATCCTCTGACGTTGCTGGTTTTCGGCCCGCCGCTGTATGTACTTTTCTTTCAGCGGTTTCCCCCGGCCCAGAATTACCTCTCGATGCCGAAATATCACACCCCCCCGACCAGCCAGACGCTGCCCAGCGTCATGGGGCTCAACGTTGCCATTCTGGCATGCTACGGCGTGTTCGGTTATTTCCTTGGCTATGCGCAACTCGCGATACTCTATCCCGCGACGCTGGTAATGGCTTACTGGCCCGGCCAGTGGCTGTTCTTTATGCAGCATCAGTTCGAAGACTCTCATTGGGAGTACGGCCGCGAATGGAGTTATGCCGAAGCCGCCGTCATGGGCAGCTCCTATTACAAACTGCCGAAGATTCTGCAATGGTTCACTGGCAATATTGGTTTCCATCACGTTCATCACCTGAACGCGTCTATCCCGAACTACAAGCTGGAAAAATGCCACGATGCCAATCCGGATTTTGCGAAGGTCAACACCCTCAATATCCGCCAGAGCCTGAAATGTGCCAATTTGGCGTTGTGGGACGAAGCGACGCGCAAGATGATCCGCTTCAAGGACCTTCCGCCGAAGCTGAAGGTCGTTTAAGCGCAGCCTCTAAGTTATCCTGAATTAATCCGTGTCGCCGTCATCCGATTTTTTAACGGGTGGCGGCGTCACTGCTTTCGGGGGTGTGGTATTTTGCGGCTTTGTAACCTGCGGCGGGAATTGCTGTGCGCCAAAGGGCGGCTTCGGGCCCGTCGGTATCATCATCGGGCCTTTGGGTGCGGGCGGTGCCGGGCCGCGTGGTACGGGTGCGCTCATGGCGGGCGCGCGTGATGGCGGCGCTGCGCCTGATGCCGCGCCGCTGGCGCTGCCCTTCTTACCGGTCGCTTCTTTTCCTGCTTCGCGGAATTCGTCTCCCGCTGCAGGGCGTTCATCATTGGTCACGGTGGATCCTTACGCCTTGGGCGTCTTGGTCTCGTCGGGCATGAAGCAGGGCAGGTGAAGGGTCGTGGAAAATTTGTCCTGTCGGAAACGCGCGCGGGTCTGTGCAGCGGGCTTCGCGGTAGCGGACGTAACGGGGGCGTTCGTTTGTACGATCGCTTTCATGGAAATTCTTTCTTGGCGTAAATTGTATCGCAGAGACAAAAAACCCCCGGGCCGATACCGACGCCGGGGGCTTTATTGTCGATTTTTAAAAGTGGCTTACGCCGCTTTCAGGTTCGCTGCAGCCGATTTGCCGCGCTCGGTCACGATGTCGAAAGTCACTTTCTGACCTTCGTTCAGACCGCGCAGGCCTGCTGCTTCAACAGCCGAGATATGGACGAATACGTCCGAGCTGCCGCCGTCGGGCTGGATGAAACCAAAGCCTTTTTGCGCGTTAAACCATTTCACTGTACCTTGAGCCATGATGGCCTCCTTGTAGAAAAAGCACTTCCGTGCATATGGGCTGCCGCAACAATTGCGTCAGTCCCTATTCGAAAGCAGCGATGTCTTGGGAGAAATGCCTTATCAGGCGAACAATCAAGTCAGAACTAGTAAATTCGAATAGCCAGAACATAGGCTTTTTCACCATAATAGCAAGGATATTCGGCATAATGTGTGCCCAGGGCGTGCCATGCCCATGTAATTGCAGGGAATAGTCGGGATTACAACGACATTAAATCGCGGGTCCTGTCTTTTTACGCGTCGCGGGAATATTCGCATTTGCCGCCGTTTTTTTGCGGTATTGCGCAGCGGCATCGAACACTTGCGACATTTTCGACGGCTTGGCTAAACCTGCCAGAGTGTTTTGCAGCGCATAGGTGTGGAGGGTATCCAGCTTCATTTTGCGACCGTCAATGGCTTCCGGCGTCCACATTTGAGAGGACAGGGCATTGGCAAATTCAGCATCAATCATTGCGCGCTGGATGAGTGCGCGTGCAGAAATGCCGCCAGAGAGGGTTTCGAACTTCTCGCCATCACGCTGTGCGGCCTGCCCGAGCGCGTAAAGCGCCATCTGCGCCAGTTCAGGCTTGTGAAAGGCGGAGATGTTGGGCGTGCGCAGCGATGACTGCTTGTCGATGCTCTTGCCATAGGTTGCGGCAAGTGGGCTGCCATGGATCTTGAACTGGGCATGCGCCCATTTATCGTAGGAAAGGCGGACGCGGTCATGCACTGTTTCGATGTTGTCGCCTTCGAAAAACGGATGCGCCTTGACCTTTTCAAACACCTCGATCGGGCTGTTCTTGCGCTCGCCCTGGTTCAGGGGGCGGTCGTTCAGCATGAAATGCGAAATCATGTCCATCTGGCGAAAGCTGCGGCCCAACTGGTCTTCGTCGAACTGCGTGACCTTGCCGTCCTTGCCCAGCGGCTGCAATTCGGCGGAGGGGCGGTTCGCCAGCACCCAATGGAACGCCTCGACAGGCGCAACGCCATCCTGCAGGCCGAATTCATACAGCAGTTTCATATGGTCGATCTGGCGCTGTTTATCTTTATGTGCATTGCCCGCGATCATGCCGCCATGCAAATCGCCGCCCCACGTCGAATAGGAGTTGCGGCCTTCGTCAAGGTTCGGGTTCGAAATCGACATTTTGTTTTCGACGTTGGAAAACAAGCTGATCAGCACCTGGCGCAGGCGCGCCTGAATGTTTTCATAGGCTATGGCGTGCTTGTCGTTCCCGACCGACAGCACATCGCCCGCGACTTCTTCAAAAGTTGACTTTAATACATGGATGCGCCGCTCCAGTTCCTCGGGCGTCACGTCTTCTTTGTGTGTGCGAAGAATGGCTGCCAGTTCCTTGCGGATTTCGGTGTCGCGTTCATCGGAAATCCGGCCGGGGTTCACGCCGCTATAAATTTCCGCATAGACCTCGACCAGGCGCTGGACGTTGCGGTATTCGAATTTACCCCCGATTCCCTTGAACGCCGTGCCATCTGCGCGCGTGCCCCCCTCGATCATTGTTCTGGCGGCATTCAGCGTTTTGTCGGAGCTGTTATCTGTGCCCATGTAAACGCTGGTCAGCATGTTATCCATGACTGCCGAGATGCCCGCCTCGCGACCGCCGGTCTTGAATGCGGCAAGCGCATCACTTGTATAGGTCAGATGGCTCATCGAAGCCATGAAGCCCGCAAAGCCAAGCTCGGATACGCCGAGTTCAACCATCATGCGGACTTTGGCGGCGTTGTAGGCGGAATCCATGCCGCCCGACAATGCCTGCGTCACGCCCTGAATCTTGTTCTTGCGCATATAATCGTAAAGCCACAGCAGTTCGTTGCGCAATTCTTCTTCCATCTCCCGTCGGGGGCCATGTTCCCAGACGGCGGGGCCATCCTGCACAGGCGCGTCATGTTTGGCGTTAAAGTTGTGCACGACTTTAGCGTGTGGCGCGTGGCCCTTATCAACGGCAGGCGTCACTTGCACAATTTGGCTGGTATAGGCCATATCAGCGAAAGTGCCGCGCACACCTTCGGAAATAATTTCGCCCTCTTGCGCCATCAAGCGGCTGCCGAATTGGGAAAGGTTGAACCGGAGGAGCCAAGCCCGTCGGTATGCACCAATACGCCCGCATAGCCGCTCGCCAGCTTCGACAACTCGTAATGCTTGTCGATCTTATTGGCGACGGGCGGGCTGGCGTTCGGGTTCACGGCAACGGTAATGTCGAAGTCACGCGCCTTTTGTGCCAGCGGGTTGTCGCGCGCATAGTCGTTATTATTTTCCGAGCCATCAAAGCGCGAACCGATCCAGTACATTTCGCAGATGATGTGCCACAGGTTAATGCTACGGTCGCCGTCACCCGCCTGAATGACGGGGCTGCCGAAGGGGATGGCCTTGGCGGGCACTTCTGTGCCATCGGGATAGGTCATGGCGGGCAGCTCGATCATGATTGTGCCGTCGCGGCCCTTGCCGAACTTGTTTTCGTACTTGTTCGCCGCTTCGTCGCTCCATTCTTCAAAATGGCGCGTTTCATAGCCGCGTTCGTAGTTGAACAAATAGCTTTTCGCCGAAATCGCCACGACGTCGCCGCCCGTCAGGAAGCTTTGCACGTCGTATTGCTTGTTTACACGGTTGAACAGCGGATTTTTGCGCCGGTCGTCCTGCGTCGGCAGGTCTTTGTCCGCGAAATACCATGGATGGCCGACGGAAATGATCAGGTTGGGGTTTTTGCTGGCTGCGTAATCGGCGATGATCTGCAGCATCTCGCGCGTTTTGGCGTTATCCGAATATTGGAAATCGTCGCCGCGCTCGTAACCCGACAGCCCCAGTTCTTCCAGCGCCAGAATATCCGCCTTGTCCTCGACCGCTTTATCAACCGCCTTGATGATGTTTGCAAGGTTGCGGGGCCAGTCGCCGCCCGTCTGGTTCGTGCTGGCAGAGGCGATTTTCAGCGAAATCTTGTCGGTCATGGCCTGTTCCTTCGGGACGTGGCGGTTCTTGACGAGGCTTGTCGCGGCCGTTTGCAGGTCGTGCAGGCCGCGGGTGGCGGCCGTGTTCAGTACTTGCGCGGTCGAAATGCCCGCTTCCTTCCACATACGCTCCAGCGTCAGGTCGAAAATAGTCAGGGGTATATTTTCCAGCAATTCTTTGCCGGGGTTGGCATCGCGCGCCGCGCGGGCAAGGCGGATAATGTAATCCGGCGTCGCCATCAGCGCCCGCTGCTCCGCGGTCAGATGTTCGAGATCGAAACTGCGAATTTCCGTCGCGTTGATATTGTCGTCGGCGGGGTCGCGGTTATAGGATTCCCATGCGGGCATTCCCCGTTTGCCGAAGCCTTCCATATAGGCGCTCAACGGGCGGATGGCGGTGTTCACATCTTTCGCGTCTGCCGCTTTGCTGCGGTAATGCACCACTGATTTGTCCTTGAATTCCGTGCCGTCGAACATGGCAAAGAAGCCGTCGAACCATTTTTCCTGATTGCCGACATCGGGCAGGGTCAGGATGCGGCTGTCGTTATACAAATGCGGCAGGGCGTATTTCAGCTGTTCTTTTTGCTGTTCCAGCGTCAGCGGGTTTTTGACGGGATCGAACCATGCGCTATCGGCGCCATTGGTAGATCCGATAAAAACTACGGGCATCAAACCGGTATCGGCGATTTCCTGCAGGCATTCGAGATGTATGCGGTGCATAGGCGCACGGCGACCGATCGAGACGGCATATTCCAGCCCGTGCCGTTTCAGGTCATCCCGGACAGTTTCGCTATTCCCGTGAAACGCACCCTGCATCGGTTATCCTGCACGGCCTGGAAATTTACGCGAAACGCCGGGCTGCTTCTTTCCCGGCAGGGTCAGCTCCAGCATTTTGTCGATGGTGGTGGTGTCCACATTGCGCGTCGTGCGCACGCGTTCTTCCACGCCGTCAAGGCTAAACGGCACGGCCGCACCGCCGGGAATGGGGATGCCGCGCGAAATTTCAGGCACGAAATTTACCTCGACCCCCATCTGCCGCATCTTGAAGTGGCCTGCCAGAAAATCAACGATGTTGTTGATCGAAAATTCGACGCAGAAGTTGGATGCAAGGCCGCCGACATTGATGACGACGTCTTCGATGCCCTGCTGCTTGAATTTTTGCGCGACGGATTTGAATACGTCCCATGCGCCTGTCATGGTTTCGCCGTCGTTTTCGACGCCGATGCCGTAACTATCGACTTCACTGTCAGCACCCTTGCGCACGACATAGAATTCATTGCCGGTTGCCGCATCGCGGTGGTAAATCGTGCGGCTCATCAGGTCGCCACCCAGCTTGTCGCGCAATTCCTTGGGTAATTGCATATCGGCGGGGTAGAGGCTGCTATCCGTGCCCTGCACGCCATGTTTCGTCCAAAGCGTTTGGGTAGACAACAAGCGGCCCGCAGCGCGGTAACCGTCAAAGCTGTTATCCAGGTATTCATCCATCACGGCAGTCACGCGACCACGGTCTTTCTCCGACGGCGCAAGGCCCGAAGATGTCTCGACCACCACCTTGCGAACGCGGCCGTCTTCTTCCTTCAACCCGATGATGTTGCGGTCTTCATCGAACACGATTTCGGCGAAGGGGAAGGGCACGGGCGGGTTTTCGAAACCGTTGAAGAAATGAACCGGTTGCTGCGCCTGCATTTTCAGCGTCGCGGCATCGGGGATCGGCTGGCCGTTTTCGGCAAGGAAATCGCGGAATTTCGCCACGCGGTATTCCATCACGCCCGGATGGTTGACCATGAAGCTGATATGGTTGGCGGGGTGGTAATCCTGGCCCAAGATAAACACGCTATCGCGGCTCTGCGCGATAATGTCGCCCATCAGCGCCGTTACTTCTTCGCCCTTGGGCACATACAATACTCCGCCCGTTGCATCGGTAAGGGATAGGTCCAGGAAGCCTCGTTCGGGATCGATAAAGACGTTTATCGCCGCCGTTTTTTTGCCATTCACGATTTTCATTGTTTCAATCCTTTCGGCGCGTTATTGCCGCCGTCAAAGCGTTCCTTGTATTCGCCCACGCCAGATTGGCTGCCGGCGTGGCCCAGATGCAGTTTTTCCACCGCCGCACGCTGGTCGAACAGTTTACGGTCGAGATAGACGGGAATATGGCCCGGTTCGGGCGGCAGCGATTTTTCGATCGCAGCGATGTCGAGGTTGAGAAGCGATTGTCCCGCCTTTTTCGCCGCGTTAAATGCTGCTACCAGCTTTTCCTTCAAAACATCCGCACGTGGGCGACGCACCTGACGCACGTTGTCCGGCAGCGTATCCAGCTGCGCCTTGATGCGCTTTTCCAATGCAGCGAGGTCGGTCGTGAATTTGCCGCTGCCAGGATGCGTTTCTTTCTGTGCGGGGGCGGGTAGCACCAGCTGGCCGTCTTCGTCAAAGATCGAAACAAGGGAGTCGCGGGAAATCAGGTTCGCTGGCGATGTCTTCACATCCTTGAAATCGCGCAGGTTGATCATTTCACCGGCAGGGTCAAGGCCCAGCGTCTGGTCGTAAACGACAACATGCGACAATTTGCCATCCGTGCCATAGAAACGGCGTGAATTGATGACGCCGGGGTTGGATGATTTCACGGGCGCGTTGGATGCGACCTTCATTACGGGCGTTTTCTTCATCTCAGCAGGGGCGTCTTCACCCTCCAGCACATCCATATAGACGGACGATGCCTTGTAAACGAGGCCGAGCGGCGGCACATGTGACCCGGCGGTGCCGATACCCCATGATTTAAAGAACGCGCCAGCCGCGCGCATTTCCTGCGCCGAATATTCGTCGATGCCGTCGGCGGCGGAAACGAATACCTTCGATTTTTCTGCATGTTTCAGCAGTTCTTCATGGCTCATGCCGCTGACTTTGGCAGGGTCGATGCCGTCGATAAACCCTTCTTCGGCAAAGCGGCGCAGGGCGATTTTGGAATATTCCACGATATCACCGGAATCGAAACGAATGCCGTAATTGGCGCCGAGACCCTGCGTGTGCAATTCCTTGATCACCTGAATGGCGTTTTCCATGCCTTGGATGGGGTCATAGGTGTCGACCAGCAGGATGCCGCTTTCTGGATGGGCGAAGGCGAAGCTGCGGAAAGCATCTTCCTTCAGCGCCCAGCGCAGGTCACGCACCTTGCCTTCGTCGCTCAACCGGAACAGGTCGGCCATCGGCACTTTGCCGATTTCCGCGCCATGGGTCATGACCCAGGCATGGTCCATCGTGCCGGCGAAGGGCTGCGCGAACATTTTCGCGGCGGTGCCGGTCGATGATGATTTATAACCGCCCGCGCCAAGGCTGCGCGATGATTCCAGCATCGCGCCCAGGCCGGGGCCGCGGCGCATGCCTTGCGCGCTGGCCTGACCGCGCGGCGATCCGTTTTCGAGCTCTTCCTCGACCACGCTTGCCTGATGCGCGCCCTGCGTCATGTAACCGCTATGACCGTTGATGAGGCCGAGAGCGACGGATTCCAGCATCTTCACTTGAGCAATCGGGCCGGACACACGCAAGACCGGTTCTTGCGGGAAGAACACTTCACCTTCGGCCAGCGCCTCGATCTTCAGCTTGAATTCCATTTCGCTCAAGTACTGGATAAAGGCTTCGGGGAAGACCGCCTTGCCGCTCGGGCGTTTCTGGCTGCGCAGGAAATTCAAATCATCTTCGGTGAAGCCGTAAGATTGCCAGCGTTGCACGATGTCGATCAGGCCTTCGAGTCCACCCGCGATGCTGTAACCCGCCCCCGCCGCTTCCTTGCGGCCGAACATATAAAAGGTGGAGGGGTTGTCGGCGCGACCTTCCAGCCAGTACCCATATGCTGTGGTGAAATGGTATTTGTCCGTCAGCAACGGCGTTGTTTGCTCGATATCATAGGTATCGGCGATAAAACCCATCTCACACCATCCATTTTTTTCTAATTGAATCAGTTATTTAGTACATGATTCCGGTGACTCTATAGCACTTTTATGGCAAAGTCAAATGTTATAGTCATTTTGAGCAGAAGCCAGTTATCGCGAGGGTTTCAACCGCTGCCGCGTGTTGCTAGATTGGCGCATGCGCAATACCGACAAAAACGCCGTGCTGCTGGTCACCGCCTTCGAACCTTTCGATGGCGCGGCCACCAATGCGTCGCTCATCCTGCTCGAAAAATTGAAGCAGCAGGATTGGCAGGGGCGCGTCGTGTTTTTCGGCCCTGTGCCGGTATCATTCGACGAAGCATGGCCGCTGATCCGACAAGAAATGGCGAACTACCCGAATATCGAAGGGGTGCTTGCGCTTGGGCAGGCGGAGGGGCGCAAGAATATCAGCCTCGAGCGTGTCGCGCTGAACTGGAAAAACGCCAGCATCCCCGACAATACCGGTGCGCAGCCACAGAATAAACGCGTGATCGCGGGCGCGCCCGATGCGCTGTCATCCACATTCCCGTGGCAGAAACTGGGCGACTCCCCCGACTGGCAGAAATCGTATTCGGCGGGCACATATGTCTGCAATACGCTGATGTACCAATTACTGGACTGGAGCCAGCGTGAAGGCAAGATCGCGGGTTTCGTGCATATTCCGCTGCTGGCCTCGCAAACTGCGGACAAGCATTTCGATGCGGAAACACCGCGCATGAAGGATGAAGTGGCGGCGGCCGCGCTATCTCGTGTGATCGATTTTTCGCTGAAAACGATTGATGCGCGGTTGAGCGCAACACCCGCGCCCGCCGCACCCCGCAAGGGCAGGGACAACCCGCCCAGCGTTTAACGGCTGCGTTTCTTGAGGCTTTCCACTGTCATCAGCACGACCGATTCAGCGGGCGTCATGCGCTCCGCTTCCTCGAACAGCTGGTGGCAGATATCGGCGTATGAAAACTGCATGATGTTCTGGTGGTGCAGCAGGTATTCGACATAGCGGATGGCGCGGTCGATCAATTTCTTGTTGCTGGGCTTCACCCATGTCATCACATTGCTTTCAAACCGCCCGTATCGCCCCATGACCAATGTGGAGTGCATGTTGAGGGCGATTTTCAGGAACAGATGCTCGAACAGCGGGTGCAGGCCAGCCACATTGATGCTGTGGCGCAGATTTCCCAGGCTGAATTGCATCTCGTCCCCCTGCCGTTCGATACGGAAGGGGTGCAGTTTCGCGGGCGCGGTGCGTTTTTCGCGCTGCTGCAGCGCCCGCGCCGAAAAATCAAAACCGACCAGCCGCTCACGCCCTGCAACCGCCCGCAATTCATCCCATTCAATCGCAATCGGGTCGCGCAGCAGCAATGCCTGCCAAGCCGCTTCCGAGTGCGACGCCTGCGGCAGCCTGAAATACGACAGCGCCGGCGCGCGCGCTGGGTCGTTGGTGTTTTCAAACGCCAGAAGCGAAAAGGTGGGTGATCGTTCTGTCGTATCCGTCACGATCGTCATGCCGTAATCATTGGTTTCGTACAGCAGGTATTCTCCCGTCGCGTAAAGGCGCGATTCCTCGGTAATGAAATCCTGCAGGAACGACAGATCCGTTTTCTGCACGAAAGACAGGAACGCACCGATATCCGCCTGCAGCAGCGCGGCGCCCGCACCTAACATTAATGCCGTGCTGGCCTGCATTCGGGTGCTTCCGGATAGTGCCATGGGGCCGACGAACAGGCAGATTTTTTCGATACCGTCATTTTCCAGCACGCGGCGCGACCGCTCCACCTGTTCATGCAGCGCATGGTCGGGATTGCAGTACAGAAAAAACGGTTTGCGTGATGATAGCCGCGCCGCTTCCTCCGTCGCGCCGATCACGGATGGCGTTTCACCGCCCTCGGTGCAGCTGACCAGCAGGTCATGGTGGCCAAAGCCAATTTCGCGCAGTTGCCGCGCGCCGAATTCGGGATGGTCTTCAAAATTTTCGATGGAATGGACAAGCGCAAGGTCGCCGCCGCTCATGAAACCCATCACCTGATCGGCTTCCGGCTGTCCACGATGGATGAAACGCCAGATATATTCGATGGACAGCGACAGCCGCCCCGTCGCACCGCAGCCATAGAAAAACACGCGGTTTCCGGCGGCAAACGTGTCGCGGATGGCTGTTTCCAGTCTCAATAGTTCCTGTGCCTTCGCAAGCACATCCTCGATCACGCCAATATCAATCGCGGTCATGATGCGCAAAGCTTCGGGGATATTGTTGCGCGACAGGTCGGCAAGTTCATAGGTCAGCGGATGCCGCTGTTCGGTCGGCAGCGATCCAAGCTGGAATTTGGCCGCGACCTCTAAAAATTCAGCCGCCTTTTGCTGTGCGGTCGTCATGCGAATGTCCACGATCTTTCGGTATACGCATCATGACCCGCAACCTTTTCATACGAAAAACTGTCGCGGATAAAGGTATCGTAATCGGGGTAGATTGATACCATCTGGCTCGTATAGGCGGCGAGGCTGTGATACATCGTTTTTAGTTCGTCTTCTGTCGCCACCAGCGTTTCGCCTGTCGCCTTCAATTTATTGGTCGATGCCACATCCAGCGCCGCCAGATACATTGGCAGGGTTTCGTGGCGGCGGTCGGCGGGGACGAAATGGGTCAGGTAGTAATAATCGCCCAGCGCGCCCTCCATCTGCGTGCGCGTGACGTTGGGCAGGGCGGCATCGCTGCCGATCTCGTTCATGCGCCCCTGCAAAATGCCGGGCCAGAGGATATAGGGGCGGTCTTCGTAATATTTCACAGGCACGGATTTGATACGGCGTCCGGCCTCATGCGCGATGCGGTGGTCAATATGCGTGCCGGCGGCGAGGGGAAACACCGCCAACGCGATGCCATGTTCCTTGAAAAAATCCTCCAGCCGTTTTGTGACATGGGCAAGGAATGTTTCCGGCACATCCTTCATGTCGCCCAGAAACAGCTCCTTGGTCGATTTATAGCGCGGGTCGCGGTCGGGCGCGTCGAATTCGTCAAGGAAATGGCCGGTCGCGCCGATACGTTCGAGCGCAATTTCCTCTTCCTTGCGGCGGTTGTCGCCATTCTTGCCCTTGGTGAAGATATCGACGACCGTGACCTGGTCGCCCGCCGCCACGCGCCGCTGGATGAAAATGCCGCAGGACAGCACGGCGTCGTCGATATGGGGCGATACGATGCAGATTTTCATGGCGGGGCTGTTCCTTCCGGTAATATCGGCTATTATATACCAAGCCTTTTCCCCGATGGAGAGCCTTTTATGCAGGCCGACAGCCCCCATGCCCTGATCCGCGAGATGCTGGAAACCCCCGGTATCCTGCGCCGTTTCGATTCGACGCAGTTGCAGGGCTGGGCCGCCGCCATGGCCGGCAAACGCTTGCTGGTGACCGGAGAGGGGTCGAGCCGTATTTTTCCCGCCAAGAACCTGATCGCCCGCGCCCTGCAAACCGGCCACCCGCTGAACATCGCAACGGAGGGTGCGCGGCAGGCTGCCGAATACGACTTGCGTGGTTTTAACGTATTGGCGGGCAGTAACAGTGGCCGGACGCGCGAGTTGATCTCGCTCTGCGAGAAGCTGGCACAGGATAAAATCCCCTGCTACGCGGTCACCGCCAATGGCGGCAGCCGGCTGACCGAAGTCGCAACCGATTCACGCATTCTGACCTGCGGCGCGGAACAGGCGGTTGCGGCATCGAAAAGCGTCGTCGAACACGCGCTGGTATACCAGTCGCTATTAGGCGGCAATGAATGGCGGCAACAGGCGGAAGCGGCCGATGGCTGCGCTGCCGTATTGGCGCAAACAATTCCCCCTGCCATGCTGGATACGATTGCCGCCGCGCCCGTCATCTATTTCTCCGGCCGCAACAACGGCGTTGCCGAAGAATTGACGCTGAAGGCGAACGAGATTGCGCGCCGGAAAAGCGATTATCTGGAGGGCACCTATGCCCTGCACGGCATCGAGGAAGTGATGCGGCAGGACGAAGTCGTCATCCTGATCGACCCGTTCAGGGAAGAAATCGAAAAGTATCAGAAAGTGCTGGAGCAGGGCACCGGCATCAGGATCATCGCGATATCTTCAACCGATACGCCCTTTGATACCATCCGCATCCCTGCGCTCGCAGGTTTTGATGCGTATTTCCAGCTATTGGCAGGCTGGAATATCCTTGTTTCCGTTGGCCTGGCCTGTGGTGTCGATATCGACAAGCCGCAACGCGTGCGCAAGGTGGGCAACGCGATCTGACCTTCAGAAAAGGCACAAAAAAAACCCCGCAGAAACTGCGGGGTTTTTCTTTTTCTCGCCAGCCCGAAGGCCAGCTTGAATAATTAGCCGATAGCCGCCGATTTCAGTTTTTTCAGGGGGCGGATCTTCACGCGGACGGAAGCGGGCTTCGCAGCTGCTTTCATCATTTCGCCCGTGGCGGGGTTACGGATCAGGGTGCCTGCTTTGCGCGCGGGAACTTTGCGCAGGGTGACTTTCATCAGGCCGGGCAGGATGAACGTGCCAGCGCCTTTGGGATGAACGGAACCCAGCAGGGTGTTTTCGAGGGTCGCGAGAACGCCAGCAGCTTGCTTGCGGCTCAGTTCGTTCTGTTCAGCGAGCAGGTTCACGAGGCCCGATTTCGTCAGCGTTTGCTTGACGGGGGTGAGTGCTGCGGGAGCTGCTTTTTTCGCGGATGCTTTTTTCTTAGCCATGTTTGTATGTCTCTCTTCATTAGGGTTTGTAGGGGTATTAAGCGTAATTCTATGCTGTTTTACGCAGTGTGGCTAGCATCGTTTGCACAACACATCACACTGCGCGTGATGAATCTTATCTCACGCCCCGCACGTTTTGCCAAAGGGTTTTCGCATATTGTCATTATGTCCAATATGCGCCGGAGCCGTAAATGACGGTGTTTTCGAGTCAATCGCGTCCCTGCGCGCAAGGAGGACAAAGGCTAACCGCGCAAGAAAAACACCCGCGCACCTCTTGCGATGTGTGTGTCCGCATATGCGTTTGGATGCGTAATTTGCAGGGTTTTACGCGCATTTACATTCTTAAATCTAGGGCGCATCGGGTTGAACTAACAGTGTATTTTTCAACATATCCACAGGCGCGGCAGCTGGCGCGCGCGTCTTGTTTCGTATCGCGCTCATGTAAAATCCCAGCAGCCGTCGCCTGCGCCCGTTGATCCCGGGCGGTTCGCGCCAGACGCTATTACCGATGCAGAAGACGTTATCGGGTAATGTTAAAAGCAGTCATTTACGGCATTTCGACAGGTATGCTTTTGATGAAGGGTTATATGTTACTGGCCGTATTCCACCAGCTCAGGCGGCACGAACGGCGCGAATCTGGTTGCGGCGCGCTGCATACTATGATGACATTGACTGATATTTTTTTAAGTTTAGGGAGTTTTAAGCCATGTTTTACGCTCGGCCTTTTATTGTTGCGATGGCCCTTCTCGCGCTTTGGCCGCTTCAGGCGGTGGCGGAAGGTGGGATCGGCACTCTGAAAACACTGACAGGAACGGCGCATTTGGCGCATGCCGGCGCAACAGCGCAGGACATGAAACAAGGCGATGCCGTCGCCATGGACGATTTCATTGAAACCGATGCCGGATCCCGTGCCGTATTCGGTTTTGCGGATGGCGCGGAGCTGGTCATGACCGGAAAGGGCAGGCTGGTGATCGATGAATACGTGTTCGATGCGGATAAAAAAACAGGCAACAAGGCGGTGCTCGATATATTTGAATCCGCGTTTTCCTATACCGGCGGCGCGCTGGACAAAGGGGCAAAGCCCGAGGTTAAGCTGAACATCGATTACGGCACAATCGGCATTCGGGGCACGAAATTGATCGGTGCGCGCCGTAACGGCATTACATGGGTATATCTATCCGAAGGCGGCGCTGTGTTCGAGAATACCGGCGGCACAACGGATCTGGCACCCGGTTACGGCACGCGCATCCGCAGCAAGGCAGATGCGCCCGCGCCAGCCTATCTGTGGGGACCGGAAGAGGTGGCATGGCTGCAGCGGTTTGTTGACGATGCCGGCGTGCATGAAACGCCCGCTATGGCATCAAACATGTCCACGAAAAAAACGGTCGAGAAGGCATCGCGCGCTGAAGGAGCGATGCCTGCGGCTTCTGCGCCCGCGGCACCCAGCGAGGGGCCTTCCGCGAACGAAGCAGGGTCTGCACGGGGACGCGTCGATGGCAGCGCAGCGCAGATGACAGACAAGGCGAAGTCCACGGCGCGGCCTGAAATCCTCCTTGTACGCAGCGCGGCGCCCGGAAAAAATATCGTGATGACGGAAGATAGCGCGGGCACGCTGCGCCTCACAACGGACTTGCCCGCCATCGCACAGCTGTCGGCGGCGAATGTGATTCCTGAAAATCTGGAAGGCAAGCAGCTTTATTACATGGCGGAATTGAATGCCGTAGATCTGAAGGGGGCGGCGCATCTTGAATTCCATGTGCTGCTGTCTGGAGGAAAAACGGGCTATGTGTTCGGGCGGGATGCGCCGGACAGCGCGGTTACTGCGACAGACGGCTGGAAAACCGTCACGGGCAGTTTTGCCCTGCAACATGGCGAAAGGCCCGCGCAGATCAAAGCGAGCCTGGTGATTGACGGCATGGGCAGCGTTCTGGTGCGCAACCTGCGTTTGGTAGGTGAATAATTATTGCGTTGTCTCGCAATACTCGTTGCGTGCGACAGGTGGCAACTGGCTGCCGGGACGGCCTGTGGTGAACAGGCTGATGACCGAGACGCCTTTTTTCCCATGGTCTTCGCAAACGGATTTGTCCGGATTAATATAGCTGAGCGAAAAAAGCGGCGAGTCATCGCTGATCAGTAGCGCAGGGTGGCGCGTGCGTATCGCTTCCTTGATCAGCACAGGGCGTATTTCACCCATCGTGCCGACGAATACATGTTTTTCAAACGGCCCATGCACGCGGCGCACCTGTTTTGTGCCGGCGGGCAAGTGTTTTTGCACATCTTCGCGCAGTTTCACGGCATCAATGGTGGTAAAGGTGATATTGCCTGTCGCTTCCGATAAGACGGGCGCGGCGGAATTCAACGCCAGCGACATGGGCTGCGAAAACACATATCCGCGCTGCGGGACCATTTCATGGCAGGCGCTGCAGGCGCGTGAATCAATCTCGTGATCTTCGGGTTTTGAGGTGTTGTGACCAGAGGCGTTGAAAATCGCATAGCCCCAGCCCTGCGTATCCGGGAATTTTTTGCGGTCGCGCACCATAAACTGGTAACGCTTGACGCCCGACGGCACGGCGGAGCTTGTGAAATCGGGGTCGTCTTCCGTCATCATGCCGATCTTGGCAAAAACCGCACCGTCAGGGTAATCGGCGGATTTTTCCAGCAGGGCTTTCCACGCGATATCATTCGCCCATGTCAGGCGCATCTCGTTCGTGTCCTTGCGGTAACGTGACGTCACAAGGTGCCATTCCTTTTCAAAGTTGCCGAATTGCGCAAGGCTGTAACCGTTCATCGTATCGGCTTTTTCTTCGGACAGCGCCGTTTTTGCGGCTGAAAATACCATCAGCATGCAAAAAAAAGCGATAGCAGCGCGTTTGAGTGTGCCTTGCATGGCTGTCTCCCTTAAAAGGCCTTGGCATCGCCGGAAACATACAGCCGCAGCACGGCCATGGCATCCGTTGCCGTATCGCTTGTGTTGTTATAAACGGTCGTGATCTCGTATTCATGCGTGGGCTCGATCTTGATGCCCTCGATGCTCGCATAAAAATCGGCATCGGTCAGCACGGCTTTGTTCGCATCCTTCAGCGTCTTGCCGTGCCATACAGTTTTTCCCCTCGTTTTATCTGTCAGTGTCACGGATTCGCCATACGGGTGCAAATGCAGCTTGATGTAATGGATGCTGCCGCCCATATAGATCGGGTTTGTGCGTTCAATCGGGCTTGTATATTCATGGCGACCGGGCGGGACGTTGAAATGGACAAGCGACGACATGCCCGCAAGCATCGGCTCCAGCATGCCGTCCTGCGCTGTGCAGATATCGCCGGATTCGGCGGGCGCAGTATGGGTATCCTTCGCCATTACGGCGACCGTTATGGTGCGCAGCGCTTTCAACGCATATTTCTCGGCGTCGGTGTCGCTCAGGTAATGCACAGTCAGTTTGTAAGACAGGTTTTTATTAATGTCTTCGTTATTGTTCAGCGCCTGCGCGAGGATCGCGGCGTTATTGGCGGCGTTCTCGGCTTTTATCGCAAAACCCTGCGGGAATTTCATTTCCTCCTGTCCTTGCGATACGGTCATCAGGCGCTGGTCGCCCAGTTGCGGCTTGCCCAGCACGACCCATGAATGGCACAGATATTCCGAAGACACGCTTTCGCCTGTGTCGGCTTCGACATCAACACGAAAGCTTTTGATCCAGATGTTTTTTGACGCCGCGCCCGTGCCGATCGTCACCTGTCCTGTTTTGGACGGGCCTGTCATCGACGGGTATTTGCGGTCAACATGCAGGGGCCCAAGGGTGAAAATAGCGGTGCGCAGCGCGGCGTCTTCCGGATGTGCGACTTCGGCGCGTACGGGTGCTGCGCATGCCAGTAATAGAGCGATTCCCAGCATGAATTTGTTCATAAAGCCCCCTTGCAAGGGCTATCAAAACACTTAAACCGCAGGCGCTCAAGCCCCGATTTTAGGGTGCGGGCGGCTTTGCGGGCGGCGGGGCGGGCGGCGTGGGCGCACAGGCCAGTACGGCGGGCGGAATGCCAAACGCATCCACCAGCATTTGCGCATGGGGGCGGATTTTTTCGGTCAGTTCCCGTTCCAGCCGGCGCAGCGCCGTCGTCGTTTGCGGCTTCATCAAGCCGTTTTCGACATACCACAGCCCGTTTTCGCGCATCGTATGGACGGCATACAGGTCGCAGACATCCTTCAGCACGGCCTTCACTTCCGGGTCTTTTTGCGCCGCGACAGCCTTGATGAATTTTTGCAGCATCAGGCGCTCGGCATAAGCATCGGCATAGGCGATCATGTCGAGTTGCGTTTTATTGGCGGCGACCGATGCATTTTCGGCCTTGGCGATTTTCTGGATCTTGTCGCTCAGCATGTACATCATCGTGCGTTCGCGCGACGCGAAAATCTTGTTCTGGAACGAAGGGTCGAGGAAATGGTCGCGCTCCGTCTTGCCGCTTTCTGCGTTGAACTTCGCGAACAGGCGTTTCAGTTGCAACGCCGCGATCTTGGTCACCTTCTGGAATGCATTGACGTCCATGAATTTTTTCGACAGACGCGACAGCTGGTTTTTCGCGACCAGCAGGCGCAATACGGTGTTGTCACCCTCAAACGTGCGGAAAATATCGATATCATTACGAAGCGCGCCGTGGCGCTGTTCCGACATATAACCGGCGCCGCCGCCCAGCTTGCGCGCCTCGTCGGCGGCCTTCATCGCGGCGTCCGAGGATTTCGCCTTGATCGCGGCCGCCATGGTTTCCAGGTATTCGTTGCCTTTCTGGTATTCATCCATCAAATGCCGCGTCATGAAATGCATGGCATAGGCATCGGCCAGATGGGGCAGCAGGCGTGCCTGCGTCGCCTGTTTATCCAGCAGCGTCTCGCCGAAGACCTTGCGCTCCTCCGCATGGGTGACGGCGGCGGTCAGCGCGTTTTTCGCGCCGCTGAGCGACACCATCGACACGAAAATGCGGCCGGTGACCAGCGTGCCGATCATTTTGAAGAAACGCTGCGATTTTTTCTTGATCTCGCTCTGGTAATTGCCGTCAGCATCGATCTGCGCGAAACGGTCGAGCATCGCATCATGCGGCACGCGCACTTTATCAAACGACAGGTAGCCGTTGTCGATGCCGTTCAAGCCGACCTTATGGCCGCAATCGTCGATCGTGACACCCGGCAGGGTATTGCCCGCCTTGTCGCGGATCGGCACCATAAAGGCATGGACGCCCATGGATTCGGATTCCGGCGACATTTTTAACTGAGCGAAAACCACCATCATTTCGCCATGTTTCGCGGCATTGCCGATATAGGCCTTGCGTGCGCCTTCGTGCGGCGTGGATAACACAAAGCTGCGCGTGGCGTGGTCATAGATCGCTTCGGTCGATATGCCCTGCACATCCGATCCGCCCGCCATTTCGGTCATGGCAAAACCGCCCAGCAATTTTCCCGACATCACATCGGGCAGGTATTTGGCGTGGTGGCGTTCGGTGCCAAGGCTCTCGATGCTCATGCCGAACAGGCCGAATTGCACGCCCTGCTTGACCGCAAGGCTCATGTCGTGATGCGCGATGATCTCGACGATGTTCATGTATTTCTGGCGCTCGCCACCGCCGCCAAAGGCAGGATCATAGGGCAGGGTGGTGAAACCGGCTGCGACCATGTCCTTGATCCAGCCAAGGGTTTTTTCGCGGTATTCTTCCTTGGGCGTATCGGGTGGCACGACGGCCATATTGGGGCGGGAAATGAATGCGCGCGCTGCATCGCGGCTTTCGGCGAAATCGCCGTCGAGGACGGATTTCAGCCGTGCGCTCAAATTATTTTTATAGTCTGGCAGCTGAATGACGTTTGACACTGTTCACTCGCTATATGTTTATGACTGAAGCAGACTACCGCGCCCTGTGTTCTTGTGCAAGATAGCGCGTTTTACACATCATGCAGTGCAGCAATCGTTGTTTTTCCAGCGTTCCAGTCGCCATTCAAAACTAAAAAACGGGATATGACGCGACAGGGCACGGAACAGCCCGTGTTTGTCCATCCACAAGGCATAGGCCACATAATCAGTATCATCCGCCAGCAACCGTTCCTCCGCCCATGCACGCGCGCCGTAAATTGCGCCGGCACCTGCCCATAGCAGCGTCAGCCAAGCGCCATGCAAGGCACTGTCACCCGCCAGAAACGGCATCCACAAAAACCAGATGATGCACTTCACCAGATAAATCGGGTGCTTGGTGATGCGGAACAAGCCATTGGTTATTATCCCGCGATTCGACAGGTTGGAGGCGCGCAGGCCAAACGAAGCCTCGCCCCAGTAATGCAGTGCTTCCAGAAAAATTACCAGCACGCCCGTTCCCATCGCCAGCGTCGGTAAACCGGCCAGTTCGACCGACCACGGCGTGCCCCATTTCGCGCGGTCCATATGCGGATAAAAATTCAGCCATTGCAGGAAAACAACCTGCATCAAGGGCGGGTAACAGGCCATGGTCGCAAACCATCCGCTGACGGTCGCATCCACCTTGCGGATATGTGTGCCCAGCAGGCGTGACGAGAAAAAATAGCCCGGCACAATCGCCGCCACCATCACGGCAGATATCATGGAAATGACTATATATTGTGCCTGATCGAACGGCATGGCGGGCAACTGCTGCTCCTGCCCGCGAAATCGCGATATCAGCTGCGCCAGCGCCGAAAAGTTCAGCGGCAGGAATATTGTGCGCACCAGCCAGCCCATCAGGAAATGGCGCACCGCGATGCGGTCAACCCGCGGTCACCGCCCGAGCAACAGCTGCCCCATATGCCATGCATGGTCTTCCTGCGGCCCGAGCCGCCATTCGGTGAACAGCGTGAATATGCCAACCACAAGAGGTATATAAAAGAGCGCTATAGATGCGACGCGGAAAAACGGGTCATAACCCGCCCGTGCGAATTCCGGCACAAATTTCCAGCACAGCAGCGCGATACCGTAACCCGCCAGCCAACCCAATAATTTCACCAGCCAATTGCCAATGAGTGTTTTGGCGGCTACATGCGGCCGCGGCAGCCCGCGCCACGGCGCATACATGATTTCTACGGCGGCAGTGACAGCCATGACTGCGATGCCAAGTAAACAGGCAATGCCCGCATTACTGATGGAGGTATCAAAACAAAGCGCGTAGGAAATAATCACCGCAGCCGCGATCAATAGCGGATCCCACCAGCGGACGGCAGACTGAGGCGGTGGTTGCGTATCCATCTTGCCCTGCCAAAAAGTGTCTTAAAACAGCCCCTGAACCTTGCCATCCACGAAATCGATCTGGTTGGCCGCCGGTGTTTTCGGCAGGCCCGGCATGGTCATGATATCGCCGCAGACCATCACGATGAATTCCGCCCCCGCCGCAAGCCGCACTTCGCGGATGTCCAGCACATGCCCCTCGGGCGCGCCGCGCAGCTGCACATCGGTGGAAAACGAATATTGGGTCTTGGCGATGCAGACGGGGTAATGGCCGTAACCGCTTTCCTGCAGCTTGTCGATCTGCGCGCGCACCTTGGCACTCGCATCGACCGATGCGGCGCGGTAGACGCGCTGCGCGATTTTGCCGACCTTGACCCATAAATTGTCGCTATCCTCGTACACGAAATGCGATTTCGCGCCTTTTTCGCACAGACCGACCACCGCATGGGCAAGGTCGGCCGCCCCTTTGCCGCCATCCGCCCAATGCGTCGCCAGCACGGTTTCGACGCCCAGCGCCGCCATGCGCGACTTGATCATCGCAACTTCGGCATCGGTGTCGCTGGTGAAATGGTTGATGGCAACGACGCAGGGCACGCCATAGACGCGCTGCACGTTATCGACATGCCGTTCCAGATTGACCATGCCTTTATCAAGGGTATCGAGGTTTTCCTGCGTCAGCGTTTTCAAATCCGCGCCGCCGTGGTATTTCAGCGCGCGCACGGTCGCCACAATCACGGCGGCGGCGGGGCGCAGACCGCTTTTGCGGCATTTGATGTCGATGAATTTTTCCGCGCCAAGGTCGGCGCCGAAACCGGCCTCCGTTACCACATAATCGGCAAGCTTCAGCGCGGCCTTGGTCGAAATGACCGAATTGCAGCCATGCGCGATATTCGCAAACGGGCCGCCATGCACGAAGGCCGGGCAGTTTTCCAGCGTCTGC
>JBBRVE010000026.1:0-31606 GCA_038247245.1 Bdellovibrionales bacterium | reverse complement strand
TTCACGGCGACACGCATTTGCGCGAAGCAAACCGCGAGGCGCTGAACAAACTGGGCTTCAACAGCCTCGCCGCCGACAACGGCGATGTGTTGAAGGTTTCAAAAACGGGCGTTGAATCCATCAACCCCGACAGCAAGGGCCGCCCGAAACTGGTGGGCTTCAAGACGCTGCAGGGCCTGCGCTGGAACGACAAGAATTACATGCAGATCAACGCACCGCAGGACAAGGCGGATACGCCCGAACCCGCCAATAACAACAGCAAGCCCAAACGCCCCAAAATTTTTAACGTCAACCCGCCGCCCAAGCCGCCTGCGGCGGCGTGAGACTTTTCCGCCTGCGGCGGCGTGAGGCTTAGTCCTGCTGCAAACGCGGTGCGGGCTTCGACGGACCTTGCGGGCGCGGGGGGGACTGGCGGAACAGAGGATCGCTGGTGAAGATACCCTGCAAAATTTGGCTCATGCCCTCGGCTTTTTCCGGATGGCTGTCCAGCAATTCACGCGCGTGATCGATCAGGTCGCGGCGTGCGTTCAGCAATGCCTTCACGTCGCCGGGGTTTTTCGCCACCGCCGGATCGCTGTAAATTTTCGCCTGCAGCAGATCGAACATCTGCCACGGCGCGATTTGCGGCGTCGCTGTGCCGCCGCCGCCGAACAGTTCTTTCAGCGCTTCGCCCATATCGGGGCCTTCCAGCGTTTTTCCGATGATCGCGGCTTTCAGTTCATACGCGCTTTCGAGGAATTTCACCGCGGCATCGATGGCCGCGGGATCGACCTTGTTCTGCGCCAGTGTGCGGAAATATTCCGGCCCCAGTGCCGCCGCGCCCGACAGATGCGTCGCCTGTTCCGGTGTCAGCGCGGTTTTTTCGGTGATGTCGTATGCCATGTCGCGCAATTGCGTCGGCGTCATTTTGCGGAAATTTTCCACGCCCATTTTTTCCACCCGCGCCTGTAATTCATACAAGGCAGGGTAGGTGGTTGCGATGACTGCGCCGTAAAAACCAAGGTTGTCGGAATCGAATGTTTTCGTGCGCGCATTTTCCGTCAGCGCCACCAGCGTGGCCTTGAAATTCGCATATTCGCCGATCAGCGCCGGCGCGCCGCCGTCCTTCACGGTTTGCATCAGCGCGCCGACTTCTGAAAACGTTTCCGTGCGGTGCAGCGCCATGATGCGCGCGAACCCCTGTGCAGGCGCGATCAGTGGCAGGTAGTGCGTGTCGAAACTGCGCCATGCACCCTTCGCGCCCGTGATATCGGCCAGCTGTTCGCGCGTGATCGCGGTCTTGACGGTTGCCTTTTCCAGCGTGTTGACCGATTTTCCGTCGGGCGCGCGCAACGTGAAGGCCTGTTTCATGAATTCCTGCGTCGACAGGTTGGGGTTGTAAGGTACAACCACGGCGGCCGCCTGCGCCAGCGCATCACCCGACAAACCCGGGCGGATCGCCTGCGGCGCGAACGCGCCCTGCTGCATCGTGAACGAAGTCTGTGCGACTGCATTCAGTTCCTCCGGCGACAGGCCGGATACTCTTTTCGCGGTCAGGTATTCCTCCACCAGCTGCGTGAATTGCGCAACGGGCGTCTGGCGCAATTGCAGTTGCGTGCTGATCTGGTCGGGATCGACGAAAACGATGCGCGGCGTGCCGGCGGGGCGGTCTTTGTTCAGCCGCGCTTCCAGGGCGGCGAGGCGCTGCGATGCGCGGGTCGAATAGCTTTGCTGCAGCTGGGCAAAGGTCAGCGTATTTTTCTGCACGGTTTGAGTTTGTGCGGTTCCGGGGGCGGGCGCTTGTGTGGCTTGCGCCTGCGCGACAGCGCCGCCGAAAGCGAGGGTCAGGCTGGCAGCGCCGGTCAGCAGGGCTTTTTTGAATACGTTCATCACACACTCCCGTTTAATTTTGAATGTTTGTAAGGGGATGCGAAGAATATATTCCATAACACATAAGAGAGTCAATGGATATATGAAATGGAATATCAAGCAGTTAGATGACTTTACCGCTTTTGTCGTCACTTTTATTCACCATGTTCAATAACCTTATTGTATAAACGATAACATAAATGTGCGAATTACGCAACTATGCAGCCGCAACCAATTGAGCACGCTGAATAAATAACGGCGCCAGAAACAAGAAACCTTCCGGCATGGGCTGACGGAAGGTTTCCGGGGTTGGGGAGGGGGATGGCTTACAGGAAGTTGACGAGGGAAAGCTTGTTCACAATGCTGGTGACTTCATACGACGCCTGCAACTGTGTTTGCAGCGCCTGGATTTGCGTGACGACATCGGTCGTGTCCGCATTTTCCGCCTTGCCGACCAGGCCTTGCAGCGTGGCGGTGTCACGTTCATGCGTGCTCTGCACGGCGTTCAGCAGGTTGAAGTTGCCGCCCAGGCGGGTTGCGGCAGCGTCGAGTTTCTCAACGCCCGCGCGGGCAATGCCCAAAATGTTTTGCACGACGTCGTCAAGGTCCTGCGCTGTCGGGATATCGCCGCTGCCGGGCGCCTGCATATTCGCCATGAAGCCCAGCGCCTGAATGATTTGCTGAAACCCGTCCACATCGGCGCGCACGGTGTAATCGATTTCGGTCGTTTCGGCGATGCGCACCGTCACCTGTCCCGATGCCGACAGACCGGGGTTCAGGCCCAGATCGGCGGTCGTCATGCCCGCCACGTTCGCGGTCAGCTGCGCGGTCGAATTGACGCCTGTCAGCCAGTCGGAAACCTGTTGCTGGAAATTCGCGTTCAGCGTGTTTTCGCTGGAAAACGGCGCGCTGGATGTATCCGATCCCGCGAACAGGTAACGGCCGTCGATTTTCAGGTTCGCCAGATCCTGCACGAAATCCAGCGCGTTCTGCGCAATCACCTTCAGCGAAGGGATATCGTTGGAACTGTCGCGCACGGCGGTCGTGATTCCGTCGATCATCTGTGATACGGCTTCGCGCGCGCTGGTCATCGCGGTGTTCATCTGCGTCACGCGCGAGGTGAGGCCGCTGATGTTGTCGAGATAGCTTTGCACGCGGCCCAAATCGGCGCGGTTGCGCTGTATGCTGTTGGCTTCGGTGCCGAAACCCGCAAGGGTATCGTATTTCTTGGTCGATGCGATCTGGCGTTGCAGGTCGGTCAGCGACGCGTTCATGTCCTTCAGCCGCGCGATGTTCGCTTGCGTCGTGCCCAGGAATGATACTTTTGAAATCGTCATGCTAATTCTCCGTTATCTAATCGCGTTCAGCAGCTCGTCGAGCATCTTTTCGGAGGCCGAGATCATGCGCGCCGCCGCCGAATAGGCGGTCTGCACGCGGATCAGCTCCGATACTTCCTGGTCAAGGTCCACGCCGCTTTCATCGCTGAAACGGGTGGTCAGGGTCTGCAAATAACTGTCTTCCTGCGCAGCCGCGTCCGTTGCGGCATTGGCATCCAGCGCCTGGTCGGTCAGCACGGCACGGCTGAAATCCTCGATCGACGCATTTGCCACAAGGCCGAGCGACAGCCCGCCGTTCGGGCCCAGATTGCTCTGGCGGAACGCGGTGTGCGGCACGCTCGTGACCGTCACGCCCATTGCCGTCAGCGGCGTGCCGACGCTGTTTTGCAGCTTGATGTCGCCGCCGGTCGTGGGATTCAACACCAGCTCGCCACCGACGCCCAGCGTCGCGTTCATGTTCGGGATGGCGTTCAGGGTCAGCAGCAGGTCGGCGGCGGTGTCGCCGGGGGCAATCGAAACGGTGACGGGGTTCGCGCTGCCCACCTGCACGGTAAAGGACGGGTTTTGCGCGGGGTAGGTGGTGAAATCAAGGCCGAGGTCCTGAATGCCGGTGCCCAGATCGATATCGGTGATCGTGATGTCGCCCGTGCCGGTCAGCACCAGCTGGCCGCCGCTGCTCAACGATGCAACCGTCGAACCCGCCGCTGCGTTGATGTTGTTGACAAGGTCGGTCGCGGTGTCGCCGGGGTTGATCGTCACGGCGAAGGCGCCTGCGCCCGTATCGATCATGAAGTTCGCGGGCGCGTTGATGTTGGGCGCGGCATCAAGGTCGGGCGTAAAGGCGTTGATATTGGTCGTGCCGTTGATACGGTTCGACTGCGTCAGGCCAAGGACGCTGAAAAGGTCGCCGGCCGAAATATCGACGGTGCCGTTTGCCGTTTGCGATTGATACGCGCCCAGCGCGAATTCGGAAATGCGGCGGATCACTTCGTTCGATCCCGCCGGAATAACCGCGCCGGTCGTGCCGGTACGCAGCAGCGCGGGGTTGTTGATGACCGCCTGATTGACGCGGATTTCGCCCGCAAAACCGGAATAGCCCGTGATGCCGGGATCTGCCACGTTGGCGGGCACGTTGCCGTTGGCATCTGTGAACAGGCTCAATCCCTGTTCCTGGAAACGCGAGGCCAGTTTTTGCGCCATTTCATCCATCTGCGCCTGATAGGTCGGCAGGGTTTCATCGCGCAGGGTGAACAGCGCGCCCATCGCGCCGCCGATTTGTCCCTGCGGCACTTCGGTGCCGTTCGCATTGCCGATATGCAACCCGTCGGCGCCGCCGCCCGGATAATACGTCGTCGCACTCTGCTGGCTTTTTCTGAAGAACAGCTGGTTCGCGGTGTCTTCCACCAGCGCCTGCCCCTGTTTGGTCATCACGACCATTTTGTTGTTGCTGTCGGTATAGGTCGATACCTCTATATATTGCGACACCTGGCTCAACGCCATGTCGCGCTTGTCTTCAAGGTCCGCGCTCGATTTGCCGGCGGCGGTCAGGTTCTGAATCTGCACGTTCAGCGACGCGATGTTTTTCAGCTGCGCGTTCACTTCGGACACCGCGGCGGTGATTTTATCTTCCGTTTCGTTCTTCATGTTGTTCATCAGCTGCGTGAACTTGTTGAACGTCTCCGCCACCTGCCGCGCCTGCGTCAGCGTGTTCGACAGCTGCGTCGCGCTGTTGGGGTCGGCAGACAGGGAAGAAAACGCATCGCCCAGCTTGCCGATTTTGGCGGAGATGGAGGCTTCCGCCTCCGACGCACCGTGGAAAGACTGCACGCGGTCAAGGAAGGAACTGGTCACGGTCGCGCTTGACGACAGGCTCGTCTGCTTCATCATGTCGCGGATCAGGTTTTTATCGACGCTGCGCATAATCGCGTTCAGCTGGACGCCCATGCCCACGCCGCCGACAACAAGTGTCTGGGTCGGCAAAATCTTCCGGGTAAATCCGGGCGTCGAGGCGTTCGAGATGTTATTGGATATGGTGTCGAGCTGGCGCTGTGCCGCCCGAAGCCCGCTTAACGCCGCATCTAGTGATAATGTTGACATGGCTGCACCATTGTTGAAAAAACTTCTACCGCAGGAGATATAAGCAATAGCCGTGCCAGATCGCCGCTTTGACGAAAAACACAAATAAATCAATGGATTAATATTACGGCGTTTTCCCGTTCAAGAAATGGCACACCCTTTGCAACGAAAAAGGCAGAGGAGTGCAAAGGTTCAATGATTGAATCGTCGACATATACATCGGGCTTTAGGGGCGAGGACCGCACGGCGGGTATGACCTCGTCGCGCGCCATGATGTCGGATGCGTCGAAATTCTCCGGCATGGTCGATGACGCTTCGGAAGCGGGTGAAACCGGTAAAGCTGCAGACACGAAACATAAATCCGGCTTCAGCGGTTTCCTCAGTTTCCTCGGCGCGATCCTCGACATCATTAACCCGCTGCAGCACATTCCCGTCATCAGCACCATTTACCGCCATATCACCGGCGATGAAATCAGCCCGATGGCGCGCGTGGCGGGCGATGCGTTGTATGGCGGTCCGATCGGGGCGGCCGTCGGTTTGGCCGATGTTGCGGTCGAAAGCGCAACCGGCAAGGATATCGGCGGTAATATGATGGCCATGCTGTCGCCCGACAAAAAACCGGGCGATGCCGGCGATGATATTCAGGTGGCCGCCAATAATAACGGCCAGCGGTTGCAGGATATCGCCTGGAATGACGCCGCACCAAATTCAAAACCCGATGGCGTGCTATATGCGGATGAAGCCACGCAGAACGTGCAGGTCGCGATGGCAAAGCCTGCGCCGCAGAACCATGATTCACAAAACGCGCTGCTGGCCTTCGCGCGCGACATGCGCGCCGGCGGCGAAGCGCCGCAAACCATCATTAGTGCGGAAGCATCGCAGGAAATCGATGTGACTGCGGCGATACGCAATGACAAGCCGCAGGGCGTGCTGTATGCCCGCGATGATGCCGCCGCGGAGAACGCGCGGCTGACGCTGACATCAAATAATTCAAACCAACAAGATTTTCCGTCTTCCCCGGGACCCGCTCCTACAAAGCTGTCCTATCGCACGGGGGCGACCGGAAATGGACCGGCGGCCTACTCCTACAAAGATGGCACGATGGTTCCTACCACGAAGAGCGGACCTGCCGGAAGCGCCGACATAATGTCGGCGCAAGGCAAGGTGAATGTCAAAACCGCGCTTCTTTCACAAGAAGTTACGGCGGCGTCGGGCGAGAATCGCGCCGTGCCGCCGGGACTGATTGCGGCTCCGCCGCATGAACTGACTGCGGCTCCGCCGCATGAACTGACTGCGGCTCCGCCGCATGAACGAATTACGGCTCCGCCGCAGGAGTTAATTGCGCAGCGCATGATGGCAGGGCTGGATAAATACGCGCTGACCCATCGGATGCAGTCGCAGCAAGGCCTTCAGACCTCGTTTTGATTTCAGCTTAATCCTGTGCCATGATGGCTGAATGAACATCGTCGTCCAGACCACATCATCAGATGCCACCACGGGCGTGCTTTTTATCGGGCAGCAGCGCTATGACTGCACACTGGGCCGCACCGGCGTGACGCTCGACAAAAACGAAGGCGACGGAAAAACGCCGATCGGCACCTATCCGTTTCGCTACGTCCTCTACCGCGCTGACCGGATTGAAAAACCGGAAACGGGCTTGCCCGTGCATGAACTGGCGCCGGAAACGGGTTGGTGCGAAGATCCCGTGCATGCCGATTACAATAAACAGATCACTTTGCCGCACCCGTCTGTGCATGACCGCATGACGCGCGACGACAACCTGTACGATATCTGCGTCGTAATCGGGTATAACGACGCGCCCGTGACAGCCGGAAAGGGCAGCGCGATTTTCATGCATTTGGCGCGTCCCGACTTCACGCCGACGGCGGGTTGCGTGGGTTTGAGATTCGCGGACCTGCAGGACGTGCTGAAGCAGCTGGATTCTGCCAGCCTTATCACGGTCTTGCCGCCGCCCGATTCACGCCCTTGACGTTGTTTTGGAAAGTCTTATGATGCCCTTCATTCCAGAGGGAGCCGTATTATGCCAAAATCGAACCTGCAGACCCGCGACGACGACGCACAAGAAGAAAAAGCCGTCCCCACGAACGTATCGGGCCAGCGCCTGAAATCCTTCCTGGAGCGCGTCGAGCGTCTGGAAGAAGAGAAAAAAGCCCTCGCCGAAGACATTCGCGACGTTTACAGCGAAGCCAAAAGCCTTGGTTTCGAGGTGAAGATCATGCGCAAGATCGTCTCATTACGCAAAACCAACGTCGAAAAACGCCGCGAGGAAGCCGAGCTTCTCGAGCTTTACATGTCAGCAATCGGTATGGCGGAATAATTTTTCGCGCCGGATTAGGAAAACCAGACGCAAAAAAGTTAAGGATTTAAACGGCAAAGGCTTTTATACTGGCCTCTGCCGTATTATCCTTGATGCCACGGCTTTACGGCTTTCCTGAAGGGCTCCCGCACTCACAATGAAACAGCGCGCATATATTCCCCTTTTCGTCGCGGCGGTCCTGTCGCTCAGCATTCCGATGACCCCTGCCTTCGCGCAGGTCGAAGTCACGTTCGAGGATGCGATTTCCGCCTTCAACTACGGCGACAACGATCTCGCCAACAAACATTTCTGGAAGCTGGCGGGGCAGGGCGACGCGCGCGCGCAGTATTACCTCGCTTACATGCTCGATGCAGGACTTGGCACCGGTCAGGATATCAACGGCGCTGCCGGCTGGTATAAAAAATCGGCGGAGCAGGATTTCCTGCCGGCTGTCGTTTACATGGGCTACATCTACAGCCAGGGTCGCGGCGTCGCGAAGGACGAAAAAGAAGCGTTCAAGTGGTACACGCGCGCGGCGCAAATGGGCGACGCGGTTGCGCAGAACAACCTTGCCACCATGCTGCTGGTCGGCCGCCCCTACACGAAAAACGCGCCGCTTGCAGCGCAGTGGTTCCTGCAATCCGCGATGCAGGGCAACATGCGTGCGCAGTATAACCTTGCCACCATGTACCGCACCGGCGACGGCGTGGCGCGCAATTATAAAGAAGCGCTGAAATGGTACGGCTTCGCCGCCAATCAGGGCGACATGTATGCGCAGAACGCGCTGGGTTACATGTTCCGCAAAAACATGGGCACCGAACGCCTTCCGGCCGACGCGACACCCGAACAAAAAGCGGCGCTGGAGCTGGCGAACAAGCAGCAGGCCATCGAATGGTACCGCCGCGCCGCCGAACAGGGCCATATGAAATCGCAGATGGCGCTGGCCATCATGTATGAACTGGGCGAAGCCGGCGCCGAAAAAGGCCCCGACGAAGCCGCTGTCTGGTATTTCAGCGCCGCGCGCCAGGGCAACGAACGCGCGATGCACCGTCTCGGTTATTTCTATGAACGCGGCCCCGAAGCCTGCCCGCCCGACAAGCCCTGCGAGCGCCCCGAGCGCGAAGGCCGCGGTTTGCCGAAGGACGATAAAGAAGCGCTGAAGTGGTACAAAAAAGCGGCCGAGGAAAAGAACTATACGCCCTCGATCATCTCGCTTGCGCGGTTCTACCAGAACGGCCTTGGCGGCTTGCGCCGCGACGGCAAAAAGGCGCTCGACCTGTTCAACAAGGCCGCGATGCGCAGCGATCCCGTCGGCATGCTGGAACTGGCACGTATTTACCGTGAAGGCGCGGGCGTGCCGAAGGACAACGTGCGCGCGCTGCAATGGTACGGCCTTGCCTACCAGACGCTGCAGGATCAGGGCAAGAACCCGAAAATGCCGCTGCCCGATCCGGATCTTGAAACCGAAGCGACCAAGTGGCGCATTTACCTGCGCAACAACATGTCGAAAAACGACATCGAAAACGCGACGCGCTTGATCAACCAGTGGCGCCCGACCTATGTCAGCGGCGAGGCCGTACAGCCGCTCTTCTACGACAAGTAGGATTTCCATGACGAAAAAAGGCTCCGACTCCCCCGAACATGGCCTGATCATCGGGCTTTCCGCCGTTGCCTGCGCGGTCGAGGGGCATGAACCCAAAGTGTTCATCGTGCGGGGCGCAGCCCATGCGCTTTCCGCCGGCGTGCATCCGACCAACGAAGAAGGCGACGCGCTGCCCTTCGGCCCGTTCAATCCCGATAAACATGCGACGCTGGAAATCGGCCTGCGCGGCTGGGTGCGCGAACAGACGCCGCTCAACCCCGGCTATGTCGAACAGCTTTATACCTTTGGCAACCGCGGGCGTTATGCGGGTGACGCGGCTGAATCGTCGCGCGTCATTTCGATTGGCTACCTTGCGCTCACTTATCAGGAAAAAACCCGCACCACCGACAACGTGTTCTGGGGCGACTGGTACAGCTATTTCCCGTGGGAAGACTGGCGCAGCGGCAAGCCGAAAATCATCAGCGACGTGATCGAACAGGGTTTGAAGCGCTGGATCAATGCCGCCGAAACCAAGGAAGAAAAGAACGCGCGCCGCACGCGCACCAACCTGCTCTTCGGCCTCGACGATATTCCGTGGGACGAGGAAAAAGTGCTGGAGCGTTACGAGCTGCTGTACGAAGCGAAACTTGTCTATGAAAGCATCCGCGACAAGGGCATGAAGGTTGATTACGTCCTCGTCCCCGGACGCTCGATGCTCTACGACCACCGCCGCATCCTGGCAACCGCCATGGGCCGCCTGCGCGGCAAACTGAAATACCGCCCCGTGGTGTTCGAATTGATGCCGCCCGAATTCACGCTGCTGCACCTGCAGAAAACGGTCGAGGCGATTGTCGGCCATACGCTGCACAAGCAAAACTTCCGCCGCCTCGTCGAAGGCTCCGGCATGGTCGAGGAAATCGCGGGCAAGAAGTCGGCGGAAGCCGGCGGACGCCCCGCATCCCTGTTCCGTTTCCGCAAGGACGTGGTGTTCGAACGCCCCGCACCCGGCGTGAAGCTGTCACCGGCGATGGGCTAACGCCCGACCGCCTGTGGGCAAACTTTTTTTAAGGTAAAACGGAGACGCGTTTCCTGAACCGTGCTGTGGCGGCAGGAATGCCTTTGCCGATGCCGCCGGTCACCGCTTCGTTGAATGCCGCGGCGCGCGCAAGGCCGATGTCTGATTTGACCGTGCGGCCTTTCGCGGGGTCTTCCATGGCATCCGTCAAATTCCGCCTGATCTTGTCGGCGACATGTCCGGTCTTGTCGATACCGGACGCGATGTAATCCAGGGCGGTCTTCTTATGCGCGTCTCTGGCGCGGGCATCCGCACCCGCCTCCAGCAATAATGAAACAATTTCGACATTGCCGCTGCGGGCGGCCAGCATCAGCGGTTTCATCTCGTTCTTCGCGCCCAGTTCCAGTTGCGCGCCCTTGCGGATCAGAAGGTCTACCATAGCCGGTTGCTGGCCAGAGATTGCATGATGCAGCGCGCTGAAATCATCGTCGCGGTCCTCCCGCCATTTCCAGGCATCTGGATTCGCGGCGAAGACCTCCAGCACCAGCGCCATGTTGCCTTCGGTAACAGCGGAGATGAATTTGAAACTGTCGAGGATGGTGTATGTCGGCTTGGTCACGCAGCCGGGCCGTTTTTCTTGCGGAAGCTTGCCGTTTTCGGCGCTGCGACCTTGCCGTCGGCGCCCTCCGACATCGCCATCGCGATACCGGCCAGTTTCTGCAGCTGCGCGCCTTCGGCTTCCTGCGCGGCGGTGACGTCGGCCTTGCGCGCTTTTTCCTTTTCCTCGGCATCCTGCATTTTGCGGCGGTCAACAAGCGCGTTCAGGAATTCAAAATTCGTTTCATAGGTGGCGACGCGCATTTGCGTTTCAATCGCAGGGTCGCTGAAATCGACAGGAGCGCCGGCATTCATCAGCAGCGTTGCCGTCTGCAACTCGCTCGACCGGATTGCCATCATCACAGCGTTGACCGGTTTTTCCGGCGGCTGGGGGATAGAGTGTGCGGTGTCGTCATAAACCGTGGGCGCGAAGGCGGAGGATGCCGTTTCTTTCTTGCCGACGAACTTTTCAAAAATACTGCGCAGGCCCATGGATTCGCCCTCAAGGTAAATGATGGCCAATTCTATCATGCGATTGCTTATGAAAAGGTAAAGCGGGGCCTGATTCTATATACGAGGGTCGTGGCCGACTCGAAAACGCCCGAAAAGGCCCCAAAACTGCCTTGCAACCATCTGAAATAATTGAACATTAAATTATGCTCAAGTTAATCATATCTTCATTGACTTATGCTCTAATGGATTATATATCTTATACTCAGATAGAGCAGAAAACGATCCGGCCTCAAAGGGATCGAAAATTCAGGAGCCAACAAGATGTTCGACCAAGTCAACCAGATCCCCGCACTTGCATTCACCCCCGCCGTCGCGCGCGAAACCGCGCCGCTGTACGAAAAGGTCAAGCGCGTCGTGAACGAGCTGGACTGGTCGACCTACGCGCCTTACATCCTCGAAATCAACCGTTTGAAAAAAGAAATGGGCGCGGTTGTGCTGGCGCATAACTACATGACCCCCGAAATTTTCCATTGCGTGTCCGATTTCGCAGGCGACTCCCTGCAATTGGCGCAGCAGGCCGCAAAAACCGACAGCCAGCTGATCGTTCAGGCGGGCGTCCACTTCATGGCCGAAACCTCGAAAATCCTGTCGCCTGAAAAAACCGTGCTGATCCCCGACATGAAGGCCGGTTGCTCGCTTGCAACCTCCATCACCGCCGCCGATGTGCGCCTGCTGCGCCAGAAATTCCCCGGCGTGCCGATCGTGACCTATGTGAACACCTCCGCCGATGTGAAGGCTGAATCGGATATCTGCTGCACGTCGTCGAACGCGCTGAAAATCGTTGAATCGTTCGAAAGCGACACGATCCTGATGATCCCCGACCAGTTCCTGGCGCGCAACATCGCAAAACAGACGAAAAAGAAAATCCTCACCTGGCAGGGTTCCTGCGAAGTGCATGAACGCTTCACCGCGAACGACATCATCAAGTTCCGCAAGGCCTATCCCGGCGCGGTTGTGCTGGCGCATCCCGAATGCCCGCCCGAAGTCTGCGCGGAAGCCGATTTCAGCGGCTCGACCAAGGCGATGGCGGATTACGTGACCGACAAACAGCCGAAGAAAGTCGTGCTGATCACCGAATGCTCCATGTCCGACAACATTTCGGCGAATAACCCGAATGTGGAATTCCTGCGCCCCTGCAACCTGTGCCCGCACATGAAGCGCATCACGCTGCCGAAGATCCTGCAATCGCTGCAGACCCGCACGACCGAAGTACATGTCGACCCCGCCATCGGCCTCCTCGCCAAGCGCGCCGTCGACCGTATGCTCGAAGCGTCGAAGTAATAATAAGAAACCAAGGACTGATGCCATGACCGCAGAAATCAAAGACAAGGCAGATGTTGTCATCGTAGGCTCCGGCGCTGCCGGCCTGTTTGCCGCATTGACCCTCGCGCCCCGCCGTGTACTGGTGTTGAGCGAAAAACCCCTCGGCGGCGTTTGCGCCTCCGCATGGTCGCAGGGCGGTATCGCCGCTGCCGTCGCGCCCGACGACACGACCGAAAGCCATGTCGCCGACACGCTGAAGGCCGGCGCCGGTATCACCGATGCCGATGTGGCCCGCACACTGGTCGAGGCTGCCCCGAAATATATCGAGCTGCTCGCACAATACGGCGTGAAGTTCGAACGCGACGAAACCGGCGCGTATAAACTCTCCCGCGAAGCCTGCCATGCCCGCCGCCGCGTGCTGAAGGCGGCAGCAGGTGATGGTTTCGGCGCTGAAATGATGCGCGCACTGGTCGAAGCCGTGCGCAACACGCCGTCCATCGTGTATGTCGAAGGTGTTTCCGCCGAACGTCTTGTCCGCCGTGATGGCGCGACGATGGGCGCGGTGCAGGGTGTTCTCTGCCGCCGTCTTGTCGATGGCAAGGCTGTGGTTTACGCGGCACCTGCGGTGCTGCTGGCAACAGGTGGTCTGGGCGGTTTGTTCTCCGCAACTTCCAACCCCCTGCATGCTGTCGGTCGCGGCGTTGCGATGGCGGCGCGCGCGGGCGCGGTTTTGTCCGACCTCGAATTCGTGCAGTTCCATCCGACCGTGCTGGATATCGGCGAAGACCCCACACCGCTCGCAACCGAAGCGTTGCGCGGTGAAGGCGCATACCTCGTCAACTCGCGCGGCGAACGCTTCATGCTGGATTATCACGAAGCGGCGGAACTTGCGCCCCGCGATGTGGTGTCGCGCGGCATCTTCGCGCAGATCCAGAAAGGCCAGAAAACCTATCTTGACTGCCGCCATATCGATACCGCGCATTTCCCCGCATTGCTGCAGGCCGCAGGCCGCGCAGGGTTGAACCCGAAGCGCGACCTGATCCCCGTGATGCCCGCCGTGCATTACCACATGGACGGCGTCGCAACCGACCTGAACGACCGCGCATCGCTGCATGGCTTATGGGTGGCGGGTGAAGCCGCCGCAACCGGCCTGCATGGCGCGAACCGCCTGGCATCGAATTCACTGATGGAAGCGATCGTCATGGGCGCGCGCGCCGCCGAAGACATCGCGGCGTTTGTGGCCAAAGGCCAGCCTGCGCCCCGCATCACCCTGTCCGACCTGCCGAAACTGGCAGCGGGCGACATGGAGAATGAGCGTCAGCATCTGCGCGAGATCATGACCGACCTCGTTGGCGTGATCCGCAACGAACAGGGCATGAAGGACGCGATCCGCGAAATCTCCGTCATCGGCGCGAATGCCGAGGGCCGCGACAGCAAAACCGCGGATATGGCGCTGGTCGCCCGCATGATCGCTTCTTGCGCCCTTGCCCGCACCGAAAGCCGTGGCGGCCATTGCCGCGCGGATTATCCGATGCCGGTCAAGGCGCTGCAAAAACGCACTTTCACGACGCTGAAAGAGGTTGAAGGCATCACCGCCGCCGCGCTACTCTCTCGCAAAGCCGCCCGCGAAACCGCCGCCTAAGGAGATACTGTCATGACGACGCTGCCCGCATCCCTGCCTTTGGTGATTTTGGAACCTTTGGTGAAAATGGCGCTTGCCGAAGACCTCGGCCGTTCCGGCGATATCACCAGCAATTCGACCGTGCCCGCCGAAACGCGCAGCCGCGTCGTCATCGCCAGCCGCGAAGAAGGACGCATCGCGGGTCTTGACCTTGCCGAACTTGCCTTCAAGCTTGTCGACCCGACCCTCACCGTCAAGCGCCTGAAGCAAGAGGGCGCGGATGTGAAGAAGGGCGACGAGGTGATGGAGGTGGAAGGCAAGGCACGTTCCATCCTGACAGCCGAACGCGTTGCGCTCAATTTTGTCGGCCGCATGTCGGGCATCGCCACGCTGACCCTGAAAATGGTGCGCGCGGTGGGCAACCACAAGGCGCGCATCGCCGCCACCCGCAAAACCACGCCCGGTTTGCGCGCGATTGAAAAATACGCCGTGCAAGTCGGCGGCGGCATCCCGCACCGCTACGGCCTCGATGATGCCGTGCTGATCAAGGACAACCATATCGCGATGGCGGGCGGCGTCAAAATCGCCATACAAAACGCGAAGCAGAATATCGGCCATACCGTGAAGATCGAATGCGAAGTCGACACGCTTGCCCAGCTGCAGGAAGTGTTGGATGAAGGCGTCGATATCGTGATGCTCGATAACATGAGCCTTGATGACATGGTGGCGGCCGTGAAACTCGTCGCCGGCCGCGCGGTGATCGAGGCTTCGGGCGGCGTCACGCTCGACCGTATCCCCAAAATCGCGGGTACAGGGGTTGACCTTATATCTTCCGGTGCCATCACGCATAGCACGCCCAACTTCGATGTCGGTCTCGATTACAAAACGGCCGCCTGAAGTAACCCGCTGAAATCGTGTATCTTTACACCGTTTATTTGCAGCATTTATGAAAAAATAACCTGTTCTTCGTAGAATAGGGGCAACGCTTTGCCCTTATCAGGAGTTTTTCATGGCTGATTCTGTCGCTCCGGTCGCAACCGAAACCGGCTTCGATCCCGGAATGATCAACGAATTTAAAAAAGGTGTTTTCTACCGCGACCCGGAACGTGTAAGACGCGCGCTGGAGGCGAAGGTGGATGTGGATACGCCGGTCAAGGGCCGTCATCCGCTGCACATGCTGGTCGGTTTCGATTACAGCGACATGCCCGAAGACATCCGCAAGCAAAGCACCGAAGACGATTTCGAGGCGCGCACCACCGCCATCGTGAACCTGCTGTTCGAACACGGCGTAAAGGTGGCCGAGCCGGAAAAATACGCGACGCGCAATTACACCTATCTGGCCGACCGTCTGGTGCTGGCGGATAACCTTGTCGACCTTTCCACCGTCGTCGTCCATGCGATTGATGAGTCGCTGTCGCAGGGCGGAAAAATTTATCAGCCCGACCCGAAAAAGGTCGTGGCGGCGTCGCTGCAGGGTGCAGGCGAAAATGTCGACCTGATCGGCCATGTGAATTCGGTGCTGACCGCGCTGGAGCGTCTGCATAACACCGTGCGCCACCGTCTTGAAAATCCGTCATCCGAACTTGAAAAGCAGATCGTGGCGCAGCACGGCGCGCAGGTGCGCGAAATGATCAAGCCGTTCAAGCGCCCCGCCGTGCGCAGTATCATCGAGGATTTGTTCCCGCAAGGGCAGGTGCCGGCCGAAGTCGATGACGCGCTGGCGCAGATGAGCGGCGCATTCAGCGGCCGTGGCCGCAATTCGCCCGATGAATACGTCACGCAGATCGAGAAAAAGACAGCCCAGCAGGTCCTGACCGAGATCAAGGACACCTTTGTCGGGCTGAACGAATTGAAGAATGAGGCGCGCAGCCTTGCCTTCCGCCAGAGCTTTGATGCCGTCACCAAAGACACCGCATCGCCCGACCGCGTCTATGGCGAGGTGATCATGGGCAATGAAGGCCTCGGCAAATCTGAATTCCTGCGCAAGAAAGCCGAGCTGCTGGTCGCGCTTGATCTGGCCGGCGGCAAATACGTCGAATTCTCGCAGCGTAATTCCGGCGCGGCCAGCATCGGATTGCCGCCCAAGGCATTGGCCGCGATTTTCGCGCAGGCCGATATCATCAACCTCGAAATTCCCGAGCCGATCCATGACGGCCGTGCGGATATCGCCGATTTCGGCAAGCGCCTGATCGGCGCGTTGCAACTGTCGCTGGAAGGCCGCGAAAAACCGCCCGTGCTGTTCTTGTCGGGCAAGCCGGAAACGATTGGCGAATTGCTGGCGTCGAACCCGTCGCTGAAACCGCTGATCGGCGGCTATACGAAGCTGGAGGACATGTCATCCGCCAGCCTGTCGGAAATCCTGGTGCGCAAGTTGAAGGATGAATACAAACTCGATATCGCCGAGAATGCACGCAAGGCAATACTCGATGCCATCGAAAACACGCGCAAGGATATCGGGTCGAAAGATTTCACCAATGCCTATGAAATCGCCAATATCGTGACGCGCCTGCCCGATGCGGTCGCCACGCGCGTGATGGGCGCGGAAAAGCCCGATCCCACGTTCGAGCGTATCGTCACGCTGGAAGACGTGAATTCGCTCAACCTGCGCAAAATACTCGCAGGGCCGCTGCTGGCCAAGAAGCCGGGCATCGGTTTCTGACCTCCTCCTCTTTTTAACAATCAAGCCCCTGCAAAACAGGGGCTTTTTTGTTATTCCAAGGGGTTTTCAAACGGGGCGGAGAGGATTATAGTCGAGCGCAAAGAACAAGGCCGCAGAACCAGAACATCATGACCCCCGAAACATCCCCGGTTTATATCCTGATCCTCCTCGTCACCATTGGCTGTGCGGGCGGGTTTTTATCGGGCCTGCTGGGCGTGGGCGGCGGCGTGCTGTTCGTGCCCGCGCTGTTTTTCGCGATGACCGCGCTGGGTTTCGACCAGCAGCATGCCATGCATATCGCAGTTGCAACCTCGTTGCTGATCGTGTTTGCGACCGGCAGCACCTCGGCGGCGGCGCATTACAAACGCGGCGGCGTCGACCTTGCTATCGTCAAGTCATGGGCGCTGTTCATTCTGCTGGGCGTTGCTGTCGGCGCATTATTCGCATCATCGATTGACGGCGATATATTGAAACGCATTTTCGCGGGCATCACGCTGTTGATTTCAGCTTATATGGCTTTCGGGCGCGAAAAGACATCGGGCGAAAGCGTGACATGGCTGACACTGAAGGTACAGCGGGCGTTTTGCATCGTGATTGGCATGGTTTCGTCCATGATCGGTGTGGGGGGCGCAATCCTGACCGTGCCGATGATGAGCTATAGCGGCCTGCAGATGCAAAAGGCGGTGGGGACCGGCGCTGCGCTCGGCGTCGTCATATCCCTGCCCGGCACACTCGGCTATATGCTGTCGGGCATGTTGCACAATATCGACGGTCTGCCCCCTTATTCGGTCGGCTACGTCAATTTCGCGGCGGCGGCGGCGATTGTGCCGACCGCGATGCTGCTGGCTCCCGTCGGCGTCAAGATTTCACACGCCATGCCGCGCCTGGTTCTGCGGCGCGTATTCGCCGCCGTGCTGGTCATCGTTTCCATCCGCATGTTCATGAGTTTGTAAAATGGCACGCATGGTCAATAAAAAGCCGCTGAAGAAAGAAAATAAAGAAGCGTCGCTGAAACCCGTCGCCGCATGGCTGTTTTTCTGCGCCTTCGCGGTTTTCCTGATGGCGATCATCGGTGCGATCACCCGGCTGACGGAATCGGGCCTGTCGATCGTGCGCTGGGAACCAATTGCGGGCGCATTGCCGCCGCTGGATGCCGAAGGCTGGAACAAGGCCTTCGCCGCCTACAAGGAAAGCCCGCAATATTTGAAAATCAACAGCGGCATGGATATTGAAGCCTTTAAAAAGATTTTCTTCTGGGAGTGGATCCACAGGTTGTGGGGACGCCTGATCGGCGTATTCTATGCGCTGCCGATGGTGTTCTTCTGGCACCGCATTCCGGCAGAACGCCGTGGCGCGTTCCTCGGCATCCTTGCGCTGGGCGGGTTACAGGGCGCGATTGGCTGGTGGATGGTCGAAAGCGGCCTTGTGAATGAACCCTCCGTCAGCCATTACCGGCTTGCCCTGCATTTAATGACGGCGGTGATTATTTATGCCTGCCTGTTCCGCCTTGCGTTGGTGATCGGCTTGCGCCCGTCGCGCGATGCGGCAAAACTGTCGGGCTTGCGCAAATTCACCAAGGCCTGTATTGCAGCGGTGCTGCTGACGATGACATGGGGCGCGTTCACGGCGGGGCTGGATGCCGGGCTTGTGTATAACGACACTTTCCCCTTTATGGGCGATAAATTATGGCCGTCGGAAATGCTGCAATTCCAGCCGTTCTGGAAGGCGTTTTTCGTCGAACATGCAACCGTGCAGTTCACGCACCGTTTTCTGGCGCTGTTGGCATTCATTAAAATCATGGTGCTGGTGAAACGCGGGTTGCCGTTCAACCCGCCGCCGCGCATCCGCAAGCTGCTGATCGCGCTGGTGACGGTCGCTTGCGCGCAAGTCGGCCTCGGCATTGCGACGGTCATGAGCCACGTCAATATCCATGCGGCGGCAACGCATCAGGCGGGCGCGCTGACTCTGCTGACGCTGCTGGTCTGGCTGCTGCACGAAATCCCCCCTGCGCGGAAGGAAACTTGAAAAATGGAACTGTTCGATTACATCGATATCTCGCGGCAGCCGATCTGGGCGTATTACATCACGGTTGCCCTGATGATGGCGCCGGCGGTGCGCGTTTTCATGCGCGCGGGTTTGCGTTCATACTGTGCATTACTGCTGCTGGTGCCGCTGGTGGGTTTCGTCATCGCCGCCTGCGCGCTGGCGTTTCAGAAATGGCCGGCGGCCGAACCTCTGGTGCTGAAAAAACGGGAGAAAAAATCATGATGCCCGCCGATTTCCTGCCCGACTGGGCGCGTTTCACGCTTGCCGGCATTTCCATTTTTATCCTGATGGCGGCAACATCCGTCATTTCCGCGCGCGCGGGCCGCAGCCCCTATTGGGCGGTGCTGGTCGTCATTCCCTATGCGCCTGTGCTGCTGGTCTGGCTGTTCGCCTTCACCCGCTGGCCGAATGCGGACCGCAAAGCCAAATGACCCACGGGCGGCATGTCATCATCCTGCACGGCCTTGGCATGAACCGTCTGTCGATGTCGGGGGTGGCGCGTCATCTGTCGAAAAACGGCTGGCAGGTGCACAATATTTCCTATCCGTCCCTGAACAAGGGATTTGAAGAAATCGTCATCGACCATATCGTGCCGGCGGTGGATGCCGTGCCGGCCGACAGCATCGATTTCGTCGGTCATTCCATGGGCGGGTTGCTGATCCGTTTATACGCGCTGCGGTATGGCGTGCAGCGCATCCGGCGCGCGGTCATGCTGGGCACGCCCAATCATGGATCGCAGGTGGCCGATGTGATGCGCGGCTATGCGGCGTTCCAGTGGTTCACGGGCGCCGTGGGGCAGGGACTGACGACGGCGGCGGAAGGCATCCATGCCGTGCTGTCGCCCGTTAATTTCGACTGCGGCGTGATTGCGGGGGATAGTGGATTTTTAAACCTCGGCACGACGTATCTTGCCGATATACCGCGCCCGAATGACGGCATCGTATCAGTGGAAAGCACGCGTGTGGCGGGCATGAAAGACCACACTGTGGTCAGTGCCGAACATTCACAGATGATCCTGTCGCCGGCTGTCTGGCAGCTGACGGTAAAATATCTGACCGACGGAAAATTCTGATTAGCTGCCGGGTGCGGCGGGTTTCACGGCTGCGGGCTGGACGGCGGGCGCCGCCTGCTGCGGCACAACGACCTTGGCTTTATGGCCCAGGAATTCGCCGACCAGTTCGGATCCCGTCCATTGTTCGACCTGCGCGCCAACTTTGTCTTTCGCACTGTCGGGGGTGTATTGCTGGTAGGACGCGTTCAGGGCGAGGCCGATGATTGCCACTTTCGCGAATTTCCAGGCGAGGCTGCTGTTGCCGGGTTTCTTGGCGAAGGACGATTTTTCAAAGGACTTGGACATAGACAGACGCTCCTGTTATTTGCATAAAACTGATGGCGGTACATTAGGATAGCTTTTGTTTTATGTCAAACAAAACGATTCCAAGTAATTTACTATGTTTTTCAGTTACTTAAAATAGACAGGCTGGTGATGGTCGGGAAATGATCGCTGCCGATATCGGGTCCACGCCTGAATTCGCGCACCTGCAGATTCGATCCCGCCAGCACATGGTCGATGGGCAAATGCAGGATCGGCGTCGGCAAAAAGACGGGGAAAGTACCGCACAGACCCTGACCCTCCCGCGCGTTTTTAAGCCCAAGTGCCCGCACGAGTTTTTTATAGGCATAGCAATACGGCGTCGCGTTCAGGTCGCCCAGCACGACGATGTTGTCGCGGCGCTGGCCGAAATGCTTCACCGCCATCGCAAATTCATTGTCGCGTGCCCGAATATTCTTGTTGGGCGTTTCGGGATGCATCGACAGGAATTCAATCTCCGCCGCGTCATGATGCAGGCGGAACGCCATGCTGAGGCTTTTCGACCCGCTGAAGCTTAAGTATTCCTGCGCCGCAAAAGGCGTTTTCGACAGCACCGCCATGCCGTAGCGGTCATCGCGCGGCTCCAGCATCTGGTGCGGGTAATCGTGGCTCAGGTCGCGGAACATCAGCGCGAATTTGCCGTTCACTTCGCAGGCGACGATCAGGTCGGGCTTTTCCTTCGCGATCAACGCCTTCAGTTTTGCTGTATCCATGTTGCGCATCAGCACATTGGCCTGAAGGATTTTCAAGGGGCGGCCTTCGGTTTCCAGCGGTTCGTGCATGCGCCCGAACGAAATGAATCCCACCATCTGCGCAAGGCTCAGCAACAGCGTGAGCGCCAGCAGGAAAAAAATATTCGGCATCGAATACGCCGCCGCCGCAAACGGGACCATCAGGATCGCGCCGATCGCGTATTGCAGCGGGAAATGACTGGGCAGATCCGTTTCATGGCGCGACAGGCGGATATAGGGCGTGAGGGCGGCGAGGAACAGCAGCAGCGCGATAATGAAAACAATCGTCGTCATGGTTTGGCCTTCAGTGATATTTCGGTGATGGTTGGCAGGTGGTCGCTGCCGATATCCGTGCCGGTATGGAAGTCTGCCACGCGGATATTGTCGCTGACAAGCACATGGTCAATCGGGATACGCACGAAGGGCGTGGGATAAAAAACCGGCCATGTCGGGTAAATGCCGAAACCATCGCGCGCGTTGCGCAGGCAGAGCGTTTTCAGCAGGCTTTTATAGGCGTGGCAATAGGGCGTTGCGTTAAAATCGCCCAGAACGACAAGGTTGCCTGTTGAAGCCTTCGAAAACCTCTCGCCGACCAGACGGAATTCATTGTTGCGCCGCGTAATATTCTGGATGGGCGTGAAGGGATGGATGGAAACGAAAGTTACCTCCTGCCCGTCAAGCCCCGCCGTGAAGACCTGCGCGGGAACTGACGGCATATCAAAGGAAGTGAGGGAAATATTCTTGAGCGGAATTCTTGAAATGACGCCGATGCCGCGGGGCGTGTCGTCATCCGCATGAACGTCCTGCCACGGGTAATCATGTTTAAGGGTTTCGAACATAGCGGCGAATTCGGGTGGCGTTTCGGCGGTCACGATAATATCAGGTTTTTCCTGTGCGATCAGGTCGCGCATCTTTGCGGGGTCGTCATTGAGAAACAGGATATTCGCCTGAAGGATTTTTATCCGTTGCGCGTCAGGCGTTGCGGCCTGGGTGAGTGGAAAGAAAGACGCTAACGGCACCACGCTGATCGTGAAACATAGCGCCAGCGCGGCGAAATAGGCTTTATCCGATTTGTAATAAAGGGCGAGCAACGCCAGCCCGATAGCACCAAGCGCGTATTGCCCCATGAAATGGCTGGCAAGGTCAACCATCAGCGCATCCGAAGGCATCGTACCCAGCACGACAGCGAGCATGAGCAGTGGCGTGAAAAGCGTCACGAGGTTGGCGCGCGATTTTCTGGGAGGCATAGTCTGTTCCATCCCTCAGGTATAGCTTTTATGCCCGCACAAAAAAAGACCCGGTCTGTCTTGGGACAAACCGGGGCAAGGAGGCCATAGTCCAAAAGAAGTCGGTGTAAAGACGTTACATCGGCGGCGGCACCATAAGGACGGGCTGCTGCACGGCGCGCACATTTTGCGGCGCGGTCATGAAAACGGGAATGAAGGGATGGAACGGCTTCGAAAAATAAAACGCCTTGGCGGGGGTGCGGTGGTTGCGGGCCGGGGCGGTGTATGAAGCCATCATCTCTCCGTCTGTTGTTCGTAATTTCAGCGTAGGATGCCGTTTCAGGGCTGTCAAAACATTCAGGATAAGTGACTGTTTTATAACAATATTTATATACTCAGTTTCAGCATATGCGGTACATATATGCCCTATATGTGATTCGGAAGCGCACAAAGAAAAACGCCCTTTCCGCGGTTAAACGGAAAGGGCGTTTTTCGAGGCGCGTAACTTACGCTGCTTTTCTCATGGCGATGTTCAGGTTGCTGATCAGCTTGTCCATGAACTGCTCGGTCGTCAGATGGGGTTGTGTCGGGCCGATCAGCAGCGCGAGGTCTTTCGTCATGTCGCCGGCTTCAACGGTCGCCACGCAAACGCGCTCCAGCGTTTCGGCGAAGGCCACGACATCGGGCGTGTTGTCGAACTTGCCGCGATATTTCAGGCCTTGCGTCCATGCAAAGATGGAGGCGATGGGGTTGGTCGAGGTGGGCTTGCCTTGTTGATGCATACGGTAATGTCTTGTGACCGTGCCATGCGCCGCTTCCGTTTCCACCGTCTTGCCGTCGGGCGTCAGCAGCACCGATGTCATGAGGCCGAGCGAGCCGAAGCCCTGCGCAACCGAATCCGACTGCACGTCGCCGTCATAGTTTTTGCAGGCCCAGAGGAAGCCGCCTTCCCATTTCATCGCGGATGCGACCATATCGTCGATCAGGCGGTGTTCATAGGTGAGGCCGGCTTTATCAAACTGCGGCTTGTATTCGGTATCAAAGATGCGCTGGAAGATATCCTTGAAGTCGCCGTCATAGGCCTTCAGGATCGTGTTCTTCGTCGACATATAGACGGCCATCTTGCGCTGCAGGCCATAGGTCAGGCAGGCGCGCGCGAAGCCTTCGATGGATTCCGTCGTGTTATACATGCCCATCGCAACGCCGGGGCCTTCGAAGTTATGCACGTCCCATGATTTCTTCTCGCCGCCGTCAGCGGGCTCGAACGTCATGGTCAGTTTTCCCTTGCCGGGGATTTTCATGTCGGTCGCGCGGTACTGGTCGCCGAACGCATGGCGACCGATAACGATCGGCTTCGTCCATGTGGTGACAAGGCGCGGGACGTTCTTGCAGATGATCGGCTCGCGGAATACCGTGCCGTTCAGGATGTTGCGGATCGTGCCGTTGGGCGATTTCCACATTTTCTTCAGCTTGAATTCCTCGACGCGCTGTTCGTCGGGGGTGATCGTCGCGCATTTGATGCCGACGCCGTATTTCTTGATCGCGTTCGCCGCATCGACGGTAATTTTATCGTCGGTCGCGTCGCGATTCTGGATCGACAGGTCGCAAGAGATTAGTTCGATATCCAGATAAGGGGTGATCATTTTCTCGATGATCATGTCCCAGATGATGCGGGTCATCTCGTCGCCGTTCATTTCGACAACGGGTGTTTTTACCTTGATCTTACTCATTGAAACTATGCTCCTTCTTTTCACGGATGGGTTGTTGCGGTTTCGGTTTTTGGCCGGTGCCGCCCAATACCTTGGGCGTGTCGGCGTCGTTCAGTTTCGCGGCTTCGCGTGCGGCCTGCGCATGGCTGCGTTCTTCCGCCAATGCCGCCTGCCGTTTCGATTTCCAGTCGTTCATGTCTTCGCGTGCGCTGCGGATATCGTCTTTTGACATCTTGTTTTCCTTCACCAGTTTTTCGCGCGCTTTTTCAGACCATTTGCGCTCGCGGCTGGTGCCGTCATCCATGCTCAGCGAATACCATTTATAGGCACCCACATAATCCTTGTTGCGCTTGGCCATCGCGGCCAGGCGGATGAAGGCCATGGTATAGCCCTTGCGCGCCGCGGTTTCGAACCAGTAACGCGATTTGACCTGATTTTTGCCAAGCCCGCCTTTGCCCTTGCCATACAGGTCGGCGATGATGAATTGCGCGCGCGTGTCGCCCTGATCGGCCAGGTTGACAAGGTCTTCCATCGGGTGCGGGTCTTCGGGCGCCAATTGTTTGTACACGGGGTCTTCGTAATAGCGGATATTGCCCGCCTGCGCGTCGCCCGCAAAAAACAGCGTCATCAGGATCAGGAGCAGTGCGCGCGTCATTTTACCTCGTCGAAGAACTGCAGCACTTCGGACAGCGAAGGGCTTTGTTTCAAAGTCTTGTTACCCGAATACACAGCGTATTGCGAGGGTTTGAGGAAACTGCGCGACGGGATTTTGGCAATCGCATAGAGCGGGGTTTCCTTGGATGACCGGTAAATGGAAAACAGCGCCATGTCGGGCAGGCTGTCGATCGCATAATCGCGCCATTCGCCCCTTTTCACGCGGTCGCCATAGACGCCCAAAATCAGGCTCAGTTCGCCATGGGAAAACTGTGCCTTGCCTTGGGAGAATTTGTCGCGAAAATAAAGGAGCATTCCGTAAATCAGCTCTTGATTAACATTTTGGGCATTCTAGGCTTAAACCCACAGGAATTAAAGGAAGAATCAATGGCCAGACAACAGACACCTAGCCCCGATTTCGGTGCAAAACCGCATGATTTCGCCCTGAAGGGGGTGGATGGCCGCACCTACAGCCTCAAAGACGTACAGGGGCCCGGCGGTTTTGTGGTCATGTTCATCTGCAACCACTGCCCGTTCGTGAAAGCGATTGCGGGCAGGCTGGCAACGGATGGCCGCGCGTTGCAGGAAGCGGGCATCGGCGTGATTGCGATTATGCCGAACGACACGGTCACGCATCCGTCGGATTCTTTTGAAAATATGCAGAAATTTTCGGCGGAACACGGCTTTACCTTTCCCTATGTGATCGACGAGAGTCAGGAAACCGCGCGTGCCTATGGCGCGGTCTGCACGCCGGATTTTTTCGGCTATAACGGGCATGGCGATTTACAATACCGCGGACGGCTCGATGCAGTGTCGCCGTCGCATCCGGCGGATGATGCAACGGCACGCGAACTGCTGGACGCGATGCTGGAAATTGCCGAGACAGGGCGTGGGCCGGAAAAACAGATCCCGTCGATCGGTTGCGGCATTAAATGGAAACCTGCGTAAATGCCGTCACGCGTAACAAATATGATAAAACGCGTGCATATTATTTTGTGACATTTCAAATAGTATCCGTCACACGAAATAACATTTTGCGACTCACGCGAAAATGTTGCGCCGCATCAGTAAATCCAGGCTTTCGTGTACCGCGCGCGCGTGGATTTTAATTACAAACCATGCGCCATTCTTCGTTGTTAATTACAAAGCGTTGCCCCGCATTTATCTAAAATTTTAATTATCCGTCAAATCGCCAAACGTAAACCGCTGTTAACTACCTCGGGCTTATCCTGAAGATATAAGCATGAGTTCATATCAAGGATTCAGCGATGACAGGCACAGATGCGAAGCAGCCGGCTCTGAATGGAGCCGTTTTAGCACATGTTACGGGTGAAATTTGTAACGCGACCGTCACGGGTATGCCTTTGAGCATCGCCGCGCCTTGAACAGCGCGGCGATTTTTCTTTGGCAAACCGTGGGGGCTGTTGCTTCGCAAAAAATAGAAAGCGGGGAAGACGCATGAAGGCACAGACCACCTAAATCACGGCTCAATAAAAAAAAGAAACGAACCATGCCCGTGCAGATATTCCCCGGCCCGGGCAAAGCCGTCCCTATGTCGTAAATTATGTCGAAAATTCAACAACAAAAAAAGAAAAGGCACAGTCATGACAACAGAAAAAACCGCGACCCCGAAAAAAAACAACAAACACCTGCGCAGCGGCGTTACGCTGCTGCTGGCATCTGCCGCGCTGATCGGTTTTCCCTTCCTGCAGCACGCCATGCAGGGCAGCATCAGCCATGGCAGCATGACGAAAATAAACGCGTCGTCGTTGCAGATGGACAGTGTGGCTGTTTTTGAAGGCGGCGGCCCGTCCCATGGCGGCGGTGGCGGCGCGACTTTCCGCGATATGTCGAATAACACCATCACGGCGTCCAGTGGCTTTCGCAACCTGCTGCCCGGTTTCGGGTCATCCGCACCCGCGCCGCAACCCTATATCGACGCCCGCCAGCTGCAGGCCGATTACGGCGCGTCGCCCTATTATCAGGATATGGGGCGCGATAAATCCCCGGCCTATGTCGATAACCCCGTGAAAAAAACATCCGCCGAACCGGTCTCCACCTTTTCCATCGACGTCGATACCGCATCCTACAGCTTTATCCGCAAAACGCTGGAACAGGGCCGCCTGCCCGCCAAAGACAGCGTGCGGGTGGAGGAGCTGATCAATTACTTCCCCTATAATTACGATGTGCCAAAGGATGTGCAGGACCCGTTCAAGCCAACCGTTGCGCTTTACCAGTCGCCGTGGAATGCGGGCAAGCTGCTCATGCATATCGGCATCAAGGGCTATGAGCTGCCTTACCGCCCGAAATCGAACCTTGTTTTCCTGATCGACACATCGGGTTCGATGAACAGCCCCGATAAACTGCCGCTGCTGGTCAGTTCTTTCAAGCTTCTGCTGGATACGCTGAATGACGATGATACGGTTTCGATTGTGACCTATGCGGGCAATGCGGGCGTCGCGCTGGAACCCACCAGAGCATCCGACAAACGCCGCATCACCAGCGTGTTGGATGGCTTATATTCCGGCGGCTCGACCGCAGGCGGCGAGGGGATACAGGCGGCGTATCGGCTGGCAAAGGAAGGTTTCATTAAGGAAGGCAATAACCGCGTCATCCTGGCAACCGATGGCGATTTCAACGTGGGCATCAGCAACGCCGAAGCCTTGAAGGAATTTATTGCTGACAAGCGTGATGACGGCGTTTATCTGTCCGTGCTGGGTTTCGGACAGGGCAATTATCAGGACGCGACGATGCAGGCGCTGGCACAGAACGGCAACGGCAACGCCGCCTATATCGACAGCCTGAACGAAGCACGCAAGGTGTTGTCGGAAGAAGCGGGGTCGACCCTGTTCACCATCGCCAAGGACGTAAAGATACAGGTCGAATTCAACCCGGACCTTGTGCGCGATTACCGCCTAGTCGGCTATGAAACCCGCCATCTGGAACGCGAAGATTTCAACAACGATAAAATCGACGCGGGCGAAATCGGCGCGGGGCATACGGTGACGGCAATCTATGAAATTACACCGTCGGGCGCGCCGGCCGAGGTTGATGATATGCGCTACACGCAAACCGCAAAGCCGGTGGAAAAACCGAAGGCGGAAAATTCCAGCAACGAAATCGCCTTCCTGAAACTGCGCTACAAACGCCCCGACAGCGACAAGAGCATCCTGATGACGCGCCCCGTGATGCCGGAGGATGAAAAGGCATTCGATACGCTGCCCGACGATGTGCGGTTCGCGGCGGCGGTGGCGGGCTTCGGCCAGCTGCTGCGCGGCACGCAGAACACCGGCAGCCTGGATTGGGACAAGGTGCTGGACAGGGCGAAAGCCGCGCGCGGCGACGACCCCTACGGCTACCGCGTGGAATTCGTGAATCTGGTGAAACTTGCAAAGACCACGCAAGGTCGAAAGGAGTGATGAACCACCGATCCTGAACGGTTACGCACCCAGTCAGAGTGAGCCGGACGCCCCATCCGGCTCACTTTCTTTTAGGATTATGGGTATTATTTGGACTATTTGAGCGCGTGCCATACTATGGTAAAAATCCAGTAAGCCCGAAACCCTTATTTCCGAGTCGTGACATGTCCGAATGGGACGAACTTGAGCCCCATGAAAACCGCTACAAGCTGGCGCAGGATCCTGCCGCCGCAGCGCGCATCATTGTGGCCGACAGGAAGATGATCGCGGCGATGCTGGCCGACCCCATCGACCTCAAAAACCTCCGCGCCGCGCTGAAGGAAGACGCGAACCCCGACCGCCATATCATCAACGGTTTCCCCGCCCTGCATGTGGCGATTGAAAAGCGCGACCTCAAGGCGCTGGAGGCGTTGCTGCGCTATTCCGCCCGCACCGATGATATCGATGCCGAAGGGCGCGTTGCGCTGGACCTTGCACACCGCCGCCATTTCAAGGAAGCGGTGAAGATGCTGGAAATGCACGGCGCGGAAACGCGGCTGGCAAAGGGCGAAGAGCCAGACCTCAGCGATGATTACGCGCCGAATTACCAGCGCCGCATCAACAACCTGCTGCATGAAATGGTGCGTAAGGGCTCAGCCGAACAGGTGCAGCAGATGATCGACCTTGGGGCACAGGTAAACGCGATCGATCCGCATTCCAATCCCGGCTTTCCCATGCTGCATCACGCGGCATGTTTGTGCGACGTAGACAAGGTTAAAATTTTGCTGGCGAATGGCGCAGACCCGTTGCAAAAATCCTCGCGGGGGCATGACGTCACCGACACCATGTGGCAGGCGCGGATTGAAAATATCTATAGCGAAAAATGGCTGCAGATTCACGATCTGGTGCGCGCAGCAGGATACACGAACCTGTTCGACCATCATCCGCTGAAACTGGATGCCCACGACCTGCGCCAGAACGTGGTCATCAGCGGCAAGGGCGATCCCTCGCTGATGCAGTATTTGGTGGATAACGGCAGGGCCGATATGGTGCTGGATATCCTTGGTCGCGATGCCGCCATGCCGCTGACGGCGCAGGAACTTAACAAGCGCGTAACCGCGCCCGGTATGATGCGCAGCACGCTGCTGGAATCTTTTGGCCGCGCGGGCAAACTCAGCCGCATTTTCACCGCCGCCGTGTGGCAGGGCAGGGTCGATGAAATGCTGTCGCTGCGCCCGACGGTCGAGAAAAATCCGATGTTCAAGCCGCAAGTCGATTTCGACACCGCCTATAATGATGTGATGGCACAACGCCTGAAAATTTTGCGCGCCAAGGCGCCGAAACTGAAATTGTAAAAAGGAGATGCAATAACATGGCATCCGCAAAACAGATTGATAAAGCAGTATCCGACCGCGATATCCCGGGCTTAAAAAAATTCGTCGATGCCGGCGCAGATGTGAAACGCCGCGATGCGGACGGAAATACGCTGCTGCATCACGCCGCGCGGTTCGGCGACCTGGAATTGATTGAAAAGCTGGTGGCGAAGGGCGCGAAAACTTTTACGCATAACAATGACGGTGAAAGCCCGTGGGATGTTGCGGTTATCTGGGGCCATGACGCGGTTGCCGCGCGGCTCGATACCGCGCTGCGCGCGGAAATGAAATCGGCGGCGGAAATTGAAAAAATTTCCTACACTTCCCTGCAGCAGATACGCGACGCATCGGCGAAAAACGGCAGCAGCGAATTCCACGCGCTGGCCGCCAAAGGGTTCTTCGCGCAAGTGATCGCGCTTGCAGAAAAAGACGGCGGGTTTACCGCTGGCGACCTTCTGGAACGTGGCCGCGATGGTTCCTCCGTTGTGCTGAAACTAGCCCAGCAGGGCAGTCTCGGGTCATTGCTGAAACCCGCGCTGTGGAGTGCGCGCCCGAATGATTTTCAGAATGTATGGCTCAATGTGCCGAAAAACTATCGCGACGGCCATGACTACGAGGCGTTTTTGAGCGGGTTGCGGCAGGCGAAATTGCAGTCTTATGCCAAACCGAAACTCCCCGGCCTCGGCAAGCCGCCGAAACTGTAAAACGCAACTTTCTTCCCGTTCAGGATATTGCCAAGCCGCCCCCTGCTTCATACGATAGACGTCTATCGGAGTAAGCAGAACATGACACTCACGAAATCGCAGAAGTCGCTTTTCAATGCCGTCCGCACCGGCAGCCTCGCGCAGGTCAAGGCGCAGCTCAAGAAAACATTCGACCTTGAATTCGAGGGCGATTACGGACGCACCCCGCTGGAGGAAGCGATTTTCCACGGCAAGGTATCCATCGTGAAGGCGCTGGTCGACAGCGGCGCCGATGTGAACCGCGTGAACGACAACGACCAGTCGCCGCTCGACTACGCCAAATTCCACCGCGAAACCAAAATCGCCACCTTCCTGAAATCCGAAGGCGCGGAAACCGCGAAAGACATTTCCGCGCGCAAGCGTTACAACCGCTTCCCCGGTTATGACGATGACGATAATTATTTCTTTAATTCCTACGGCGACGACGATGATGACGCCGCGCCGAAAAAATCAAAACGCGCCGCGCCCAAAAAGGCGAAATCGGCAACCGCCCAGAAATTTAACGCCACCGCATCCGGCGGCGCGGAACTGCCGACCGAACCCGTGAAACCCAAATTCACCGAAGAAACGCTGAAGGACACCTTCAACGCGAAAAACTGGGTCGGCAAAACCGAAGACATGGAAAAACTGTGGACGGATGTGCCCGCGAAACTGCAAAAGAAATTCGATTTCGATGCGGCATTTGCAGAAGCCAAACGCGAAACCCTGAAACAAAACGCGCCCCACGCCCCGATGCTCAAAAAAGCACCGCCCGTAACCCCGCCGCCGTCACAGCCGCCGCAGGTTTAAAGGGCAAAGGGTTAATACCCTCACAGTCTGAAAATCAGGGCAGCGGCGGTGCCGGCGGCAATGCGCCGCCCTGGCCCATGCGGAAACGTTCGGGCAGTTCGAACATGCCGGGTTTTGCCTTGCGGGCGATCAGCAGGGCGATCACGTTGTCGTAGTCCTCGACGCGGGCCGCGGCCTTGTCGACCGTCTTTCGGAACGCAAATCGGGATTGTTCCTTGCGCGACAATTCGCCTTCGAAAAACGAATGGCTCAGCAGCGCGTAATCCATCGGCGTATGGCCGGCTTCGTCGCGGGCATGGGGGTTGGCGCCTTTTTTCAGCAGGTACTGCACGATCTCGGTCGAGCCCAGCAGGCAGGCGGCGTGCAGCGGCGTTGCGCCGACGCCATAGGGGATGTTGACCATCATGCTGGAAATCATGCCGCGCGATGTGGTGCGCGCATTCAGGTCGGCACCGTCGTCGATCATGTTGGCGACATCGTGCAATTTACCGCTCTCCACCGCCTGAAAAAAGGCGTTGGTGCCGTGGCGGTTGGTCGTGTTGATCGCGGCGCGGCGCTGGTCGGCCTTGTCGCCCGGCGATTTTTTGTTAAACGACTGTTTTGCGGACATTCTTTGGAATCCCCTGAAATTCGTTCTGAAAAGCTGATATCCGTCCTTATCGCCTGCCTTGGCACAAGAAGCAAGATGCCATAGGGGGATGGGGCGCGAGATTCATTTGAATTATGGGAACTAAAAG
>JBBRVE010000025.1:0-32773 GCA_038247245.1 Bdellovibrionales bacterium | reverse complement strand
GTCCGGCAGAAACGGCTCGATCTTTTCCCATTGCGCGTCATTCAGCCAAAACTGGTTTTTTCTCATGTCATCTGTACTCCCCAATACAGAGAATCATTATCCGATTCATATCTCAAGAGATTTATTGGGTTTTAACCCTAAACGTTCATTCGGAAAACGCAATTGATCTAACAGAAATTAAGAAGAAGTTTTCTGCGCAAGAAATTGAAACATGCTGCAGGGAATTGGCGGAAACTAACGCAATTGAATACGAAGCCCGTCATATGAGTGATAATGGTTACCAACCTACTCGGATTACTGTGACAGGAAGACTTTTTCTGGAGAGATTGAACGAAGGAAAGTTAAGCAAATTTGGTCAGCTTTTATTTAATACTACAGGCCTAATTCTCAGCAATGCTATTACCGCAGCTGTCGCAGTATATGTAACATGGTATGTGACATCTCATTTGCCTAAATGAGTTTTAAAATCCCCTTAATTTTGACTTACTAGACGAACTCTTGAGTCATGCTAGAATCCTTGCATGACAGACGACACCCTCACCCCGCCCTTAACCGCCCCCGACCTTGCCGCGATATATGCGGAATGGGTGACATACCTGTCGCTGGAAAAGCATTTCTCGAAACATACGCTGCGCGCCTATACCGCCGACATGGAATATTTCTTCGGCTTCCTGACGCGCCATCTGGGCAAGCCGCCATCCATGAACGACCTTGGCGATGCCACCATCCGCGATTTCCGCAGCTGGCTGTCTAAAAAAACGATGGAGGGTGCGGGTGCCGCCACGCGTGCGCGGTCGCTCGCTTCTGTGCGCAATTTCCTGAAATGGCTCGACCGCAACGGCCACCTGCATAACCCCGCGATTGCCAGCATCCGCACGCCCAAGATGCCGAAAAAAATCCCCCGCGCGCTGCCCCCCAAACAGGCGCGCGAGGTGGTGGAGAATGCGGAGGTGGTATCAAAGGAAAACTGGATCGGCATGCGCGACCGCGCGTTGTTCATGCTGCTCTATGGTTGCGGGTTGCGTATCGACGAGGCGTTGCAGCTAAATTACGGCACGCGCCCCCTGAACGCCGAAGTGCGCGTGATGGGTAAAGGATCAAAGGAACGCATGGTGCCGGTCATTCCGGTCGTCGAGCGGATGATCAACGAATACCTCGCCGTTATCCCCTTCCCCATGGAAAAACTCACGCCGCTGTTCCTCGGTGCGAAGGGCGGGCGGCTGACGCAGGGCGTCGCGCAGCGCGACCTGCGCAATTTGCGCAAAACCATCGGCCTGCCCGAATCCGTCACGCCCCACGCCCTGCGTCACAGCTTCGCCACCCATATCCTTGTCGGCGGCGCGGATCTCCGCACCATTCAGGAACTCCTCGGCCACGCCTCCGTCTCCACCACCACCCGCTACACCGACTACGACAACGCGCAGATCATGGAAATCTACATGAAGGCGCATCCTCGGGCGAAGGATTGAAAATGAAGATTGTTTATTCATTATCGATTGAAGATTATATAGCTATCAATCAATACCTATTTGAAACATCGTCTGAAAATCAATTTAAGATTTTGCGGATCATGTCTACGGCAACCACTCTTGCACCATTTCTTATATTTTCGCTTATAAGCCATAACTGGGCGAACCAATATATCTGGTCAATATCAGCACTTTTAGGATTTGGATTCTCGCTAACGACTTTTATTTTGTATAAAAGTACTGAACAAAAATCCAGACAAAAACAATTAAAAACATTTTATGAAAGCAAGCATGGAATTGGCGGCATCGGCCAAATCACCATGGAATTAATTAATGATCGTCTGGCAATAACAAGTCCTCGTGGCAGTGAAACCTTTACGCTATCGCTTCTGACAGACATCACAGAAAGCGAAAAATTTATCGTATTAAGACGGGCTTGGCTTTTCTACGCCATACCTCGTGCGAATATTGTTGAGGGCGACTTACAGCTGTTAACGAATGCTCTGCACGCTATCATACCTCCTTCTGCTCCCTTGCCCGAAAAACCCGATAAAGAAATCTTACAAAAGCCCAGTTTTTGGACAACCCGCCGCTCGATGGCAGGGCTGATCGGCTGCTGCAGTATAGCTATTATTTGTCTATATTTTCTTTCGCGCTGCGGATGCAGAGGCGATGACACTATACGTTACGGTTTGGCGGTATCATTCGCCATGGCTTGCGCCTTTGCTGTCTTATTTTTGGATATCAGCATGGGCTGCATAAAAAAAGCCCGAAGGAAAAAGCGCAAAGAGTTTACCGACTAGCCAAGAGAGATGTTTTGGTAAAATAGTTTAACCTTTACAACTCTTGGGTGTATTAAATTATTTACAACCTATACGTGTCATGCGATAGTGTGCGTATGAGACTCGCCCTTGCCTTTATTTTCCTGCTTTTACTGCCCCATCCTGCGGCGGCGAAGGATGTTCTGGCGGGGCCGCTGACGGGGCAGGTTCTGGCGGTGCTGGATGGCGATACGGTGACGGTGCGGCTGCATATCTGGATCGGGCAGGACATTGAAACGCATGTGCGCATCAACGGCATCGACACGCCCGAAAAGCACGGGAAATGCCTGTCGGAACGCGCGCGCGCCGAACAGTCGCGGCGGGCGCTGGCGCAGTTGCTGGCGGACGGTACAATCCGGCTCAGCAATATCCAGCACGAAAAATATGCGGGCCGCGTGCTGGCCACGGCCGCCGCGGGTGACGGCACGCCCGTTGCCGATTACATGATCGGCAAAAACCTCGCGCGCCCGTACAAGGGCGGCAAGCGGCAGGGCTGGTGTTCCTAAGACGCTGAATTATCGCTGTTTTATTTACCTTTATTGACATAATTTGCAGGGCCGGTATATAGTCGCGCATCATTTTAGAAGGCGCAGCCCATCATGAACTTTCAGGAATTCAAAAAAGAAGCCCGCAAAACCGCGCTGATTTTCGCCGTTGGCCTGTCGACGGGCGGCGCGATCGGCACGGGCCTGACGCTGCATTTCAACAACAATGCTGCCCCGCCCGCCGCAACCGTTGCGACATCGAACGACAACACCACGCGCCTGCGTGTGCCCACCGATCACCGCACGGTTGTCGAGGCCGATGTCATACAGGCAAGCGCCGATGGCACGCTGGTCGTGCGCGCGCATAGCTGGGTCGGGCAATACATGATCACGCGCGTGCAGCAGACGGGCAGCGCGGCGGGCGCGCCCTACTCCGCCAATATCACGAATGCCGACGGCCAGACCGTTGCCGATGCGAAAAAAGGCTCCCGCGTTTACCTGCGCGGATTGTCATCGCAAGCGACGACCGGCATGTCGGTGGAACTGCCGAATGTGAAACCCGTAAGCGATAAAATTGAAGGCCCCGTGCAGACGCGCGTACTGCGCGTGATTGACGGTGATACGCCTGCGGTTGTGGCCGAAATCTGGCCCGGCCATTTCGTGGTCATCAACATCCGCATCGGCGGCATTGATACACCGGAAAAAAAAGGCCGCGCGAAAAACGAATACGAAGCAGCCCTCGCCGAAAAGGCCAGCGCCGCCACCCGCGACCTGATCGATGGCAAGGATGTGCTGCTGTATAACGTGGAATACGAGAAATACGGCGGCCGCATGCTGGGCGACATCAAGACGCTGGAGGGCGTGGGCGTCGCGGAAAACCTGATTTCCAAAGGCCTCGCCCGCCCCTATGACGGCGGAAAGAAAGAGCCCTGGGTTGCGCCGACATCGCAGGCCCGCACGCGCTAATTTACATTCCCGGCGGTTTCAGCTTGAACCGGTTCGCGCCCGCCTTCAAAATATTCTGGTGCTGCGAGGCGACAAGCGCGGCGAAGCTGTCATTCGTGATGCCGCTCGATTTTTGCGTGGGTGCGGGGATTTTATTCCATGCGGCCTTCAATCCCTCCACATCCGACTTCCAGAATTCGGGGTCGAACAATTTTCCCAGCTGCCCGGTTTCGGCGGCCAGCACGGCGACCGACCGGCCCGTGCGGTCTTTCAATTCATGCATATCTGCGAAGCTGAAACTGTCGCCGCTCGCCTTCATTTTCTCGATCACCTTGTCGAGGTTGTTCATCTTCACGGCACGCACCAACGCGCTTTCGCCGATGTTGCTATAATTTGCGCGCAGGAAAACTTGCGTTTTTTCCTGCAGCGCAAGGGTGAGGCGGAACTCCTCGCGCTGTTCGTTCATGACTTCGGCCAGTGCCTGCACGACTTCGGCGTGTTTGTCGGCGTTCGCCAGCGCCAGCGCGCTGCCATGCATTGCAAAGGGGTCTGCCCCGAATTTGAGCAGCAGGCGCACAACGGGCGCATGGCCGCCGAATGCCGCCTTGCGCAGAGCCTGATCATCCGATCTGTGCGGGTCCGCCTTGGCGATCAGCAAATCGCGCACGATATCGGTATCGCCACGGTCGGCGGCCTTGATCAGGAATTCGCCGTCCTGCGCGTTCACATCCGCGCCCAGCTTGATCAGCGCGGCAACCGCTTTCTGGCGGCCATTGCTCACGGCCTGCCGCAACGGGTCGTCGTTCAGCGCATGCAGGCTGGCACCCGCATCGATCAAATATTCGATGACCGGCACAAAACCTTCCTGTGCAGCGCAGCGTAGCGCACGGCTATGGCCGAAATCCGGCTCCGCGCCCAGCATGACGGATGCCATGACGTTTTCAACATCGCCCCGTTTTGCGAAATCGGCCATTTCAACATTCAGTTTCATGCGTTGTTCGTCGGAAATCATGCGGGATCCTTCAGGTCGATCACGACCGGCACATGGTCGGAGGGCTGTTCCCAGCCGCGGATATCGCGGTGGATTTCATGCGCCGCCAGCAGCGGTTTCAGTTTTTTCGTCACCCAGACATGGTCGAGGCGGCGGCCGCGGTCGGCCTTGTCCCAATCCGCCGCGCGGTAGCTCCACCATGAATACAGCTTTTGGTCATCCGGCACGAAATGGCGCACGGCATCGGCCCATTCGACGGAGTTATAAAACTCGGTGAATTTCTCCACCTCGATGGGCGTGTGGGACACCACTTTCAACATTTGTTTATGGCTCCACACATCGTTTTCGCGCGGCGCGATGTTGAGGTCGCCGACCGCAACCATCGGCAGTTTCGATGAACGCTCCGTGGCGAACCAATCCGTCAGTTCATCCACGAAATCCAGCTTGTGCTTGAATTTCTCGTTTACCTTGGGGTCGGGGATGTCGCCGCCTGCGGGGATGTACAGGTTATGCAGCTCAAACGGCGCGCCCTTGAATTTCACCTTCGCGGAAATATGGCGTGTGTCGTTTTTCTTGACGCGGTTGTGCACCTGCTTGTCGTCCAGCGGAAGTTTGGAAAAAATCGCGACGCCGTTATAGCCCTTCATGCCCGTGAAATGGTGATGCGCGTACCCCTTGGCGGTCAGCGCATCGACGGGGAAAAATTCGTCGGGCGTTTTCGTTTCCTGCAGGCACAATACATCCGGCTGCAGCTTGTCGATCATTTTGCCGACAAGGCCGATGCGCAGACGGACCGAATTGATGTTCCAGGTAACGAGCCGCATGATGTTTCCTTTGAAGACGCGATGATATCTTAAATATGGGAACCTTCAAGGGGCAAAACAGCCCCTGTAAACACCTGAAATAATTGAAAATCCACTGGATCAGAATGTTCTTGAGGGCTTTGGTGCTCTCATGGAATCATGACGGGGCAAGACGGGGCTGTTTTAATACGGAGATGCGCGTGATGAGATGGGTTACAGATTACTGCTCACATGACCTGAGCTTCGAAATCGAGCGGGAGCCGGTGATCGGCCCGCAGAAGGAAAAGGAATTCCACCGCTATATGCTGCGCGCGTTCGAGCCGCTGGGCGAGCTGCATGCCGAATACCTGCAGGAAGACCTGATCGAGGCGCAGATGCACGCCTACCGCAAATGGGGCGTGCCGCTGGCGGGGTGGGAATTGCATTTGTGACTGCTAGCCTAATCATACTGCTCCTGTTAAAATTAGCTTTGGACATTTGGTCAGCAGCAAGCAAAACCGTTGATGCCGTGTATTGCGCTGTTATGTTGCTTTTAGTTATTTTTATGATGATAACAGCCGACTCTACATCAGTCAGAATTTCTTGTGGTTTGGGCGTAATAGCAATTTTGGTCTATGCTCGCTTCAGGTTTCGCGAGGAAAAAGACACAGCTGCTAGTCCTCAAGACGAAAACCAAAGTAACAAACGCGCAGAATAAAAAGTCATCCGAGAAAATCAAAACAGACTAACAACTTAATCTTCATTAAATAAAGCCCGTGTGTAGCGCATGAAAAAAACTTTTCCCAAATTGGGTTTCGTTGCATTCCTTGTGTGCGTTAGTATTTTTTTTCTTCCCATGCACGAGCTTTGTGCCTGCCTTTCTGCGAACGACCTGCTTCACATGGGCTTTGAAGCAGAGGAAAAGACGGACGCACGATTGGCGCAAGAAGTCATAACGCAGATGGAAGGCTTCAATATCAAGAAAGATTACGCCGCATGGAAAATGGCCTACGATAAGAAAATCACCTTTCAATCCAAGAGCCTTGATAAATCATCCACATCCTCTGGCATGCCGGATGGTTTCTTTTCATGGATTAATTGGCTTAACCCGGAAGTTGGCGCTCCCGGTGATTGCACGCCGAATAGCCCTTGGGCGAACGGTCAGACGGTTTCGTGCAAATTTTACAGGGAAGGAAGCAATTTCATAAAAGCGGGCTATCAGCTCGATTTTCGCATTACGCCCGAAGGCATTATCCGCGACGTGAAATTTCACACGCTCTTGAATTTTGTCGGCATTGAAATACTTGGTACAATACAGTAAATGGACTTTATCGCTTAGACAGCCCACTCACATTTTAGATATAAAAAACCCCGCTTTCGCGGGGTTTTTATTTATCATCTTTTATTTATTAATGCGGGCCGCCCGGTTTATGCGGGTTCACCGGCGGCTTCATCGGCTTTTTTGCTACGGCTGCCGCTGCCCGGTCGAGGCCTTCCAATGCGTCGTGGGATTTTTGGGCGGCTTCCACGAAAATTTTATCCAGCGCGGGGTCTTGTCCCTTGATGGTGGCGTGGGTGCGTTCCAGGTTGTGCAATATGTTCCAGCGGGTTTCGTGATGCTGGTCGATTTTTGCGCGGCCGATCATCTGGTCGGTCATGGTGGAAACGCCTTCGGCGATGAAGATGCGGTTCATGTCGCGGATCATTTCGGCATCGGCCTTGGACGGGTCTGCCATCGCGTGCAGCAGGTCGATGGCGCGGTCGCCGAAGATGTTGCGCGCAACCGTTTCGGTCTGCGCATTCGCCAGCAGTGTGGATTTCGCGGGGCCGAGCAGCAGCAGTGTCACGGATTCTTCGGACCAGTCGCCCGTGTTGTCGATGATGCGTTTTGCGGCGGCAACCGGCTGGTTGTGCATGAAGCTGTTGATGCGTTCAGGCCCGAAGAAGCCCATGTTTTCGTTGAGCCACTGGTTGCAGATTTGCGTTGCCACATTCCACCGGTCGTTCTGGGGCAGGCCGGCGGTTGAATAATCGAAAGCCATATTTGAAATCTCCTGTAATTAAAATTAAAACGGCAAGCCCATATTGGCGGGCAGGCCCATATCGGCCATTAGTTTGGATGTTTCATCCGCCATCACTTTTTCCGCCTTGTTGCGGGCATCGTTGATGGCAGCGATGATCATGTCTTCCATCACATCGGCTTCGTCGGCCTTGATGAGCGAGGGATCGACCTTCAGTTTTTTCAATTCATGCTTGCCGGAAACGACGCAGGTGACGAGGCCGTTGCCGGCCGCGCCCGGAATATCCATGGCGTTGACGCGCTGCTGCATCTTTTCCATTTCCTGCTTGAACTTGCCGGCTTTCTGCATCATCTGGGCAAAGTTTGCCATGCTGAGATCCTTCGCGGTGTTATGTGTTGTGTGTCTGAAAATTATAGGGGTATGAAGCCCGAGTCAACCGCACGTGGCGAGATATGGTCTATATGTACCTCAGATTTAAGTAATTGTAATTAATGGCAGATTCCGGCAATAATTGTGCGCCCGTTGAGTTTATGGTAAGGCTTGATAACGATAAAGTTCAACCGCAACACGGTAGAAAGTGTTGCTGCTGATATAAAAGGACGAAGGCAGAAGTGACCAAGTCAGGATTAAGCGGCGCGTTCAATACAGCCGCAGGCGGATATGAAGCCGAACCCCTCAACCGCGATCGGCGCGCGCGTTTTTTCACCGCGATCAAGATGAATGAAACCGCGTTGCTGCAAAAAATTCTGATGGAGGTACCGGACGCGATTGAATGGCGCAATGCCGACGGCCAGACCGGATTGATGGTCGCAGCGCAAGCCGGATCAAAAGAAGCCGCGTGGATGCTGGCGCGCGCACCGAACGCGGACCTGGAGGCGTTAAACGCCAATGGTTCAACCGCGCTGATGTTCGCCGCGTTCGAGGGCAAGGCCGCTGTTGCCGATGTGCTGCTGAAGGCAGGCGCGGATATCAACCACACGAACACCAAAGGCCATACGGCGTTGATGTCTGCTGCCGCGCATGGCTATCGCAATACCGTCGCGCTGCTGATTGATTCTGGTGCCGACCCGAACGTCAAGGATAGCGAAGGTGTCACCGCCGTTGAATTCGCACGCGACAACGAACATGAGGGCATTGCCGACCTCATCGCGCAGGCAGGAGCGGTTTATGTTCCAAAGCGCAAGGAAGAGGCCGAATTCAAAAACGCAGGCGCGGGCATGACAGCCGCAAACGGCAACACACCGCCGCTTACCCAGGAAGAACGTGATGCTGCCAACCGCACCGCCATACAGCAACTGGAGCATAAATTGATCAAGGCGGGACTGGTGGGCTGACGCCCGACTGCCGTTAAAACAGGTTGCATTTTTACCTGCCGCGCCCGAAGCTGTTGTACAGGTTAGGTTTTATGCCTTTCCTCCAGAGGGTATTTTATGCGCGTTCATTTTCAGAGGCTGACAGTTTTTCGCGGCTTCAAGACACGGCTTGCAGCCGCCCTCTTTTGTCTCGCCTTTATGCAGCCCGCTTTACAGGCAAGAGCCGAAGAGTTTGCAGCGGCGGCGCCCTATAACGAGGGCATGCAGTTTTTCTTCGAGCAGGAATATGCGCAAGCCATCACGCAGCTGAGTGCTGCGGCAACACCCGGCGCACCCTGGCTGCGCGACAGTGACGAACTCATACCAAACACGCAGGCGGGCTACGCTGCCGAAGCCGCGTGTATGCTGGGCGATTTGCATGCGCTGGGACTGGGCACGCCACGCGATATGCGCATAGCGGGGAAATGGTGGTTCACGCCGGAAAAACAGCACGGCGCGCTGCTGGCCGCGGCGGAAAAAGGCGACGCCCATGCACAGTCGGCGCTTGCAGATTTATACCTCACCCTGCCCTGTCGCATGCATATCGACCCCCGCAACAGGCTGCAAATCACGTCAGACAGCCCGTTGATGCGTAATCAGGCGATTGAATGGTATGGCAAGGCGTCGGCATCGGGCGACAAAAATGCGGCGTTGAAGGCAGCAAATATCCTCACCAAGATATACAATAAATCGCCGCAGGAACTGCGGGACATGCAGGGCTGGTATCGCGATGCCGCGAATGCGGGAATGGCAGAGGGGCAGTACCGTTACGGCCTTGCCCTGCGCGACGACGGCGAATATGCGGAAGGTTTGCGCTGGATACGGATGGCAGAAGCGCAGGGCTATGCGCCTGCCAAAAAATATCTGGAAGTAGGTCGCGGTAACGAGTTGCGCTCGAGCGGCAGGTTTGAAATGGTGGCCGTGCTTGTTGCCATGGCGGCGTTGACCGTCACGCTGTCTATCGTGCGCAAAAAACAGCCATTGCGCGCCTATCTAACACGGCGCTACGCGCTCAAAGTTGTCATTTATATCGTCATTTTCGCGGTGAGTCTTCAAACCATCGCGGCCACGCCCGAATTGTCGCGCATATTTGACCGTATTTTTATGTGGTTGATGCATGCGCGCACCTACCTGCCCGATGCGATTGCCGATAACGTCTATATTTTTGTGATTGCGGTTTTCCTGGCGCTGATCGCGTTTGTTTTATTGGTCGCCCAGTTCAAGGAAGTTTTCTTCAGCTCTGTCATGCGCGCCATGGACACGGAACCTGAACGCAAAAAGCCTGCGGACGATAAAAAGCCGGAATAAGCTTATTTCTTGAATTTAATGTCGATGACTTTCGCGCCGTTGAAGACGTTCATGGCTTCGGCCACCATTGCGCTGGCGCGGACTTCGGCGTCGATATTCGCTTTTTCGGTGCGCTTCATTTCGCCCAGCGTCGGTTCGCCCTGTTCACGTGACAGGCTGACAATCCACGGGCGGCCCGTCCAGAGGCTTAACCGGTCGGACATCTGGCCGACAAGGTTTTGCGGCGCGTTTTCTTTCAGCCGGATGGCGATATGCCCCTGTTCGAATTTCACCAGATGGACGTAGGAAATAATCCCGGCCTCCAGCAGGCCCTCCTTTTTCTGGCCGAACAGCGCGACAGCTTCATGGAAGGTGTTCACTTGTGAAGCCGCGTTTTCCTGCGGCTGCATGGCAATAGCGGTTGCGGGAGATGCCTCGCGCATGACTGTCGTGCCGCGCGGCGCGCCGCCCGATGGCGCAGCGCCGCCGCCCATGCTGACAGTCGTGCCATCTTTCAATTGTTTCAGAACATCGCCGGGGGTCGGCTGTTCCGCCACATACAGCAGGCGGATCAGCAGCATTTCCAGCGCGTGACGCGGCTGTGATGACTGGTTGACCTCCGATGCGCCTTTCAGGAGCATTTGCCAGGTGCGGGTCAGTACCGGCACGGAAAGTTTTTTGGCCAGTTCCGCGCCGCGCACACGTTCTGCCTCGGGCAGTGCACGGTCGCGCGCGGTTTCAGGGGCGACTTTGGTTTTGGTCAGGAAATGGGTAAGGTCGAGCAGATCCTGCAACACCTGCATCGGGTCGGCTCCGCTTTTATACAGCGTGTCAACGATGTTGAGCGTGCCGATGGTGTCGCCCTTCATCAGGCCTTCGAACAAATCAAAGCCTGCGCTGCGGTCGACAAGGCCGAGCATTTCGCGCACCTGCGCTTCGGTTACCTTGCCCTGTTCGCGGGAGATGGCCTGATCCAGAAGGCTGAGGCCGTCGCGGGCAGAACCGTCGGCGGCGCGGGCGATCAGTGCAATGGCCTGCTGTTCGGCCTCGACGTTTTCTTTTTGCAAAAGCTCGCCGAAATATTCCTCCAGTACGCCGGCATCGATACGTTTCAAATCGAAACGCTGGCAGCGTGACAGGACGGTCACGGGCACTTTGCGGATTTCGGTGGTGGCAAAGACGAATTTCGCGTGAGCCGGCGGTTCTTCCAGTGTTTTCAAAAGCGCGTTAAACGCGCCCTTTGACAGCATGTGGACTTCGTCGATGATGAAGATTTTATAGCGGCCGCTTACCGGCGCATATTGCACGGTGTCGATCAGGTCGCGGATGTTATCGACACCGGTATGGGACGCGGCGTCCATTTCAAGGACATCCACATGGCGGTCTTCGGATATCGCCTTGCACTGGTCGCAGGTGCCGCAGGGCGTAATCGTCGGACCTTTTTCGCAGTTCAGCGCACGGGCGATGATGCGGGCGGTCGTGGTCTTGCCGACGCCGCGCACGCCCGTCAGCATAAAGGCATGGGCGATGCGGCCCGATTCAATCGCGTTCGTCAGCGTGCGGACAAGCGCGTCCTGCCCCTTCATCTGCGAAAAATCGCGTGGGCGGTATTTGCGCGCCAATACGCGGTATTCAGCCGGTTTTTCGGATGTTTTTTCGACAGCGGTATCGGCAGTTTTTTTCGCCACGGAAGCCTCTTTAAAGATGAAGGACAAGGGTATCGGATTCGCATCCCCCATTCAATTATTTACGGAATAACATAAACCTGCGCGCCTTGCGGGCTCACGAACCTCATAGTAGGCTGAATACAGGAGAAACCAATGCCCATCACGATGGACGAGCTCGACGGACGTTACGAAATCCGTACCCGCAGCAGCCAAACCGGCCCCTATACCCTCAATAGCGACGGGCAGACGGAAATCCGCGACGGCACGACCTGGCGCAAGGACAAGGACGGCTTCATCTGGGAAAGTTTTTTTACGATCCTGCCGGATGCCGTGCAGATGGAAAGCACGCTCGACCCCAGCCACGCGCCCGGCGGAAAATTCATTATGGATGAAAACGGCAATCCCACAAAATCGATCATGCACTACAAGACCATGCTGGCCGTCAGCCGTGACAAGGGCCGCCTTGTCCTGAGCGGCGACATCCGCCATGGCGCCAACGTCACGCAAGTGACAATGACACGGATTACATGATACTAAAGCGCCCTTAACTAACGATCAGGTTGCCGCTATCGACAAGTGCCTGCGCACCTGTCAGGCCGTTGATGCCCTGCAGAATGGCAACGGTCTTCCATGCCGCCGTACCGATGCCAAACCCGTCGATATCGATCTGTACAATCGAATTGGCGCCACTGTCGAGGATGCGTACATAATCGCTGAGTACATCCGTCAATGGGTCGTAAACAGCAGAGAGAACATCCGACAGATCCAGCACGTCGTTATCGGTCGAAATGTTGAAATCCGTGATGATATCCACATTCGTAAGCGCGCTTGCTGATTCAAACACGAAGGTATCGGCACCGCCGCCGCCGCTCATACGGTCAGCGCCTGCGCCACCCATCAGGATATCGTCATCAAGGCCGCCCATCAGGATATCGTTACCTGCAAGGCCCATCAGGATATCTTCGCCGGCGCCGCCATCAATGCTGTTGGCAGCGTTGTTTCCAGTGATGGTGTTGTCGCTGTCGCTCCCCGTAAAATTCAGTGCCGTCGTGCCGCCGAGGGTAATGATCTCAATTTCGGCAGTCGATGACAGGGTGTAGTTGACAGTCGTTGTCAGCGTGTCAGTGCCCTCGCCGGTCACATCGATGATCACGTCATGAATGTTATCGACCGTATAAGTGTCGTTACCCAGTCCGCCATTCATGACATCCGCGCCCGTGCCGCCCTTCAGCACGTCGTTACCGTCGCCGCCGATCAGCGTGTCGTTCGCCGCGCCGCCGTCCAACGTGTTTGCGCCGGAATTGCCGATCAGGATATTGACCAGCGTGTTGCCGGTGCCGTTAACGTCGGACATGCCTGTCAGGGTGAGGTTTTCAAGTCCGGCTTTCAGCGTATAGGAGATGTCGGTCAGTACTGTATCATTGCCGGAAGAATCGATGATCACATCCCGGATATTGTCGACGATGTAAGTATCGTTGCCCGCGCCGCCGACAAGGCGGTCGGTGCCCGTACCCCCATCCAGCGTGTTGTTGCCGGAATTGCCGGTGATGGTGTTGTTCAGGTTGTTGCCCGTCCCATCAATGCTGCCAGTACCCAGCAGGACAAGGTTTTCAACGTTCGCCGACAGCGTATAAGACGCGGTCGCGCGAACGGTGTCGGTGCCTTCGCCAATGCCTTCGAAGATTACATCCAGCGCGGTGTCGACGATATACACGTCGCTACCCTTGCCGCCGGACAGCAAATCCGCGCCGCCGCCACCGTCAAGCGTGTTCACACCCGCGTTGCCGACAAACGTATTGACGTCATTGTTCCCGGTCAGGTTGCCGTTACCTGTACCCATGAAAATAATATTTTCCACGTTTGCTGGAATGACGAAAGTGCCGGTGACTGTCACATAAAGCGTATCATTGCCACCCGCTGCTAGCTCTACGATGACATCATTCGAATTCGCGTAATAGGTGTCATTTCCATCACCACCGGTAAGCGTGTTGACGCCGGTGTTGCCGACAAGCGTATTGTTGCTGGCGTTACCCGTGGCGTTAATGGCGGAAGTGCCTGTCAGCGTCAGGTTTTCGATACCTGTGTAATCTACAAGAGACGCCGTGAAGGAGGTTCTGATCGTATCAATACCGCCCATATCGACCACAAGATCGAGCATGCTGTCGAGAATATAAACATCGTTGCCCAAGCCGCCTTGCAGTACGTCGTCGCCGGCGCCACCGTCAAGCGTATTGTCGCCCGAATTTCCTGTCAGGAAATTGCTGCCTGCATTGCCGATACCATTAATGTTAGCGGTGCCTGTCAGTGTCAGGTTTTCAACGTTGAGAGCAAGCGTATAGGTGGCCAGACTGCTGAGGACCGTATCGTTGCCTTCGCCCGCTACCTCAGTTACCTTGTCGCCGATATTGTCCACAATAAACACGTCGTCGCCAAGACCACCGAACATGGTATCCGCGCCCAGACCGCCGTCAAGCGTATCTGCGCCGGCAAGGCCTGACAGGATGTTTTTGCCGCTGTTGCCGGTAATGATGTTGGCATTCAAGTCGCCGGTGCCGTTAATGGCAGCCGTGCCCGTCAGTGTCAGATTTTCTATGTTCGCTGCGTTGGTCGCAAGATTAAAGGTCGCGTTCGTCAAAACCGTGTCGATACCTTCGCCCACATTTTCGCTGATGACATCGGTCGAGATGTTAACGATAAAGGTATCGTTACCCATGCCGCCGATCATGGTATCGGCACCAGCCCCGCCATCCAGCGTGTCATCGCCGTCGCCGCCGTCAAGAGTGTTGACCGCGCTATTGCCTGTAATGGTGTTGTTTGTGGCATCGCCCGTGCCATTAATCGCAGCAGCACCGCCAAGGATCAGGTTTTCAACGTTGCCGCCAAGAACAAAGGTCTGGCCAGCGACGGACGAGTTGAATACAGCCGTGTCTGTGCCGCCGCCACCCGCCTCGACGATTGTATCCAGAGCATCGACGAAGTAGGTGTCATTGCCCGCACCCCCGGTCAGCGTGTTCGCAGCGCTGTTGCCGATCAGCGTGTTGTCTTCGCCGTTGCCCGTGCCGTCAATTGCAGCGACACCGGTCAGGGTCAGGTTCTCGATATTTGCGGACAGTGTATAGCTGACGGACGAACTGACGCTATCGATACCTTCAAAAAGGTTTTCCGTCACAACATCCGCGGTATTATCCACGATATAGAAATCGTTACCCGCGCCCCCGATCAGCGTATCGGCACCGATGCCGCCGTCCAGCGTGTTGTTCCCATCGTTACCGGTGATCGTATTTACCGAAGCGTTACCTGTGCCGTTTGCGTTCGCAGTACCCGTCAGCACAAGGTTTTCAATAGTTGCGCCCAACGTAACGGTAACCGTTGCCGATATTGTGTCATTACCGCCGCTATCTACGACAGTATCGCCCGCGTTATCGACAAAGTAGAAATCGTCGCCAAGGCCGCCGGACATAAAGTCAGCGCCGATGCCGCCATCCAGCGTATTGGCAAAGCTGTTACCGACCAACACGTTTGCAAGGCTGTTACCGGTACCATCGATTGCGATACCATCGATCAGTGTAAGGTTTTCGATGTTCGCGCCCAGCACATAACTGATCGCCGACCGCACTTCATCATTGCCCTGCCCGGCAAATTCGGTCACCGCATCACCTGCTTCATCAACAATGTAAACATCGTTGCCAAGGCCGCCAATCAGAGAATCCGCTCCCACGCCGCCATCCAGCGTATTATTCCCCGAGTTGCCGGTGATGGTGTTGTCGTACAGGTTACCCGTACCATTGATGTTAGCCGTGCCCGTCAGGATCAGGTTTTCAACGAAAGTGGTCAGGATAAAAGATTGCGAAGCCTGAACAGTATCAATACCCTGGTCCAGAATTTCGTCGATGAAATCGTTTGTGTTACGGACGATGTAAAGGTCGTCGCCATCGCCACCGACCAGCGTGTCGCCGATAAGCGCGTTGGCGTTGGCACCGCCATCCAGCGTGTTGTTACCGCTGTTACCGATGATCGTGTTCATAAGCGCATTACCTGTACCGGAAATAGCCGGTCCAAGCAGCACAAGGTTCTCGATTTCCTGCCCCGCCAGCGCGGCAGAAGAGAGGGAGAAACTTGTAAATACGGCAAGCTGGTCATTACCGCCGCCAACGGCCTCGATCACTACGTCGTTCGCGTTGAAAATGATGTACTGATCGTTGCCCGCGCCGCCGACAAGGCGGTCGCCGGTAGTGCCTGTATTGATGCCGCCGCTGAGGATATCGACCCCCGTGCCCCCGGTGATGGTGTTGCGGCCACTGTTACCCGTGATCGCGTTGCCGGCATTATTGGCAATCGCGTTCAGGTTCGCCGAGCCGGTCAGCAGGACGTTTTCGACGTTTGCGTAGTTCGCAAGGCGCATATCGATTGTAATGCTGGAGCGGATTGTATCGCTTTCCGGAACAGCCAATTCGATAATGAAATCACCCGCGTTGTCGACGACGTAGGTATCGTCACCATTGCCGCCGATCATCGTATCCGCACCGCCGCCGCCGTCCAGCGTATCATTACCGCCTGAGCCGCCGTCCAGCGTGTTTGTGGCCGCATTGCCGACGATGATGTTATCTTTGGCGTTACCTGTCGCGTTGATAGCGGCCGTGCCGGTAAGGGTGATGTTGGATATGTTGGCGTTGTTCTGCTGAATTGCGGCAGCGCCTTCCAGTTCGTATGTGACGCTGGAAATTACTGTGCTGATATCGGCAACAAGGTTGGAAACGCCGACCACAGTATCCAAGGCATCGTCCACGATGAATGTATCGCTGCCGCCCATAAAACCGTCAAGCCTGTCGACGCCAGCGCCGCCATTCAGCGTGTTCGACTGCGCCGTGCCGATGATAGTGTTGTTCAACGCGTTACCCGTGCCATTTTCGGCCGAGTTGATGAGTGTCAGGTTTTCAACGCTGGGGGCAAGAGTATAGGAAACCGAGGCTAGGATAGTATCAATGCCGCCTGCGGTGCCGTTAAATTCAACGACCTGATCCGATGCGTTATCGACTGTATAGGTATCATTTCCTAGTCCGCCGACCATGATGTCGATGCCCGAAGCGGCACCTGTGTATGTGCCTACATCTGCATCAAACAGGTCATCTCCATCACCGCCTTGAAGGTAATCGTCCCCCGTCAGGCCAAGGAGCGTATGGTTACCACCTCCGCTGATGACCAGAACGTCATTCGGATAGCCAGTAGCCAGTGTGTCCAGATCGCCGACGAGAAGCACCATCGCATAACTCCATACATAAATTTTGCTATCCGATTTTAATGGTAATCGGGCTGTATTAACAAAGTTTTATTTGGGGGTTATGAAATTAAGCCCTTCAGAGGCCTAGTTTTTCTTTCATGCCATAATACCATGCGCCCATCATGGTCAGCGGCACGCGGAACATGCGGCCGCCGGGGAAGGGGTAATTTGGCATATTCGCGAAAACGTCCCAGCGGCGGGTTTGGGCGTTGATCGCTTCTGCGGTCAGGCGGCCCAGCAAATGGGTGGTAGTGACGCCGTGGCCGCTATCGCCCTGAATGAAATAGACGGTGTCGGACAAACGCCCGATATGCGGCATACGGGTGAGCGTCAGGGCGAAATTGCCGCTCCAGGCGAAGTCGAATTTCTTGCCCTTAAGATACGGGAATGTCTTGATAATATGGGGCTCCAGCCGGCGGATGATGTCGGACGGCTCGGCCCCTGTATAGACCACGCCGCCGCCGAACAGCAGGCGTTTGTCGCCGGTGATGCGGTAATAATCCAGCAGGTAATTACAGTCCTCGAGGCAGAAATCGGCGGGCATCATCTTGTCCGTCAGCTCGGCTCCCAGCACTTCGGTCGTTACGATCTGGCTGCTGACCGACATGAAGCGATGCGGCAGCTCGGGCACGGCCTCACCGATATAGGCGTTGCCGCAGACAACGATGAAATTGGCGGTGACTTTGCCCTGCGCCGTATGTGCGACGGGTTTTGCGCCCTTTTCGATATGCGTCACGCGGCTGAGCTCATAAATCCTGCCACCGAGCGATTCGAGCGCAGACGCCTGCCCCAGCACAAGGTTCATCGGGTGGATATGCCCGCCGCGCTTATCGAGCATCCCGCCGATATAAAGTGGCGTGTCAGAAACCAGACGCACTTTTTTGTCGTCATACATTTCGGTCTGGTCATGCCCTGCGCTTGCCCAGACGTCGCGGCGGCGTTCGAGAAATTTCATCTGTGCAGGCGTGAAGGCGGCGAAGAAGCTGCCGGGTTTGTGGTCGCACTGGATATTATATTTCTGGATGCGCTCGCGGATGATGTCGCCACCCTCGAAGCTCATGTTCAGGAGCGCCTTGGCAGTGTCCTGACCGTAACGGCCAAGGATGGTGTCGTAATCGCGGGAATAGCCGTTGATGATCTGCCCGCCATTGCGGCCGGATGCGCCGAATGCAATCTTCACCGCCTCCAGCACCACAACCTTCAACCCTTTTTCGGCAAGGTGCAGCGCTGTCGAAATGCCTGCAAATCCAGCGCCGATCACGCATACATCCGCTGTCACGTCACCCTGCAAGGGCGGGCGTTCAGGCTGCGGATTAGCGGAGGCGGCGTAATATGAACCGGTATGTGCCGCGGCCCCTTGTGACTGTGATTGTGGCTGCAAGATTTAGATATCCCTGAGGTAAGTGTCGTATTCCAGACTGGAAACCTGGCGGTCGATGATGTCCTGTTCCTGCAATTTGCATGCGAGGTAAAGGCGCTGGTAATTTTCACCGAAATATTTCTTGATGAATTTCGATCCTTCGAACAATTCGAGGGCGGTTTCCCATGCGTTAGGCAGGCGTTTAGCCTTGGAGTTATAGATGTTGCCGGTGGCCGGTTTGCCGGGATCGAGTTTATTCACAAGGCCGTCATAGGCGGCGGCAAGGATCGCCGCGATGCACAAATACGGGTTGGTGTCGCCGCCCGCAACGCGATGTTCAATGCGGGTGGCATCGATATCGGCGGCGGGAACGCGGCAGGCCGCCGTGCGGTTGTCGTAGCCCCATGCCACCGCCGTCGGCGCATGGCTGCCCACCGCGAAACGGCGATAGGAGTTGAAGTTGGGCGCAAAGATCGCGGTCGTATCGCCCATATGTTTCAGCAAGCCGCCCAGGGCATAGCGCAGCGCCGGCGAGCCTTTGTAATCCTTGCCGGCGAAGATGTTTTTGCCTTTTTTGTCGATGATGCTGAAGTGGACGTGCATGCCGTTGCCGGCTTCGTTACCGTAGGGTTTCGCCATGAATGTCGCATCGAAACCGTGTTTGCGCGCAACGCCGCGCACGACGCGCTTCATCAGCGTGGCGTGGTCGGCGGCGGCCAGCGCATCGGGCACATGGAACAGGTTGATTTCATACTGGCCAGGCCCGTTTTCCGAGATGCAGGCATCCGCCGGAATTCCCTGCATATCGCAAGCCTTGGAAATGCCGCCCAGCACGTTGTCGAATTCCGTGATCTCGGAAATGCTGAACAAGTGCGCTGCGTTGGAGCGTTTGCCCGAGCGTGGCGACAGCGGCGGTTGCGGGTTGCCGCGTTCGTCCATCTGCGCATCCAGCAGGTAAAATTCCAGTTCAGCCGCCACCACGGGCGTCCAGCCCTTTTTTGCATAGAGGCCAAGGATGCGTTTCAGCACCTGGCGGCTGTCGCCGAAGAACGGGCGGCCATCGGGTTCCTTCATCGTCAGCATGATCTGCGCCGTATTTTTCAGCCACGGCACCATGCGCAGGGAATCCTTCACCGGGAAACACACGCCGTCATTGTCGCCGGTTTCGATGATCAGCTGCGCGGCGGGAACGTCCTGCCCCCAGATATCGACGGCGAAGGCCGAGCGCGGCATGCGTACGCCGCCCTTGAACAGCTTGTTGGCGTTCTGGCGGGGCATTTTCTTGCCACGCAGAATGCCGCTGACATCAACGATAAACGCCTCGAGCGTTTCAACGTCGGGGTTCTCTTCAAAAAATTTCTGGGGGTCGGCCATCGCTTTATTACTCCGTTATTTCCGCCCAAAGTGGCATGCCGCTGGTTAATAAAGCAACCCCGCCGAGTATTTCCGTTGATTTTAAAGGATTTTTTACAGCAGTGGGTTGTGATGTACGCAGATTCCCTGCTTGAAAACCGCCGCAGTTTCACTTATGTTGCGTCCCTGATGCCGTTGTAGCTCAGGGGTAGAGCATCCGCTTCGTAAGCGGGAGGTCGCGGGTTCAAATCCCATCAACGGCACCATTTTTCTGCTTCACAGCATCATGCAAAATCGTTGTTTACTCCCCCTTCCCTGAACGCGGGCATGGCCTATATCAGCGCGCTTGAAGCACCGGAGCGTTCATCATGAAATTTAACCCACCCCTTTTTGCGCTGGCAATCGGCGCGTTCGGCATCGGCGTTACCGAATTTTCGCCGATGGGGCTGCTGCCGCTGATTGCGGATGACTTGCGGGTTTCCATTCCGGTTGCGGGGTTGCTGGTGACGGCCTATGCGGTGGGCGTGATGCTGGGCGCGCCGGTGATGACTCTGGCGACAGGGAAGTTTCCTCGCAAAAACCTGCTGATCGGGTTGATGGGCATTTTCACGCTCGGCAATTTCCTGTCCGCCATTTCGACGAATTACGACATGCTGCTGTTCGCGCGGTTGGTGACATCGCTGAACCACGGCGCTTTTTTCGGCGTTGGTTCCGTCGTGGCGGCGGGGCTGGTGCCCGCAAACAAGCGCGCGGGCGCGGTTGCAGCGATGTTCATGGGTTTGACGATTGCGAATGTGGGCGGCGTGCCGCTGGCGACCTGGGTCGGCAACCTGTTTGGCTGGCGCACCGCGTTCTGGGGCATTACCGCGCTGGGCGTTGCCGCGATGGCGGCGCTGGCGCTGGCCTTGCCCAAGATTGCCGCGAATGGCGATATCAATATGCGCGATGAATTGCGCGCGCTGCGCCGCCCTGCCGTGATGCTGGCATTGGCGGTCACGGTACTCAGCTCCGGCGCTATGTTCACGGTCTTCACCTATATCGCGCCGATCCTGCGCGATGCAACGGGCGCTTCCGCGCATTTCATCACGGCGATGCTGGTGCTGTATGGCGTGGGGCTGACGGTCGGCAACTGGCTGGGCGGGCGTTTTGCCGATAAATCGGTCGATGGCACGCTGATCATCACCCTGATCGCACTCACCATCCTGCTGGTGATCTTTGCCGGTGTCATGCAATGGCCGCTGCCTGCCGCTATATCCATCTTTGCATGGGGTGTTGCGACCTTCGCGCTGGTGCCGCCGCTGCAGATGCGCGTGATGACAACCGCAGCCGATGCGCCGAACGTGGCAGCATCCGTCAATATTGGAGCGTTCAACCTGGGCAATGCCCTGGGGGCTGCGCTGGGTGCGGGGGTCATCAGTTTGAACCTTGGTTATCCGGCGATTGCGCTTGCAGGATCGGGGCTGTCCTTGGCTGGATTAATGCTGGTTTTGGTTAGTCGTGAACGGGTGCAAAAAACATCCTAAGTATCTAAATATATTAACTTTAATGCTTTTTGTTTGCATAAATCCTAGTGGCGGTATAGGTTGTTTCACATAAGATACATATTCCCCCTCTGGAGTCTCGGCAACCATGTCGAACGAAGACGATAAACGCGACCTTAAAGCGCCCGCCGAACGGGAACCAGAATCCCCTGAATCCAGCACGACAGTAGCGCCTGCGGCAGACACAGCCGCGCCCGCATTGTCGGCCGATTTGCCCCTGCCGCCCGTCTCCACACCGGTTAAACCGGCGCCTCAATCCGCAGGCTCGACTGTTTCGACTGTTGGATCGAATATTCTGTCGACAGGATCTTCCATCGTTTCCGCTAGCGCATCGCAGATTGGCAAGCGCGCACAGAGCACCGCGAAATGGTATCGCGAACTGCCCCGCTGGGTGCATCGCGTGGCCGCCATCGGCGCGGTCAGCGCCGTGATCGGCACAGGCATCTACGCCGAAGTGAAAACCTCGTATCTGCAATCGCATTTCTTCACCGGCGTCGCCGAGGGCAAGACATTCACCGAGATGCAGCAATCAAGCCCGACCGTGGCGCCGCCCGCCGCAGGACCCTATGACGAGCGCATGGGTTACACCCAGACGCTGCAATTCCGCGAACGCCTGACCGCGCGCGGGTTCGAAGTGCAGAATGAAACCGAATGGCAGGACCGCAAGATTGCGGGCTTGCAGCTGTTTCCTATCTATAACGAAAAAGCGCAGGCCGGCCTGAAACTGGTCGATGGCAACGCGCAGACATTGTTCGATGCGCGTTTCCCGCGTCAGGTTTACGCCGATTACGACAGCATCCCGTCGGTATTGGCACAGAGCCTGCTGTTCGTCGAAGACCGCCAGCTGATCGAACAACAGGCCAACACGCATAACAACGCGATCAACTGGGGCCGGTTTGCCAAGGCCGCGCGCGACCAGCTGCTGAAAAAAATGCATCTGGGCGGCAATGCGGCCGGCGGATCGACGCTGGCGACGCAGACGGAGAAATTCCGCCATTCGCCCGACGGCATCACCCGCACCGGCACCGAAAAACTGGAACAGATGCTGACCGCATCGACACGCAATTACAGCGGCGGGCGCGACACGCGCGAAGCCGGCCAGCGCATCGTGCTGGATTACCTGAATTCGATCCCGCTGTCGTCTTTCCCGGGGGCTGGCGAAATCACCGGCTTTGGCGATGGTATGGTCGCCTGGTTCGGCGCGGACTTTGCCGAAGCGAACCGCCTGCTGAAAAAGCCGGACGCGCAAATGGACGACGCCGAATTGAAACGTGCGGCCGACGCGTATCGTCAGGCGCTGCGCCTTGTGATGTCGGTCACGAAACCGTCGGCATTCCTGCTGCGTCAACGCGCGGAGTTGGACGCCCGCGTGGATGCTTACCTGCCGCTGCTGGCGGAACAGGGCATCATCAGCGCCCGCATGAAGGACGCCGTTCTGGCGGCACATCCAGAATTCGCAAAACCGGGCCGTACACCCCGCAACACCGAGGAAGCCCGCCAGAAATCGATCGAGGCGCTGCAGATCAACCTGATGCGCGACCTTGGTGTCAAAGACATCTACGCGCTGAACCGGCTTGACATCACCGCGCGTACGACGATTGATGCACGCGCCGACGAAGCGGTCACGAAACTGCTGCACAGCCTGTCCGACCCGGTCGTTGCGGCGAAAAACGGCTTGACCGGATTCCAGCTGCTGAACCCCGCCCTTGCCGACCAGCTGCGTTACTCATTCACCCTCTACGAAAAACAGCCCGACGGCACCAACGTATTGCGCGTGCAGGCCGATAATTTCGACGGCGCGCTGAACGTCAACGAAGGCACCAAGCTGGAACTGGGTTCGACCGCTAAACTGCGCACGCTGGTGTCATATCTGGAGGCGATGTCGGAGCTGCACAAAAAATACAGCGGTATGGATGCAGCAGCGCTTCATGATGTTCATGTCCTGCGCGATGACAACCTGTCGCGCTGGGCGATTGATTACCTTGCCCTCCCTGCCTCCGATAAATCACTGAATGCCATGCTGGAGGCATCGCTTGACCGCATGTATTCCGGGGGCAACGGCGAGCGTTTCTTTACGGGCGGCGGCGTGCATAGCTTCGACAACTTTGAATCGTCGGAAAATTACAAGTCTTATAACGTCAAGGACGCGTTCCACCATTCGGTCAACCTGTCTTTCATCCGCATGATGAAGGATATCGTTTACTACACGCAGTCGCAGAAAATGGATGTCAGCGCGGATATTTTCGAAAATACCGACAATCCGCAGCGCCAGAAATATCTGGAACAGTTCATCCATGCCGAAGGCACGACCTTCCTGTGGCGTGCCTGGGGCGAGCAAAAGGACAAATCGGCGGATGAAACCGCTACCTTGCTGGCGGCGAAGACACGCCGTTCGGGCACGCACCTTGCCGTCGTCTACCGTTCCGTATTCCCCGACGCGCCGGTCGAGAAAATGGAGGCGTTTATCCGCAAGGAAGGCGCTAATATCGGCGAGAATACAAACTTCCAGAAACTGTATGACGATTACGCGCCAGGCAAATTCGACCTGAACGACCGCGGTTATATCACGGGCGTGCATCCGTTGGCCCTGTGGCTGGGCGAACATCGCGCCAAAACGCCCGACAGCACATGGAGCGAGGCGGTCACGGCATCCGCCGATGCGCGCATCCTGACATACAAATGGCTGCTTAAACCCGGCAAAACGGAAGCGCAAAATACACGCATCCGCATCATGCTGGAAAAAGAAGCCTTCGTGCATATCCATGCGACGTGGAAAAACCTTGGCTATTCGTTCGATAAAATGGTGCCGTCCTATGCCTCCGCGCTGGGGTCGTCGGGCGATACGCCTGCCGCGCTTGCGACACTTTCCGGCATCATCCAGAACGGTGGTGTTCTGAAACCCGCCCTCAAGTTCGAAGAGATCAGCTTCGCCGCCGATACGCCCTATGCGCTCGACTTCCTGCCGAAGCATCCGGAAGGCAAGCGCGTATTGCCCGAAGAAGTCGCCAAGCTCGCCCGCCGCGAAATGAACGGCGTGGTGGAGGAGGGCACCGCGCGCCGCGCCAATAAATCGGTCGTCCTGAGCGATGGGCGTATCCTGCCCGTCGGCGGCAAGACAGGCACCGGTGACAACCGGCAGCAGACCTTCAGCAAGGGTGGCGGCGTGACGTCGTCGGAAGCAAAGAACCGCACGGCGACGTTTGTGTTCGCAATCGACGATAAGTTCTATGGCACCGTTGTTGCCTATGTGGACGGCCCCGATGCAGGCAAGCATAAATTCACGAGCGCGCTTGCGGCATCGGTCTTCAAGGCGGCGATCCCCGCCGTGCGTCCCGTGCTGGACAAGGCCTATGGCGTTGACCCTGCAAAGGTTGCAGCCATCGTGCCGCCTGCACCTGTCAAGCCGAAGCCGAAAGCCGCCACGCTGTAATGACCCCTGCCACAAGCCGCATACGCATCGTCAACAGTTTCGACGAGCTGACCAGCGCATCCTTCGGACCGGAGGTGAATGCAATTTGCTGGGCGCGGCACTTGCCCGGCAATTTCGACGAGATCGCGGCGTTGCTGCAGGGCGACGACGATATTGTCTCGCTGGACGAGGAAGCGATTGGAACGCTGATCCCGCGCCTGAGCGATGATGGCCGTGTCGCCGCCAATGCGCTGCTGGCCGACCGGCAGCTGCTGCAGGAACGCGGGCTTGCCCCCAGCCTTGAATGAGTGCCGCGCTATCCGCGCGATCACGGCAATGCCGTGCCGACCGATGTCTATTCCTTCCATGCCGACCGCGCGCCTGTGCAGGCCGACACTTATCTGTGCAGCTACAACGAAGCATCAAGCGAGGGACTGGACAACGCCTTTGCACTGCGTCGCATCGACGACCCCGCAACACGCGCGAAGTTGCAGGAATTATTCGCGGCGGAGGGCGGGGAGAGTTTCGAGGAATATTTGCGCGATAATTGTTACGACCTGCATTACGCACCGCTGCCGGATGCCCTGCGCTATTCGTTCGGCATCGGCAACCTGTGGCGGATTGCTGTCGAATATCCGGGCTGCCCTGTGGCGCCCTGCATCCACCGCGCCCCCGACACCGTTGACGGTCGCCCGCCGCGCCTGTTATTGATCAGCTGACATGCAAGCACTCGACAACATCATCTGGACCGCACTCAACTCCCGCCAATCACATTTGGCGGTCGGTGATGGCAAGGTGAAGCGCTTCATGCCCGAGGTCGCCCCCTTCAGCGGGTTCGAGGACGGCATTATCGATCCTGACGCATTGGCCGCATTGCTGGGCAATGGTGTCACAGCGCTGTTTCTGGCGGAGCCGTGGCAGCCGCGCAAGGGCTGGGAAGTACTGGCGGGCGCGCCTTTGATCCGCATGGTCTGCGACAATGCTATTCCAGATGCCAAACAACCCGCCGTCGACATCGTAAAAATGGGCGCGGCACAATCGGCAGAGATGATCGAGCTCACGACGCTGGCGCGCCCCGGCCCCTTCACCGCCCGCACACATGAAATGGGCGATTATTTCGGCATCTATCAGGACAGCAAACTTGTCGCGCTGGCGGGCGAGCGCATGATGGTGCCGGGATACACTGAAGTCAGCGCCGTTTGCACCCATCCCGATTATACCGGACGCGGCTATGCGGCGGCGGTGATGACGCGTGTGATGCAGGGCATCATGGCGCGCGGCGAAAAACCTTTCCTGCATTCCCGTTCAGATAACGACCGCGCGGTAGCCCTGTACAACCGCCTTGGTTTCCAGACGCGGTGGGCGGGATATTTTGCCGTGCTGCGCTGCGAATAACTGGAACTATCAAGCCCGTGACCGATTAGTCTTGTGTAGACCATTTTCCCGCTGCAACAGGAGGTTTCCCCATGGCCACAATCAAAACACCTGAAAATTCAACAGAATCTGACCGCAAGACGCTGCACCTGAACGGCCTCGAGTTTGAAAACCTCGAGGCACAGCCGGAGCCTGTCGATCATGAAAAAGACCGCCTTGCGCAGGAAAAATTCGAAGGTGATGCTTTCTACGGGTCAGAACGCGGCATCAAGAAAATGGTGAAGGCTGATAAAGTCACCAAGAAATTCGATGAATTGACCGAGGAAGAACGCCAGAACCCCGCAATCAATCATGAACGCCATTACGACGATATCCACTAGGCTTTAATGCTTGAACCGCGCGGTTCGGGGGGCAGCGACTGTGCCCTGCGGGCCGTGGCGGAAGGTGTCTGCAATTTCGCCCAGCGTTTTCAGCCGTTCAATTTCCGCGTCCTGCACGATCTTCAGTAACGCATTTTCACGCCCATCGAAAATATCCTGAATGGTTTTGGCGACATCGGTATAGCCGCGCCCCGAAGCCTCCTTGATCGTCGCAACGCCGTCGGCATCGGTGAAGGCTGCACCTTTTTTAACAAGGTGCTCCAGCATGGCATTATGCCCCTGTCCGCCCGCCATCGTAAATGCTGTATCGCTGGCGGCGCTGCGGGCGTTGATATCCGCATTTTTATCCAGCAGCGCATCAACCAACGCGCGGTCATTGCCTGCCGCCGCCATGATGAGTGGCGTAAATCCGAACTGATCGGATTTATTCACATCCGCGCCGTAACCCACCATGCGCAACGCCGCCGTAAAAAAACCTTTTTGCGCGGCCAGCAGCAGGGGCGTTTCCCCCTTTTCGCTTGTCACGTCGTAATCGACATTGGTGCCCAGCAGGTTCAGCAGCTTCGCCGCGCTGATATCAGCCTCGCTGCGCTGCAATTCGGCCAGCAGACGCAAGCCCGCATCGCGGGCTGTATCGGCAGAAGCGTTGAAAAATCGCGCAGTAGCAGTCACGTGCGGTCATCCCTGTTCATAGGTGGAACAAGACAATACCCTAAAGTTATGGTAAATGTAAAGCCCTCGTTACTTTGTAATTTCAAGACCGAAGGGCAGAAAAACGTCCTTGCCGCCGCGACGGATCTGCACAAAGTATTTCAGGTAACCCGGATGATCGGGATGCAACATGAATTTCACGGGCGACATGCCTAGGTCTTCGGGTTTCTGAGGCTCCGGGCCCATAGGGTGCATATGGGCGACCGCCTTGAACCCTTCGTAAAAACCCACGATATGCCCATAGGCGCCCATGACGGGTTCCAGATCGGCAAGCGGCTTGCCATCGGCTCCGGTCAAAATCACTTCCGCATTTACGGGCGCGCCAGCCTTGACCGATTTGCCATCGAACACCACCTGCCCCGTCACATCACCAATCGTAGCGTGATCGGTTGCCGATTTATCGAGGCAGCCGGATGGGCAGCGCGCAGAGCCGCTCAGTTTCACGGGGATCATCTGCGCTTCGCCGCTCAGCGGCTTCACATCAGCATATAGCATGTAGTTATGCGCCGTGCCTGGCGTGAAGGAAAAAGAATACGTACCCGCTTGGCTGCCTGCCACGGGATGCACATGATGGTAATCCACCATGCTTTCATCCACGACCAGCAGATGGATTTTCTGCGTATGGCGTTCCTCCAGCGCGTCCAGCGACACGGGCGCATTGTCTTTGCTCAGCTGCAAGATGAACGAGGTTTCGTTGCCCTGCACCAGCGCATCGGGCGTAACGCGCGCCTGCAAACCTGCGGCATGTGTTTCTATGGCGTGTTCTGCGTGATTCATTTCGGTACGGTCTTTCTGCGCCAGAGCGGAAAAACCGATGATCGCGGTCACGACCACCAACGGCATCAGGAAATAGAAAAGGCGGCTGTACAAGATGAAACTCCCTTACGAATCCAGAAGGGTCCCAGTATGCCACATCTGGCTGAAACGGCACCGGGGAGAGGTTTATGGATCAGCCATCGCGACGTTCAATGTATATGTAAAATGGAACTAATATATATATGCCACGATATCAGTAGGGTGACCCTGCAGTGACATAATACAGATCATCGCGGGTGGACAAGGGCTTTTCGGGGGCTATATCCTTCTGCGTATGGTGACCGCAAAGCGGCCCATGTGTGCAACCCAACATAAGGATAATTGCCATGACCAACCAAGAAGAAATGAAAAAAGACGAAAAAGGCTCCTGTTCCTCGAACGCTCCCAAAACCGGCTCTTGCGGCACGGAAGCGAAAAAAGAAGGCGAGACCATGGGCTCTTGCGGCACCGCCAAGGAAAAAACCGAAACCGGTTCCTGCGGCGGCTAAGCTTTTTCAGCTTTGACGTGATTCAAGAAGCCGGGCTTTTGAAGCCCGGCTTCTTTCATTTTGTGGAACTATTATGGCGTCCATCCGTTAGCTGAGTACAACCCGTCAACGAATCGCCCGCAATTAAAGGGCAATGGAGGATTCCATGCAACCAATCAAACGTGACGAGCTGAGCCAGTTGATGTCTTCCGGCGAAGATTTCGCCATCATTGAGGCATTGCCGAAATCAGAATATGACCATGGCCACATCCCGGGCGCACTGTCGATGCCGCTGGAAACACTGGCCACCGAAGCTCCCCGGCAACTGACCGACAAATCACTGAAAATCGTGACCTACTGCGCCAGCGCCGATTGCGCGGCGTCGACCAAGGCTGCGGAAATTCTGGAAGGACTGGGTTATTCCAATGTCTCCGACTACGTCGGTGGCAAAGACGACTGGAAATCCGCCGGTATGCGCCTCGAAGGCTCGGAAATTTACGACGAGCATATCAAAGATGACTCTCTGGAGGATGGAAAGGGTGTCGCAGACGCCGTATCGTCCCGCACGGTCGAGGACCTTGAAAGCCTTGCCCGAGACTACCAGAAAGATTTCCGCACCAGCAATACGGGCGGCGACGATGCTTGTTTCAGTACAGATCACCAAAGCGGACGCGAGATTTAATATAACGCGCATCGCATTGATGATAGGAAAGCCGGGCTTGCAGCGCCCGGCTTTCTGCTTTTGACGCGCAAGAAGGATTGCTTTTTACATGCTCTCGCCCCTATATTCCGGCGGTAACCGGAGCGATGACGCCTTATGCAAGCCTTCCTGACCTATATCCCCGCCCTGCATCCGAATGCGATGTTGGCTTTTGGCATGCTGCTGTTGCTGGGCGTCACGGGCGGGCTGATTGCGAACCGGATCCACCTGATGCCCACAATCACCGCTTTTATGCTGCTGGGCCTGCTGACGGGCCCGCACGGGATGGGCCTGATCACGGCAGAAATGATGCAGGATGCGCATATCATCATCGATATCGCTCTGGGCCTGATCCTTTATAAGCTTGGCAATATGCTGCACCCCGAAGCCATGCTGCGGTCTAAACGCATCATGCTGACGTCGGTAATGGAAAGCCTGCTGACTTTCGTCGCCGTGACGCTGACCGTAAAATTAATTGGCAGTAACTGGACGGTCGCGGCATTGATCGGCGCAATTGCCATTTCGTCGTCGCCAGCCGTATTGGTGCATGTGGCGGAAGAAATGCACGCCAAAGGCGCGGTCACGACGCTGGCAAAATCGCTGGTCGCCATGAACAACCTTTTTTCGTTTGTTATTTTTTCCGCCGTGCTGCCCTTTGCAATGGCGCCGGAAACCAGTGGCATATCGGCCGCAATTCTGGTGCCCGCCTACCGCCTGTTCGGCGCCGCAGCGGTGGGCATTTTCGCCGCCTGGTGCGCCGTGCGCATTGCCCGCATTTTCCGCGAAGAGGACGAGCATTACCGTTTTGTGGTCGTGATCGGCGCAGTGATGGTCATCCTGGGCACCTGCACTATGCTTGGCATGTCGGCGTTGTTTGCGCCGCTGGTGCTGGGCATCGCAACAAGATGGTTCGAAACATCGAAGCATAATCTTTCGCGCGTCGGTTTCGGCGAGGGCGGCGATTTGTTCTTTATCGCCCTGTTCGTGCTGGCGGGGGCAAAGATCGACATATCGGCACTGCTGATGGCGGGCATCGCACCTGTGCTGCTGGTGGCCGTGCGCAGCATCGCCAAGACAGCAGGCGTGTTCGTGGCATCGCAATTCACCACGGTCGACACCAGACAGGCCGCGGCTGCGTCGCTGCTGATCATCCCCATGGCGGGCATGGCAATCGGGCTTGCCGCCACGCTCAATACGCTGCTGCCGGCGATTGGCGCGCAGGTCTCTGCGCTTGTCTTTGGCATGGTCGCGATTTTCGAAACGATCGGGCCCTTTGCCGCCACCCGCGCCTTCGTCATGAGCGGCGAGGCCGGACAGGACAAGCCGGCCGAGGCCGAACAGGGCGAAAATAACCCCGGCTGACAAGGGTTTATGCCCTCCTTGCGCCCGTGCTGCGGAAGGCCTAGCATAGGGTCTATCCAAAGGAAAAACCATGACCGACGTTTCGCAAAAACTCACGCGCGCCTTGTTGTTCGCCGCCAAGAAACACACCGACCAGCGCCGCAAGGGCGAACGCGCCGAACCCTATGTCAACCATCTGATCGAGGTTGCCGATCTGGTCGCGCAATTCACCGATGGCAGCAATGCCGATGTTCTGTGCGCCGCCGTGCTGCACGATACGATCGAGGACACGGACACGAAATACGAAGAACTGGTGAAGGAATTCGGCCAGAACGTCGCCGATATCGTGCAGGAATGCACGGACGACAAATCATTGCCCAAGGCAGAGCGCAAACGCCTGCAGGTGGAGCACGCGCCACATAAATCCGACGCCGCGAAGCTGGTGAAAACCGCCGACAAAATCTCCAACCTGCGCGCCATCCTCGACTCCCCCCCGCCCGACTGGAGCCTTGCCCGCAAGCAGGAATATTTCACTTGGGCAAAGAACGTGGTCGACGGCTTGCGCGGCGTGAATGCGGGGCTGGAGGGCGAGTTTGATAAAGTTTATGCGCGGGGCGCGCAAAAGTTCGGGATGAAGCCCTAAGCCGCTGCGATCAAGGCTGCTTTGCGCTACCCGGCTTTTCATTCCCGATCAGCGAATGGGTTGCCGCCCAAGTAATGTATTTATCAAAGGGCTGTTGAACCGCAGGCGGCAGGGATTTCGCATCGGCGAGGCTCTGCAGGAAATTACGCTGTGCCGGCATATTGCCGAGAAGCGCATAAAGCAGAACAATCGACAGCACAAAACCGCCAAGTATTGAAAACGGCTTCAGCGGGATGTGCTAGCGGCTCTGGGGATCGACCTTCATGGTGCCGATCACGACCAACAGCGACATGATCGACATGACAACCAGCAGCGCGATGTTCACCGTCCCCTTAAAATGGATGCAACGGTCGGCCACCAAGACGAGCGTGCCGTAAAACACGCCCATCAGCAGGCTGCGCAGATGCGCCTTGGCCGTACCCATTTGCAAACTCCCGCTATCTGGCGATTAGCCCGTCTTTTCGAGACGTTTGCGCAGGTTGGGGTCCAGGATCGCCTTGCGCAGGCGCAGGGTTTTCGGGGTGACTTCGACCAGTTCATCGTCGTTGATGAAGGTGATGGCCTGCTCCAGCGTCAGGATGCGGGGCGGGATCAGCTTGGTTGAATCGTCGGTGCCCGAGGCGCGGACGTTGGTCAGTTTTTTACCGCGCAGGATGTTGACGGCAAGGTCGTTGTCGCGGTTGTGTTCGCCGACGATCATGCCTTCGTACACGCGCGTGCCCGGCATCACCATGATGGTGCCGCGTTCTTCCAGTTTCCACAGGTCGTATTCGGTCGCTTCGCCGGTGTCCATCGCCAGCAGCACGCCAACGCGGCGGCCTTCGACGCTGCCCTTGAACGTGCCATAGCCGTGGAACAGGCGGTTGATGATACCCGTGCCGCGCGTGTCGGTCAGGAATTCGCCGTGATAACCGATCAACCCGCGGGTGGGGGCGATAAAGGTCATTTTGACCTTGCCTGCGCCCGACGGTGCCATCGACATCATGTCGCCCTTGCGGATCGCCATTTTCTGGACGACCGTGCCGGAATGTTCCTGATCGACGTCGATCACGACTTCTTCATACGGCTCCATCTTTTCGCCGGTTTCTTCATCGGTTTTGTACAGCACGCGCGGCCGGCCGATCAACAGCTCGAAGCCTTCGCGGCGCATAGTCTCGATCAGGACGGACATCTGCAATTCGCCGCGGCCGAACACTTCGAACAAGTCCGACGTCTGGCCGTCGAGGACCTTCATCGCGACGTTGCTTTCCGCTTCCTTGAACAGGCGCTCGCGGATCATGCGCGAAGTCACTTTCGTGCCTTCGGTGCCGGCAAACGGGCCGTTGTTGACGGCGAAGGACATGGAGATGGTGGGCGGATCGATCGGAATTGCCGGCAGAGCGACGGTTACAGCAGGGTCGCAGACGGTGTTGGTGACGGATGTTGCCTGCGTCATGCCGGCGATGGAAATAATGTCGCCCGCATGTGCTTCATCCAGCGGCTCGCGCTCGATGCCGCGGAAGGCGAGGATTTTCGATGCACGGAAGTTTTCGACGGCGCTGCTGTCAATCGCCAGCGATTTTAGCGCCATGTTGGTTTTC
>JBBRVE010000024.1:0-33901 GCA_038247245.1 Bdellovibrionales bacterium | reverse complement strand
GGTCAGCGTGCCGGTCGGCGGCAGCACAGGCGGTGCTTCGCCCGCCGGCGTGACGACCGTACCGTCGCCGGGGGTGGGCGGGGGCGCAACGATAATGATCTGGCCGGGGCCCGGATGCACTTTGCGGATGTTGCGGTACAGGTGGAAATCGTCGCGGTCCAGCTTGCCCAGATGCGGGTTGATCCCGTAAACGGTGATTTTCAGCGTCTCGCCTTCGCGTAAATACTGCGCGATTTCGGCGGCGTCTTCCGCATCCTTCATCAGCATGCGGGTGGGGGCGTTCACAAAGGTGCCCTTGTCGGTATAGATAGTCATTCTGGGCGCTTCCGCCTGCTTCGGTCGGCGGCTCGATCTTGACCTTCTCGATGCGCACCAGCAGTTCTTCGTCGCTCGAATAATAATTCATGGTGGTACCGGTGACGGCAGCGCCAAAGGCGAGTGCCAGCGTCATGCGCTTGGCGAATTTCTTGGCCTTCTGACCGGCAGTTTGTTTTGGTTTGTAGTTATAACCCATGATTACCCTGTATTGGTGATGCGGCGCCTATACTACAGACAGGCGCGATTATGTCAAGAAATGGAGAAAATATATATAAATATCAATATTTTAAAGATGCTGCTTGAACAGCCAGGCCCAGACCGCATTATTATAGAGGTATGGGTTGCTGCAATCATGCCCCATGCTGGGGATCGACAGGAACGAGATCTTGCGGCCACCCGCCTGTTGGATATAGAAGGCAAGGTTCTGGCTCAGGGCAGGGTCGTTTTCCTTGTCGCTATCGCCATGCATCACAAAGAGGGGCATGTTGCGCATCTTGGTCGCATCGCGCAATGCCCAGCCCCCGCTGATCGCGACGCCGCCTGCGAAGGTCTGTGATAGTTTCAGCGCGGCGCCGAACACGCCATAGCCGCCATCGCCGCAACCGACCAGATAGATGCGGTTAAGGTCGATCATCGGGTTTTCTCTGACCAGAACCTCCAGCATCTTGGCGACATCGGGCAGGGACTGTTCTTTTTTCATGTTGCGGTCGACTTTTTTATTGTCGTCCAGCTTGGATGGATAGGCCCATATGGGGCCGGTGGGCAGCACAGGCACGGCGATAAAGGCCGGGAAGTTCTTGCGCGCGGACTTTTGCGCCAGATATTGCGCGGCATTTGCCACCCCGTCTTCGTCATGCAACACGATCACCAGCGGGTACAGCTTGTCCTGCGGCTGGTAGGCGGCGGGAGCCTTGAAGAAATAGGTCAGGGTTTTGCCGGGACGGGATGCAGGAACGGCGAAAACCTTGCGTTCGAAAAACTCGGTCGCGTCCTCCATCGGTTCGTCATTACGCGGCTCGTCGCGCTTGGCGACTTTGGGTGGCGGCGCTGCCGGCATCGATGTCACACCAGCGCCCAGCTCGTCGAGGCGGGGCGTGGTGCCTGTCACAGACGGCGTGGTCGATTGTTTTGCAGGATTGGCGGGTGATGCGCCTTCGGTCGGCGGCACGATCAGGTCCTGCGCAAAGGCATAGCCAGTGGTCAAAAGGCACAATACGCCACAGACGACGGCAAGATTGCGCGTGAGGGCAGGAGGAAAATGGATGAACAAAAACATGCGGCTCCCGAAAAAACCAATGTCTTATTGTCGCCTGAATCCGGCGCAGGGGCAAGGGGGGAGGAGTAAGGGCCTGAAAAGCTTATGCTGCGCGGGTGGAAAGGTCGCCGATCGCTTCATCGACCAGCTTCGCGCCGCGTTTGCCCATGGCGTCATGGAGCAGGATTTCTGCGGATTTCGCGGCAATGTCGGCAGCCTGATGGCGCAGTTCTTCGACAGCGGCCAGTTCGGCGCGCTTGATGCGCTCCAGCAGCTGGGTCTCTTTGCGCTTCATGCTTTCCGTCAGCTTCTGTTCCGATTCCTTCTGCAGGCGGGCAGAGGTTTCGCGGGCTGCATCAATGATCTTTTGCGAGGTCTGGATGGCGTCGCGGTGTTTCTTCTGGCTGTCGGCCAGCAGTTCCTGCGCTTCGTTCTTCAGGCGCTCGGCTTCTTCGAGATCCGCGCGGATTTTCGCGGTGCGGGCATCGAGCATCTCGAGCAACGGCTTGCGGCCGACCTTGAAGCCGACGATGGCAAAACCAACGGTGGCAATGGCGACCCAGAATGCGGTGTCATGGAGAAGATGTTCAAACATTAAGCGGCCTCCTTCTTCATGATGTCGATGACGACCTTTTTCGCATCGGCCTTGGTCACCTGCACGCCCGCTACCTTGCTGACCATTTCGGCCGAAATCTCGGCGGAGATATCGGCGAGGGAAGCCAGAGCTTCTTCTTTCGCTTTCGCGATGCCCTGTTCGGCGGTCACGACGCGTTTGCGGGTCGCTTCGGTGAATTTCGCGCTTTCTGCGGCGATCTTCCCGGCGATGTCGGCTTCCGCCGCGCTCATCGCTTCCTGTGCGGATTCATGCGCCTTGGCAAGCGCGGTCTCATAGGATGCTTTCGCCTTTGCGGCTTCTTCCTGTAACTGCTCGGCGCGGGTCAGATTGCCTTCGCGCTGCGCCCGGCGCTGGTCGATCACGGAGCCTACTTTGGGCAGCGCAACCTTTGACATCAGCACATACATAAGTGTGAATGAAACGAACAACCAGAAGATCTGGCTGGGATATGTCTCGGCCTTCAACTGGGGAAAGCCGATATCGGTTTTGACTTCTGTCTCGACCGCGTGTTCTTCCGCCGGCATCGAAATGACCTTGTCGCCCGAAGGCTCGATCACTTCGGTTACGGCGGGGCGTTCGGACACCGGAGTGACCGCCGCGCCTGCTGAAGTGTCTTCCGCCCGTGCCGATGTCGCAACGGCGGCAGCAATAGCTGCGCCGAGCAAAAGGCCGACGGAGTTGAGGAAGATACGGTTCAGCAGGCGAGCGGACATCTGGTTATCCTTGGTATTAGATTACCCTTAGAGGACGAAGAGCATCAGCAGGGCGACGACGAGCGCGAAGAGGGCGATAGCCTCGACGAGAGCGAAGTAGAACAGGCCGGTGCTTTTCACGACGTCAGCAACTGAAGGGTTGCGGCCGATTGCGGTGATGATGCTGGAAAAGAGCATGCCGAGGCCGATGCCCACGCCAAGAAGCGGGAGGACTGCGATGCCTGCGCCGATGAGTTTTGCTGCAGCTGGTTCCATTTTTTAGTATTCCTCTGTTTAGGGTTGGTTGTGGTTCAGTTTTTTAAGTCGTCTTAGTGCAGTTCAATCGCGTCCTTCAGGTAAATGCAGGTCAGGATCGCGAAAACATATGCCTGGATAAAGGCGATCATCAGTTCAAGCCCGATCAGCGCGATGTTCACGATGACGGGGATCACGCTGAGGAAACCGGTTGCCGTGCCCGCCGCGATCAGGCCCACGCTGAAGCCCGCGAAGACTTTCAGCATCGTGTGGCCCGCGGTCATGTTGGCGAACAGACGGACGGAAAGGCTCAAGGGACGCGACAGGTACGAAATCACCTCGATCACGACGATCAGGGGCATCATCAGCACCGGCAGGCCCTTGGGCAGGAAAAGCGAGAAGAAATGCAGGCCGTGGCGCGCAAAGCCCACGATCGTGGACAGCGCGAATACCAGCAGCGCCAGCGCGCCCGTCACGATGATATGGCTGGTATAGGTGAATGAATAGGGCAGCATGCCCAGCAGGTTGCCCATCAATACGATCATGAACAGCGAGAACACGAGGGGGAAGTATTTCTTGCCTTCTTCGTGCAGCGTGTCGTTCACCATGCCGGCGATGAATTCGTACAGCATTTCCGAGAGGTTCTGCCAGCGGCCGGGGACGAGGGCGCGGCTGCGCATCGTCAGGGTCATCAGTGCCGTCGCGACAACGACGGCGACCAGCATCCAGGCGGATGATTGCGTGAACGACAGATCATAGCCGCCCACATGCAGCGGGATAAGCGGCTTGACGACAAACTGTTCAAGAGGACTATGCGCCACGTTTACTGTTCCCTTTCGCCCTTTGTATCTTCTTTATCGGTATCAGCTTTATCAGTCTTCGTCAGCTCGCCCATTCCGACCTTGAACTCCTGCCCTGTCTGGGCGCGGTAGATGTTCAGGAACCCGGCCACGAATCCCGCGAAAAACAGCAGGATCATAAACAGCGGCTTGGTGTTCAGCCAGGTGTCGAGCCAGTACCCTAAAAACCCGCCCACCATCAGGGCTGCCACCAGTTCGGTTGCCGCGCGCATGGCCTTGGCCGTCGCGGCATCCCCCGGTTGCGCCGGTTTCGGCGCGGTTGGATCAGGGTCTTGTCCCTGCTTCGCGCGCGCTTCCTTGATCTTCTGGCTTAATTGTTCCGGTGTGAGGCTCACTAATACCGCTCCGATCAGCCATTCATTCGCGAATGCGCGCATTCTGCGAGGGCAAAATACGCAATAAGCAGTAAAAGAGTCAATAAGATATGGTGCAGAGATACGTCATTAAAGTTATGAAAATAATGGCGTTACCGGCTTTAGACGTAAGGGGCGACTATTTGACATAACTATCAAATTATCGTATAATATTTAGAATTCGGGGGGATTTAATGGCTACATCAGCATTTAATATCGCAGGCAAGTCGCCGCAGGAACTGGGTCAGGAACTTGCCAATCATGTTGCCAAAGGCGAATACGCCATTCAAATCGACTATGTGAAAATACTCGTGGACGCCGGCGCAACGCTCGAGGAGCGGGACGCGAAGGGCAATACGCCGCTTTTGTCCGCCGCCTTGCATGGTTATCCGGATGTTGCAGAGCTCCTGTACAAGCAAGGCGCGAATATCAACGCCGTCTCGCCCAGGGGCAACGGCATACTCCATTACACGTTGCCCGATCCGGGCATGGACCGCGGCACGGACAAATTCCACCCTATCGCCGATATGGCGCTGGCAGATGGAAACTTCAAAGTGAACCAGGTGAATGATATGCAGCAGTCGCCGCTGACGACTGCCGCCAAGGAAAACTTGCGCAACTATGTGCAGGTCTTGGCCGATTTGGGTGCAGATCTCGATCAGGTTGACTGGGAAAAGAAAAATGCAATGCAGCATGCGCAGTCTGGTTCCTTCGGCGAACCGACCGTCAAGGTGCTGGAAACCGCGTACGCCGCACGCGATGTGCGTTGCAAGATGGAAGCGCAGCAGCGCGCCGTCGATGAACTCCGTCAGGAAGTTTCGGCTATCGTTGGCATCGTGGGCAAGGGCAGTGGCCAGCAACATGCCGCGCCCGCGACCGCAAGATTTAAAGCACGGAAAATCGAATCCCTATAAGAATAAGGCTTCATGGTACAGCAGGCTTTCAATGGCGCAGGGCAAAAACCCGTTATTTACAGCCCATCGTATGATTTGACGGTGGAGGTTTCCGATGCCGTGCATCCGGTCGATATCCGCAAATCCAGCCACGTATTCAACGAACTTGTGAAACGCGGGCTTATCGAAGCGGGGCAGGAGATGGTCCCGTCGCGCTTGAACGATACCGACCTTGCCGCCGTGCATACGCCCGCGCATCTGCAGCGCCTTCATGATCCAGCTTCACTGGCAAAGATGTTCGAGGTGCCGGCGGTGGGCCGCATGGCGATGACAGATATAGACCAGGAGATCCTGGACCCTATGCGCTACCAGGCGGGCGGGTCGGTCATGGCGGGCGAGGCTGCGCTGGAACATGGCTGGTCGGTAAATCTGGGCGGCGGGTATCACCATGCTTCATCGGATCACGGCCACGGTTTCTGCGCGATTGCCGATGTGACGCTGGCGGTGCAGTCCCTGCGCGCGAAACATCCCGACATCAAAAAAGTCATGATCATCGATCTCGATGCGCATCAGGGCGACGGCTATGCGCAAGATTTCAAGGATGACGCGAATGTGTTCATCGTCGATGTCTATGCGAAAAACCTGTTCCCCAAGGATGAAAATGCGCAAGACCGCATCAATGTGGGGCAGGGCATGGGGCTCTATGCCAATGACGCCGAATACCTGCCGGTGATCGAGCGCGTGCTGGGTGACGCGGACAAGGATTTTAAACCTGATTTTATCTTCTACATCGCGGGCATGGACATTCTGGACGGCGACCGCCTTGGCCGCGCCTCCGTTTCACGCCACGGCGTGATGGAACGCGATGAAATGGTCTTCAAATACGCGCTGGACAAAAACATCCCCATCGCCATGCTGTTCGGCGGCGGTTACCAGCCCAATAATGCCGCCCTGATCGCCGATTCCATCGAAAACCTCGACCGCACCTTCGGCCTGTTGCGCCCGAAAGCGCCCAAAACGGGCCTGTAATAAGGAACATATCGCCCCGTCCGCCGTTGGGAATACGAGTTTCCAATAAAAATTCCTATGGAGGACCGCCATGAAAAACATTCTTCAAGCATCAACGGCACTGCTCGTGCTTTTTGCCCTTTCCATGCCTGCAGAAGCCGCAAAGGGATCTCAGGCAGGCGCATCGGGGGCGGCAGCAGGTTCCGCCGCCGCAGCAGCGCCCGCTCCCGGTACGGCCAAAGGCAGTCAGGCTGGTGCCACCTATGGCCGTACCCCCGGAGGTGCGGTTGCAGCTCCCGGCACCGCGCAGCAGGGCGCCGCTGGTGTCACCGGTACAGGCATGTCGGGCAGCACGGCTGCCGCCATTGGTGCAACTAGTACGACAGGAGCAAACCCCACCGGCCCCGCAACGCTCAACAGCGGCGCAGGCGCGATCAACGGCGGTGTCGCCAATACGAATACCTCATCAGGTGCAGGTGCGGTTCCCACCAGCACACTCGACAGCGTAAATACACAGAGCGTGCTCGATAATACAGGCGCAGTCGGTGCTACCAGCTCCACAGCCGGTACTGTCGGTGCCATTGGAGCAACCGGCACGCTGAACGGCACCGCCCTCGGCACACAGGCCAATACCAGCGTGACGGGTAACCTGAACGCGGCGGGTAATTCGATGCTCGTCAATAACCAGAATTACCTGCGCCTGCAGGCCGGCACGGTGCTGGATAATTCCGGTCGCGTCATTACGGGTGCGCAGGTGCGCGGCACCAGCATCCTTGACAGCCAGGGTCGCGCGCTCAGCGTCAGTACCTATATTGATACGCAGGGTCGCCTTGTCAGCACGAATGGCAGCGTGCTTGCGACGGGGGTCTTCTCGGACTCGTCCGGTCGCCTTGTGAACCAGAACGGTCAGTACATTAATGCGAATGGCCAACTGGTTGACGTGAACGGCGCTATAATCGCCCGTTAAGCCAGAAAAAATTAAACGCCGGCGCAAGGGTATCCCCTGCGCCGGCGTTTTTGCTTGTTCTATTATTGCGCGGAGTCGCCGCCGCCCCCGCGTTTTTGGCGCATCATGCTGCCGCCTTCACGGCCGCCGCCTTTACGCTCGGGCATACATGCCTTCAGCGCGGTGACGTCACCAGCCGCCGCAACGCAGGCGCGGCGTTTTTGGCCTTCGGCAATACGTTCGTCTATTTTCTTCAGGATCTTCTGTTTATGTTCCTGGAATTTCTCGGGGCTGCCGCCACCGCCGGGGCCTGCGCCGCCTGCAGCTTCTTCCGCACGGGCAACGCCCGCAGTCATAACGGTCATCGCGATCGCTGCAATCATCATTTTATTCAGCATTGTATTTTCCTTTCGTGGTTGTGAGCTTTCACCAGATTATACGCAGGTGTGGTTAACAACCCTGCGCAGTCTTTATTTCCGGAAGTTAATGGGTTGTTAAATTATAATATGGTGGAAAATGGCGTGATGTTTTTACAACCCCTCTGGTCAGGGCTCCCATATTTCAGTATAAAAGTTTCTTAAAGCAAACCGATTTTGGAATAAAAACTGTGGCCGAGTCTATGTGCCGCACTCCTGCAAAAGGCTTGACGTGACGGACGCACCAAAAAAACTTTTCATCCGCTTCTCCAATGCGAGCGACCATGACAACCTCATGGAGTTCTACGAACTTAACGCGCACAAGAATGTCCGCAAGCGCGAACAGGTATTGATGAAGCAGTTGGTGGAAGAAGGCGCCGTCGTCCTGATCGAGGATGAAGCGGGCAAGATCGTCGCCGCCTCCATGACTTATCCGCACAAAACCGTCGACAATGCCGGCGTTGAAAAGGTGCAATGGCAGGAAATCGGCACGACGCGCATTATATTGAACGGCTATCCCGGCCTGTTCGATGCTATGGTCACGATGCAGACCCTGCGCGCCTTTCTGGTCGAGCCGCCGGAATCAACCTTCGTTGCGCAAATGCACACGACGCCCGTGCAGGGCATGGCCGAGGCGCTGGGATGGCGCCGGCTACAGGCAATGCCCGACGGGCTGATGGATGCGAAAATTAGAAGCGTTGATCCCGCCGATGTGGGCAACGTCACCAACAGCAACTGGTATCTGTGCGGGCTTGAAGCCCTGCCGACGATGGCCGCGCGCATGGTGAAATCAATCGACGACCCGATATTAGAAAACAAGAAGACAGGGGAGAGGATCGAGCTGGACTACAGCAAATCGACCTTCTTCAAACTGTTCGGCCCGGAAATCCGGGTATTGGCGAACAAGACTTACGGCGATGTGGAAAAGCCTGATGCCGCGCAAAACGTGCGTCAGCGCAGGGACAAGTGGCTCAAAAACTTCTTCAGGTAAAACGGAGAGACCCAAGTGACCGACGTCAAGACGCCCAAATATTTCATCCGCTTCTCGCAGGAAGACGATTTCGACAAGATTTCCGATTTCTACGACCTTAATTCGCACAAGAACGTACTGAAGCGCGAACACGACCTGATGAAAAAAATGACCGATGAGGGTGCGGTCATTCTGGTCGAGGACGAAAAGGGCAAGATCGTCGCCGCCAGCATCACCTACGCACATATGGCCAATGACGAACACGGCGTCGAGCATATCAAGTGGCAAGAAGTGGGCACTACGCGCATCGCGCTGAATGGCTTTTCCGGCATTTTCGACGCCATGATCGCGCTGCAGGGCTTGCGCGGATTTCTGGTAGAGCCGCCCGATAGCACTTTTGTCGCGCAGATGGAAACGACGCCCGTGCAAAACCTCGCCGGCAAACTCGGCTGGCGCAAGATGGAGGGCGGGCCTTCCGCTGAACTATTGGCTGGCAAGGGAAAGACGGTATCGGACGGCCATGCCACATCAAATGATTGGTATGTCTTCGGCATCGAGGCATTGCCGGTCGCTGCCAAATGGCTCGAAAACGCGATCGAAAATCCGATCCTGACGAACAAGAAAACCGGCGAGCAGATCGAACTGGATTTCAGCAAATCCACTTTTGTCATGATGTTTAAGGACGAGATTAAAAACCTTGCCGCACGTGATTTTGGCGATGTCAACAAGCCCGACCAGTCGCAGAACCTCCATCAGCGCCGCGACAAGTGGCTCAAGAAATTCTTCAGATAATAGGGGAAATAAAAAATGTCCGTCCTTAAAAAACTCAAAGACCAGAATGATGAATTCAAGACCTGGCGCCAGCACATCCACCAGCATCCCGAAACCGCGTTCGAGGAAGTGAACACTTCCGATTACGTGGCGAAACTGCTGGAGGGCTGGGGCGTTGAAATCCATCGCGGCATGGCAAAGACCGCCGTGGTCGGCATCATCAAGGGCAAGAACGGGTCGTCCAAACGCGGCCTCGGCCTGCGCGCGGATCTGGATGCGCTCAACATCCTTGAAGAAACCAACTGCAAACATTCATCCAAAATTTCCGGCAAGATGCATGCCTGCGGCCATGACGGCCACACGGCGATGCTGCTGGCGGCGACAAAACACCTCGCCGAAACGCGCGATTTCGACGGCACCGTCTATGCAATCTTCCAGCCTGCGGAAGAAGGCGGCGGCGGCGGCAATGTGATGGTGCAGGAAGGTTTCTTCGACAAATTCCCGTGCGAGGCCGTGTTCGGCATGCACAACTGGCCGTGGCAGCCCGAAGGCACTTTTGCAATTTGCGAAGGCCCGATGACCGCCTCGACCGACACCTTCCGCGTGACCGTGCAAGGCAAGGGCGGCCATGCCGCATTCCCGCACACCACGATTGACCCCATCGTCTGCGGCGCGCAGATCGTATCGGCGATCCAGCATATCGTGTCGCGCACCGTTGACCCCGCCGACAGCGCGGTCATTTCGGTCTGCAAATTCCACGCGGGCACCGAAAGCCTGAACGTCGTTCCCGATACCGTCGAGCTTGGGGGTACCGTTCGCGCGTTCAAGCCCGAAACCCGCAAGATGCTGGAGGAAAAACTCCGCCATGTCGTTAAATCGGTCGCCGATGCGTTCGGCGCGCAAGTGGAAGTGACGTGGAAACAGGGTTATCCCTCCGTCGTCAATTCCACCGCTGAAACCGAATTCGCGCGTCAGGTTGCGGCGGATGTGGTTGGCAAAGACAAGGTATTGCCCTTCACCCCCACCATGGGCGGCGAAGATTTCGCGTACTTCCTGCAGGCATCCCCCGGCGCGTATATCGCGCTCGGCGCCGGCAAGACCGCGAACGATCCCGGCCTGCATAACCCGCATTACGATTTCAACGACGATGTGCTGCCCGTTGGCGCGGCATATTGGGTGCGTATGGCTGAAACATGGTTGAAGGCAAAGTAATATGTCCGAATATGATCCGCTCCGCCCGCTTGAAGACAAACGCCGCCAGCTGACCGACCGGTGGCTGGCATTCAAGACAGCGTCACGCCGCGAGGGAATCCAGCTTGGATTCTGGACCGGTGTCGGCGCGCTGGCAATTGCCGCAGACCTGACATTGCTCGGCGGTCTCGGCACTGCGCTTGCGGCTGTGAGCGGTCTTGGCTTTGTGACTTATCGCCGCGAAGTGAAGCGCCTTGAAAAAGCGTTGCAGGAAGTCGATCGCACGATCATCTCCCTGCAAAACGAACGCGACGATTTCGAACGCCGCAACCCGACGCTGAAAAAGGGGCTGGAGGATGAATTTTCCCCCGCCGCCAAACGCAAGATCGAGGGGCTGCAGGCGCGGTTGGAAGAACTTGAAAATACGATGAACAAGCTGACCGGCGAAACCACGCCGAAAAAGCCCGACATCGACGCGCCCGACCTCGGCAAGCCGAAATACAAGCCGCCGACGACGCCCGCGATCTAAATTATTTTTCCGTGATCTTGATAACGCGCCGTCCGGGGCAGGTCGCTGTGCGGTCGCAGTGCTTTGTGCCCTCTCCATGTTCCGAGCGTGAACCGGGGCATTCGCCGGGCAATGCCGAACAATGCGCACAACAGTAATCGACCAGATTGGCGAAGCTCGCGATTTTTACATCCGCGCCGTCGACCGACACGCCAACGGATTTCAACTGCGATAGGGCGCGTGAAAATGTTTCCGGCTTCATGCCCAGCCGCGCCGCCGCCAGCGATTTATCATAGGGCAGGGTGAACCCGCCGCCCGCGCCCGTCAGCCCAGCCGAAAATTGCAGTAGCAGGCAGCCGACACGCTGCGGCGCGCTCATTAATGCAAGGTGTTCGTTCTGCATCTGCAAATTCCGCAATTCGCGCGACATCGAATCCATCACCCGCGCCATCACGTCATGGTTCTGCTTCGCCAATGTGCGGAGCGTATCGCCGGGAATTTCAAAAACTTTGGCATCTTCGGCGGCGGTGGCGGAGAAAGGATAGCCCGCCGCTCCAAAAATCGCCGCTTCGCCGAACATATCGCCCGCGCTCAACAACGCCAGCACGGCTTCGTCGCCATCGGGCGTCTGGCGGAACAGCTTCACCCAGCCGGACAGCACGATGAACATTCGCGACGCAGCGTCATTTTGCAGGAAAATATTTTCGCCCCGCGCATGGCTGCGTTCAAGGCCGGCCTTCAGCATCGGCGTTGCCACCGCGTCATCCAGCTCGCTAAAAAACGGCAGCCCGCGCAAAAATGTTTCGCTCTTTTCCATGCCATCAATATAGCGCAGGCAATGGGCATCCTCAATCCCTGCGTTCAATCATGTGGTTGATCGCCAAGGCCGCGATAAACAGGGCGAGCAGGGCAGGGTAGCTCCACCAGACGAAACCGCCCGTCTTGACCGCCTGACCATTCACAACTGTGAACTCGATCATCGCGGCGAGCAATGTGATTTGCGTGATGCGCGGGAACCACCGTTTGACGACTGCGCCCATTTTCCTTCTCCTGCTGTTACCGGCCATTTTCGTGGCCTGATGCCATCAGAACATGGGCGCAATGCGCCCGCCTTGATTTTGGTCAAGGGACCGACAGTGGTAGTTATTTTTGCGGAACGGGGCTGCGTTTCTTGAACTTCGCCACTTTCGGCGCGGCGACGGCGCGGTCGGTGTGCATGCCTTCGATCGCGTGCTCGAACGTGTCGCGTTTTTCTTCGGCGGCGGCCTGCACGGCCTTTGCGGCGGCAAGTTTCGCTTCTTCGGCTTTGCGCGCTTCCTTGCCTTCTTGCATGTTTTTTAGCAGCGTCACCACGCCTGCCTTGCGATTATTTTCCGCCCATTCGATGGCGTTTTGCTGTGTGCTGCCGGTTGATTTCAACATGATGTCGGCATGTTCGCCGATGACGGCGGCCACGCCGCGGAATCCGCGCTGCGCCGCCCACATCAGGGGAGTCAGAGTTTTGTACGGTTTTTCCACTTCCGCCTTGTGGTCGATCAGCAGTTGCGCCAGTTCGGGTTTTTCCGGCGGCCCCATCATGGAAACAAGCATCAGCGGGAATGCGCCGGAGGGCGTTTCGGCATCCGGGTTCGCGCCCGCCGCCAGCAACGCCTTCATAATATTTTCCTGCGCACGGAAGGTGGATGCGATCAGCGGCGTGTTGCCCTTGTCGTCGCGCGCCTCCAGGTTTGCGCCCATGCCGATCAGCTTGTTGATATGCACGATATCGGCATCGCCCTGAATTTCCTTGATGAGCTCAAGGCCGAGCTTGTCGGCGGCGGCAGGGTCGGGGGCTTTCTGGTTGAAGGTGTTTTTCGCCATATGCACGCTTCCGGAACGGGTGATTTTGATACCCGTATTCTAGCACCGAAAGGGTTTAATTAGCATAAACCGAAGGCAAGATATTGATTATGCGGCCAGTTTAGGCGGTTTCGCAGCGGGTGGCACAGCATTTTCGGGCCATTTTTCGGGCTTGATGGCGTTCGACGCGGGCGCGTAATCGATGCCCTTTTTCTGGCCGATATCGCGGATGAAACCGGTGATGCGGGGCGCGATGCCGTCGCGCCAGCCGCGCCCGCTGAAAGTGCCGTAATGGCCGACGCCTTCCTGCAGATGGTGGAATTTCTGGTCGGGTTTCAGGCCGGAGGCGAGCTTGTGTGCAACCGTGGTCTGGCCGGGGGCGGAGATATCGTCCTCCGATCCCTCCACCGTGAACAGCGCAGTTTTCTTGATCGCGGCGGGGTTTACCTTATGGCCGTGATGTTCCAGCGTGCCCTTGGCAAGCTGCGGGTCGATGAAAACTTTCTCGACGGTTTCGAGATAAAACTTCGCGGGCAGGTCGGCGACGGCAAGATATTCGTCATAGAATTTCTTGGTCTTGCCGGATTTTTCCGTGTTGCCCTGAATGAGGTCGTTGAACAGGTCGATATGTTTCTTGTTGTGGCTGTCGGGATTCATCGACATGAAACTGAACAGCTGCACAAAACCCGGATAAACCATGCGGCCTGCGCCCGGATGGTTGGATGACACTTCGCCGATCAGGTTATCCTGAAACCATTCAATCGGCTTGCTCTGCGCCAGCTTCGTCACTTGCGTTTCGGCCGCGCGGATATCGAGCGGACCTGCCATCAGCGTCATCGACGCGGGCTGGAATTCCGATTTCTCTTCGGCCAGCGACGCAACCGCCGCCATCGTCGCAACGGTGGGCTGGCACACAGCCATCACATGCGCGTCCTTGCCGACCGTCTTGATGAAGTCCTTCACGTAGTCGATATAATCATTGAGGCCGAATTCTCCCGCCGACAGCGGCACGCCCTTGGCGTCTTTCCAGTCGGTGATATAGACGTCATGGTTCGGCAGCATTTCCTTCACGGTGTCACGCAACAGCGTCGCGAAGTGGCCGGACATCGGTGCCACGATCAGCAGCTTCGGGTCGTTGCGGTCGGTGTCGCGCTTGAAATGGATGAGCGCGCCGAAGGCCTTGTCGTTCACGATCTCTTCGGTGACGGTCACGGCCTTGCCGTCGATGGTTGTCTGCTGCAGATCGAATTCGGGTTTCGCGTAGTCGCGCGCAAAACGCTCCGACATTTCTTTCGATGCGCTGATGACGTCTTTGGCAAGGTCGGTATAGGCTTTGGGCGCGGAGCCGAAGGCCTCCGCCATGCGAACCATGGCGGATTGGAATTCCAGCCCCGCCGACATCACGTTGAACGTCGCCTTTAACGTCAGGCGCCGCGCCTCGATGGCGGGGTAGAGAAGCGGGTTATGACGCGGTTTGTGAGCCACTTATACCTGCAGTTTTTTAAGATTAAGTAAACATAGCCCGTTATCGAAATCCTGTCCATCCATCGAATCTAAGGGCTTATAAACTATGCAGAATCCATTCGAGGATTTTGGGCCGCACATCGGGCTGGGGCAGGTTTTTGAGTGTTGTCCAGCGTTCCACCGCGCCTTTGGTCAATCCGAAGGTGTCGCGGAATTGCGTCTCGGTAATGCCGAAACGGGAGACGGCGGTGTAGACGGCTTCAGCAAATTCGGTGTCGGAATTTTGCGGCAGTGCAGCAAGCATTTGCAGTTTTCTTTTAAATGCTTCGAGTTCCAACGATTTAACGTTTTCCGACGACATAGCTTTTGACCTGCTTTTTAACTCTGTTACAATATTAGGATAACGGCAGCAATAGACAAACAAAAAGAATTTTCAAAGGTTTGCCCAAAGGTTTTGCCATGGTACAGAAATTATACGTTCGCTTTTCGAACTCGGCGGATGAACAGAAAATATTCGATTACTACAACGAGAATAAACACGAATTCGTCGCCAAACGCGAAGAGGATTTGTGGAAGGAGCGCATCGCGTCCGGCGCTGTCACTCTCATCGAGGACGAGAAGGGCAAGATCGTCGCATCCAGCATCCATTACCCGCTGGTCGTGCAGAACGACAAGGGCGAAGACATTCACAAATGGTCGGAAATCGGGTCGGTGCGCGTGACGCTCGACGGTATCGGGTTGTTCAAGACATTGATGAGCGCACATATCATGCGCGCGTATCTGCTGGAACCGCCGGAAGACCGTTTCGCGATCGAGATCGTGAAGACCAACGCGCATTCCAAATACGTGTTCGAGAAAGAGGGCGCAACCCCCTGGGCGATCCCCGACAAGCTGCGTGAAATGGTCGAGGATTCAATGGCCGCCGACGACACCACCGGCGCGGTCGACTGGTTCCAGCTGGGCGTTGAATCCATGCCGCATTTTGCGCAAAACCTGCTGGATGCGAAAAATAACCCCATGGTTACCCACAAAAAAACCGGCGAAGAATACGAACTGGATTTCAGCAAATGCATCGTGACGCAAATGCTGAACAAGCAGGTCGAAAAAATCGCCAAGCTCGATTTCGGCGACCCCGCGCAGCCCAACCCCGCGCATGGCCTGAAAACATCCTTCCGCGACAAATTCACTCCTTAAGATAAAGGAATGCCATGACCACGACCGCCGCAGCTCCCAAGAAAAAACGGGAAGGCAAATACGATTCCTACCTGATGTTCGCGGCGGCGGCGTTCCTGATGTGGCTGGGCGGGCATTTCGACAACGCGCCCGCCGCCGCGCATCACCAGCTGCTGGTATCCACATCGAAAATGACACAGGAAAGCCTGAAGGATTCCGTGATCCTTGTCCTGCAGCACCGCAAATCCGGCGCGATGGGGCTGATCCTCAATAAACCCGCCAAAGACGGCGACACCTTCATCGGCGGCCCGATGGAACCTGAAAAGGTTTACGCGCTCCATTCCACAGAAGTCCTGACGCCCGACAGCATCGTGATGAAAGACATCGACACCGCCATGGTCGAAGGCCAGCCCGCAATCGACAAACTCATCGCCGCCAAACCGAAATGGTACAACGTGGTCAAGGGCTACACAGGCTGGGGCAAAAACCAGCTGAGCGAAGAACTGAAATCCGCCGCATGGCAGATCGTCTTCTACGACGAACCCTTCGTCCGCCAAACCCCCGCCGCCGACATGTGGGTCAAAGCCCAGAAAATGCCGATGCGGCAGGTGACTTATTAAGCACCGAAATTAATAAATCACCCATTTTGTGCTTCCCGGCAATTTAATGCGCGTTGCTAGTACGACAAACGAATAAACACTTTCACGATTGGGAGTTCTAGCGCACCCTTCAAAGTAGTATCCGTCGTCGACAACCTCATGGTTGTCGGGATTGGTTTTAAAGGGGAAACCATTAATTACGTCTGCATTCCCTTCAGTTTTATATTCGATGCAAGTCTCTTTGACATTGGGCATGAAATAGACCAGCCTTTCGAATACCGTGCCATGGGGGAGCCCTTCAAAATCGCCCCGCTTATCAAAGTGACGACGGATATTAAAGAAAACGCGGTTGCCCTTTTCCTTACTCATTTTATCAATGAGGTCCTGCGGTATTGCTATAGCTTTAAATTTTCCGGCTGGATTGAAGAACTCGTTTTCCGGGTCATCCCCGTATGCGGCATCACCGGGCAGCGAGAAATCAATTTTTTCAAAATCATCGGGGCGCAATTTACCTCTTTTTTGTAAATCACGTAATATTTTTTTCCAATCTTACATTCCACTTCTGGTTTGTTGTGCGGAATTGGCCATGCGCTTCCCACTCAATCCATCGCGGTTGATTACCATGAATGAAAAAATAACCACGATTGCAATAATGGCGAGGCAAGTAATAATTAATTTTTCGCGACGTAATGCCATGTGCATATACCTTTCGGCCTTCCCTGAGCGCGCATACGATTCATATAAAACTCGCGCGCGGGCAATGAAGTGGCGCGTTAACCCTTCTTCTTCCGCTCTTCCCTCTTCTTATCCGCCTCGACGCCATAAACGCCCGTACCCTTCGTGATCGCGTCATCGGTCGGCAGCAGGGTTCCCGCTTCGTATTCCGGTTTGCCGTCGAGTTCTTTGTAGATCGGGGTGTAGTCGGGCTGGGTTTCGTCGAACAGCTGCTTGAAGCTGTTGATGGCGAAATAGTTGTCCTGGAAATCGTCGATCTGGTAATGCGTCTGCAAAATGCGCTTGGCATCGAAACGGATGCGGTGCGGTGAATCGCTGTCGAGCGCGAAAACGGATTCCGTGGGGGATGACAGGATGCCCGCGCCGTAAATGCGCAGGCCTTCCGGTTCCTCGATCAAGCCGAATTCGACGGTGTACCAATACAGGCGCGCAAGCTTGTTGATATGGCCGAGCTTCGCGGCCTTCAAGCCACCGCGTCCATATTCCGCCATGTAATCGCCAAAGGTGGGGTCAGCCAAAATCGGCACATGGCCGAACAGGTCGTGGAACACATCGGGTTCCTGAATGTAATCCAGCTGTTCCTTGCTGCGGATAAAATTGCCGGCGGGGAAGCGGCGGTTGGCGAGCAGCTCGAAAAACGGCTCGTCCGGTATCAGGCCGGGCACGGGCACAACCTGCCAGCCGGTGCGCTTCATCAAAATCTCGTTCACTTCGGCGAAAGACGGGATGCGGTCTTCGTTGATGCCGAGCGTCGAGAGGCTGTCCATGAACATGCCGATGGCGCGGTTTTTCAGGATGCCTTTCTGGCGTTTATACAGCGTGCGCCACACCGCGTGGTCTTCCTCGGTATACTGCCGCTGCGGCACGACGAAGAAGTCGAGGTTGCCGGGGGTCCAGCCCTCGGGCGAGGTGTAGTGCTGCGCGGAACTGATGCCGCGGTCTTCGACAGGATTGGCCATGTCACGTTTTCCTTTTGATTTCAGGGATTCAGTTTATCGCAGCCGTCCCAAAAAACAAGCGGTTGATATTGCCATAATTATATCATAATGCAGAAAAATTTGGCATAACGAAGGTTGATTATGGTACAGATTATGACTAAACTTGCTTCTTATTCAAAGCGGAAGACAATGGGCATCTGGAACAAACAGGACAGGCTGAACAAGAAGCTGCGCGAAGCGATTTTGCGCGGCAGCCTGTCGCAGGTCGAAAAGCTTGTCGATGACGGCGCATCCGTCGAAGCCGCACCGGACGAGGGCAAGTACCGTCCGCTGGCGCGCGCCGTGAATGAAAACGACATCGACATCCTGCGTTTCCTGCTGGCGCGCGGTGCCGAGCCGAATGGCGACAACAGCAGCGTGACCAGTTACACCGCCGTCACGCGCGCCCTCAGCCACAAAAACCGCGACATGACGCGCATGCTGATCGAGGCGCATGCCGATATCATGCGGCCGGATGGCGACGGCAAATCCCCCGTCCATCATGCCGCCGAAAACGGTTTCGGAGATATCCTGCTATTGCTGGCCGAAAAGGGTGCGGACCTGAACGTGCGCAACCGTCAGGGCAATACGCCGCTGCATATCGTTGCGCAGGCCGGGCACGCAAACATTGCAAAACTGCTGATGGATCGCGGCGCGGATGTCAATGCGACGAATGCCAGCATGAACACGCCCGCGGATGTCGCGGAAAAAGATTACCCGCGTCTGGCCGACATGATCCGCGGGTTGCCGCCGCGCATCGAACCGGAGGCCGGATGGCAGATGTTGGCCGAAGACGAAGTCGCGCGCGTGACGGAAAAGACAGGTATCAATTACCGACTGACCGAAACATTTAATTTCACCACGCGCATGTATACACACATCGCGCAGAACACAAAAACCAACGCCGAAAGCCATACGATCAAGATGTTCGGCGAGCTGGGCGACAGCGCGGTGCTGGAGGCCGCGCGTAATGCGCTGGCGGCACTGGGCGGCAAGCCGGCCGATAACGGCCTGCAGAAACGCGCGCTCGCCGCGCCGGGTACGGCACCATGAGCATCTTCAACAAAAAAGACCGCGCCACCTCGCGCCTCGGCCGCAAGCTGTATAACAGCAGACCGATCGAACAGGTGCAGGCCGCCATCCATGATGGTGCGGATGTGAATGGCAGCTATTCTAATGATTGGGACTACAACACTATGCTTGGCTGGGCGGTGACAGGTAACCGCGACGATGTCGTCCGCCTGCTGGTCGATCACGGCGCAAAAACGGAAACCCGTGAAAACAGCGATTACCAGCCGCTGATACAGGCGACGCATGACCGCAGGCTTGCCGCCGCGCAGGCACTGATCGATATGGGCGCAGACATTGAAGTAAAAAATTCCGCCAGCCAGACGCCGCTTATCTTTGCCGCGCATGAAAATCAGGTAGAAACGCTGGAGCTGCTGATCGACAACGGCGCGAACCTTGATGCGCGCGACAAGCTGGGCAACACTGCCCTGCATTATGCGGCGACTAAGGGCTTCGGCGAGGTGGTGCGCATGCTGCTGGAGGCGGGGGCCAGCCGCGATATCCCGAACAGCAACATGAACACCGCCGCTGACATGGCTGCGAAGGAATATCCCCGCATCGCGGACATGATCCGCGGTGTGCTGCCCCAGCTGGAAGCCGCGCCCGTTACCCCTGTCGAAAACGAAGCCGGCTGGAAATTGACGGACACGAGCGAAATAGCCCGCGTGGCTGAAAAAACTGCCATCGGCTATCGCGTCACGGAAATTTTCAATTTCAGCTCAGGGCTTTATACGCAAATAGCGCGCAACCTTGAAACCAACGCCGAAAGCCAGTCGTCGAAAACTTTTGGACAGCTGGCCGACAGTGCGGCGGTCGATGTGGCCCGAAACGCGCTATTACAATTGGGTGGCGATGCCGCGCCGGTGGCGGAGAAGAAAAAACTGCCTGCGCCGGGTGCGGCATGAATATTTTTCGCAAATCCCCCGAAAGCGTAGAGCGCGACTTAATGGGCGCAATCAAAGGCAATGACCTTGCGGCGGTGAAGAAAGCGGTTGACCGTGGCGCCAGCGTGCAAGGTGAAGATTATTCCAGCCCCCTTTACACGGCGATCCGGATGAACCGGGACAAGATCGTGACATACCTTCTGGAACAGGGCGCGAACCCGAACGCGCTTCTGGGTATCACTGGTACGCTGCTGTTGCAGGGGCTGGAAGCATGGCGCGGCGATGTTGCGGTCATGATGCTTGATCATGGCGCGGATCCGAACCTGCATTCTGTGTCGGGGTATCCGCCGCTGTTCAAGGCGTTTGAAAAATCCCGCACCGACGCTATCCTGAAAATGATCGAGAAGGGCGTCGACCTGGATACCGTGTATAACGGCGTCGCACCGCTGCATGCCGCGGCCACTTACGGCAATATAAACATCATTACCAAAATGCTTGACCGTGGTGTCGATATCAATGCAGTGGATATAACCGGCAAAACCGCGCTGCATATCGCGGCGGAAAATGGCCGCGCCGACATGGTGATCTTGCTGATGGCCCGCGGTGCCGATGAAACGCTGGCAACCAACGAATTCAAGACTCCCGCCGCGCTGTCCGAAAAAAAATTCCCCTATCTTGCCGCGATCCTGCGCGGGGAACGCCCCGGCAGTCTTCCCGATGCGCGCCGCGCCGCAGGCGGCTGGGTGCTGATCGCGAATGATGAAATCGCGCACGTGACGACCAAGAGCGCCGTTGGCTACCGCGTGACCGAACTGTTCAATTTTTCCGCACGCACCTATACCCAGATTTCGCGTAACCTTGATACAGGCGCGGAAAGCAGTGCGATCAAGGCATTTTCATCCGTCGGTGAAGGCGGCATGGTCGCAGCGGCGCAGGCCGCGCTTGAAAGCCTCGGCGGCAATGTGCCATCGACGCTCAAGAAGAAACTGCCGGGCACGTCGGCCGGTATGGGGTCATAAATGGGCATTGCCACCGAAGCCATGTCGGCGCTTGACGCCGGAAATTATCAGGGGCTTGCCACATGGCTTGATCTCGGCGGAGACCTTTATTCGCGCGCTGATAACGGCGAGACGCTGCTGCACAAGGCCGCCTATCGCGGACATCTGCATATGGTGAAAGACCTGTTAAAGCGCGGGCTTGGCATCAACGTGACCGATACAGGCGGGTTTACCCCGTTGCATGAAGCGGCACGGGCGGGGCAGTTCCTTGTCGCGGCCTACTTGATGGAACATGGCGCAGACCCCCTGGCCGTCAATAAGAACGGCAATACCGCACAGGAACTCGCGCGCGAAAAATCGGTCGAGACAGCGGATATGATCGCCAATGGCGGGTTGAGCCCCCGCTGGCTGGCAACGGGCAACGATGAAGTCAGCCGCATCAGCCCAAAGGGGGATATCGGCTACCGCTTGACGGAAATTTTCAATTTCAGCGCGCGGTCATATGTTTTGATCACGCGCAACATGGTGTCGGGCGTCGAAAGCGTGGCCATGAAAAACTTTTCGGATTTCAGCGACCCTCAGATCGTTGAAAAGGCGGAAGACGAATTCACGCGCCTCGGCGGGCAGTTCCCCGACGGGTACAGCACGCGCAAGCTGGACAAGCCCAGCCTGTTATCCGGCCGCCGCCGTCTTGGCGGTTAACGTCGCGGTTTCGTATTTATAGGGAACGACCTTCTGCTCGATCGCGCCGAAGATGGATTTTCCGGCGGCGTCCAGCATTTCAATCTTGATCGTGTCGCCGAATTTCATGAAGGGCGTCTTGCTCTCGCCGCCCTCCACCTTTTCCAGCATGCGTTTTTCCACGATGCAGACATGGCCGCTGCTGCGGTCCTTGTTCGAGATCGTGCCCGACCCGATGATCGTGCCCGCGCACAAGGGCCGCGTTTTTGCGGCATGCGCGATCAGCTGCGCGAAATCGAACACCATGTCAGTGCCCGCATGGGGGCGGCCGAATTGTTTGCCGTTCCAGTCGGCGTGGAGGGGCAGATGCACCTTGTTGTCTTTCCACGCATCTCCCAGTTCCTCGGGCGTGACGGCGACGGGGGAAAAAGCGCTTGACGGTTTGGATTGATAAAACCCGAAACCCTTCGCCAGTTCAGGCTGCGCAACGGCGCGCAATGTCACATCATTCACCAGCATGATGAGTTTGATGTATTTGCCGGCATCCGATGCGGGCGTGCCCATCGGCACGTCACCGGTGATGACCGCGACTTCGCCCTCGAAATCGATGCCCCATGCTTCCTGTTCGAACGCGATATCGTCGGTGGGCGACAGGAACGTGTCAGACCCACCTTGGTACATCAGCGGGTCGGTCCAGAAGCTTTCCGGCATCTCCGCACCGCGTGCCTTGCGCACCAGCTCGACATGGTTCACATACGCACTGCCATCCGCCCATTGATAGGCGCGGGGCAGGGGCGATGCGCAAAGCTTCGTGTAGAACGGTAAGGCCTCTTTCGCGCGGCCCTGTTCAAGGTCATGCGACAGCTGGTTCAGCAGCGGCACGCATTTTTCCCAGTCGTCCAGCGCCGCCTGCAGTGTGGGCGCGATATGTGTCGCCGGCGCGCAATGCGTCAGCGCGGTATTCACAACGACCAGCTTGCCGTCGCGGCCTTGTTTCAGGGAGGCGAGTTTCATTACGATGCCGCCTTTTTGCTGCCGTCATCTTTCAGCACGCCGCGGCGGATCTGGTCGTCTTCCAGTGATTCAAACAATGCCTGGAAGTTGCCTTCGCCGAAGCCTTCATTGCCCTTGCGTTGGATGATTTCGTAGAAGATCGGGCCGATGGCGTCTTTAGTGAAGATCTGGAGCAGGATGCCCTGACCCTTCGTCGGTGCGCCGTCGAGAAGGATGTTGAGGCCCTGCAGCTTTGCCACGTCTTCGCCATGGCCGGGCACGCGCGCGTCGAGTTTCTTGTAGTAGGTGTCGAGCGTGCTCTGGAATTCCATGCCGGTGCCTTGCAGGTCGGTCACGGTCTGGCAGATATCGTTGGTGCCAAGCGCGATGTGCTGAATACCTTCGCCGCCGTAACGTTTCAGGAATTCCTCGATCTGCGATTTGTCGTCGGAGGATTCGTTGATCGGAATGCGGATCTTGCCGCAGGGGGAGGTCATGGCTTTCGATTTCAAACCCGTCAGCTTGCCTTCGATGTCGAAATAGCGGATCTCGCGGAAATTGAACAGGTCGGTGTAGAAATCCGCCCATTTCGCCATGTTGCCGCGCATGACGTTGTGGGTCAGGTGGTCAAGATAGGTGAGGCCTGCACCCTTGGGTGCTTTGTCGGTGATGTTGAAGTCGGTTTCATAGATCGAACCGTTCGCGCCGTATTTATCGACGAGGTACAGGTACGATCCGCCGATGCCTTCGATAGCGGGGATGGAAAGTTCGCCGGGGCCGACCTTGCCCTTGATTTCTGTCGCGCCCTTCGACACCGCATGGGCGAGCGCCTTGGCCGCATCCTTCACGCGGAAGGCCATGGCGATTGCGCCGCCGCCGTGGCGTTTCTTCGCGAACTCGATGGCTTCGGGTTCGGCGTTCAGGATGAAGTTGATGTCGCCCTGCTGCCAGAGCGTGACCTTTTTCGATTTATGCGTGCCGGTTTTTTTGAAGCCGAGGCTCGTGAATAGTTTTTCGAGTTTCTCCGGTTCGGTGTGGCTGTATTCCACAAACTCGAAACCGTCGGTACCCATGGGGTTTTCGAACAGGTCGGCCATTTTGATGCTCCTTTGAATGATGTAGTGGTGATATTAATCTTTTTGTCCCTCTTTTCAAGGAAAACGGCACGGCTTTGCCGCATGTTTGCTCTTATTTTTGCTTGGCTTTTTTTGCTGCACCGCTACAATATCGATTGTTTTAAATAATATGGCGAACGAAGCGTATGGCGACAGAGCAAACCGACAAAAACGGGCTGATGTCTTTGCCCTTTATCATGCCGCAGGATTGCGACCTGAATGTCAGCTTCGAATTCTTCCCGCCCAAAACGGCAAAGATGGAGGAAACCCTGTGGGATTCCTTTGCGCTGCTGAGCCAGCTTGCCCCCAAATTTGTATCTGTCACTTATGGCGCAGGCGGCAGCACGCGCGAACGCACGCATGAAATCGTGACGCAGATCAACCGCCGCACCGGCCTGAACGCCGCCGCGCACCTGACCTGCATCGGCCATACTCGCGAAGAAATTGCCGAGATCGTGGACGGTTACTGGCGCGACGGCATCCGCCATATCGTGGCGCTGCGGGGCGACATGCCCGACAACAGCGGCAAATATGTGCCGACGCCGGGCGGTTATGAACATGCCAGCGACCTTGTGACGGGCCTGAAGAAAATCGCGCCGTTCGAAATCAGCGTGGCGGGGTATCCCGAAGGCCACCCCGAGGCAATCAACACGCAGTTAGATTTGCTGAACCTGAAGCAGAAGGTCGATGCGGGCGCGAACCGCGTCATCACGCAATTCTTCATGAACCCTGAAAAATTCCTGTCCTTCCGCGACCGTGCCGCGGCGGCGGGGATTGATGTGCCCATTGTGCCGGGCATTCTGCCCATCACCAATTTCAACAAGATGGTCGAGTTTGCCAACCGCTGCGGCACCAAGGTGCCAAAATGGATGGTGCAATTGTTCGAAGGGCTGGATGATTTCCCCAAGACCCGCGAGCTGGTGGCCGCCACCGTCGCGTCGGAGCAATGCCGCGTGCTGCATGAAAACGGCGTGCGCGATTTCCATTTCTATACGCTCAACCGCGCCGAATTGTCGCTCGCCATCTGCCACATGCTGGGCATGCGTGCGAAGGTTGCGAAAGCGGCAGCGGGTTAAGGAACGTCTATAAAAGACCCATCCGGCAGGGCGCGAAAACGCTCTGGCGGAATTCCTTTTTCGGCCAGCGCCGCCAGCAGTTCGGCCGCGGGATCATCATAGCCTTCGTCCGACAGGCGGAAGGTGTTGAAATGGATGCCCATGGATAGCGGTGCGCCAAGGTCTTCATACGCCTTCACCGCTTCCTGCGGGTCGCAATGGGAATAGAGCATGAACCATCTGGGTTCATACGCGCCAATCGGGATGGCGGCGAAACGGAAATGACCGAATTTTTCACGCGCCTTGCGGAAATGTTCTGCGTAACCGGTGTCGGCGGAGAAATAGATATTCCCGCCCGCCGATGAAATCACGAAGGCCGCCCACAGCGCCTTGTTACGGTCGCCCATGCGGCGCATGGACCAGTGCTGCGCGGGTTCGGCGTGGAAACTGACGCCCTGTAGTTTTTCCGCCTGACCCCAATCCAGCGCACGCACGCGCATGTTGGGGATATGCTTTTTCATGATCGTGTCATTGCCGAGCGGCGTGACGAATAGCGGGTTGTCGCGTGCCGCCAGTTTCTTCAGCGTCTTGATGTCCATATGGTCGTAATGGTTGTGGCTGACGATCACGACGTCGATTTTAGGCAGGTTATCAAATGCGATGCCGGCGGGGCAGACGCGGCGCGGGCCCACGAAGGGCAGGGGGCTGGCGCGGGTTGACCAGACGGGATCGGTCAGGATGTTCAGGCCCGCAGTTTGTACCAGCATGGTCGCATGACCCACAAACGTCACGCGCAACGCATAGCCATCCACCCGCGCTGGCGGCACATCCTGCGGGATCGGGTCGACGCGGAAAGGCCAGGGGCGCGGCTTCGATGTCAGTTGCCACTTCCAGAATGATTGCGTGCGGCCGGGGTCACGCGGCGCGTAGTTGCGAAAACGCTCGCCGTCGTAATGGTCGCTGAGGGGGCCGGAATAATAGGGATTTGCCATGCCCCTAATGTAACCTTATCCGCTAAAAGAAACAGCCCGGTTTTGCAACCGGGCTGTTTTCTTGGCGCCTTTGGAAAATATCAGGCGGTCGTTTTTTCATCGGCATCGTCGCCGCCGAAATATTTCTGGTGGTATTTGTCATCGTTCGCGGCGGTCAGGACGGGGGTTTTCTGGTCCTGCATCTGCGCGGCTTTGGCGCGGGCTGCGGCTTCTTGATCTGCGGTCGTATTGAAAAATGTAAACATATGAAACACTCCATCTATGCGTTTTTTATCTTTTTTGATTGTGCCGACAAAATAACACAGGCCGACTTCCATTGCAATATGAAAATACCAGCTCGCGTTAAATAACCCTGATTTCCCTACATAAAACGGGAAAAAATGCGGGCCGGGGGAGAAAACCCGGCCCGCGTCAGGGAGGACTGAATAGGTTAAGCGCCGGGCGAACGACCCACCGCGCGCTTTTTCGGCGCGGCATCGAAATCGGCATCGTTGGCGGCAGGTTCGTTTTTGAAGCTCGCGACCATGCGTTCGTATTTCGCTTCCAGCACCAGCAGGGTTTCCGACAGGATCGCACCGGAGTTGAGCGACGTCGGGCCCATCTTGCCGCCGGAAACGCCGGGGCTGTCGGGATAGGGGTAGCGCGTCACAACCATGTGACCGGAAGCGGGGACGCCGATGACGGTGAAGCTGTAGGACGCATTGCCCTTGTCATCCACCAACGAGAAATCGTGGGACAAAGTCACGCCCGCGCGCAGCCAATGCGGCGTCGCCTTACCGGTTTCCAGCAGGTCGGCCCAGAGTTTTTCCTTCACCTCGGCCGCGTTGTTGAAATTGGCCGAGTTGCCCATCGCCGAGAAGACGAAATCATATCCTTCAGTCTTGGTGCGGTTGGTGGCCGCGTTGAATTTCGCGCGCGTTAGCGTCAATGCGCCGGAGCCGGGGTTGTAGGTGACCGACAGCTTGCCTTCGTCATCGACAGCCACTTCGCGGATCGCGCCGGTTTTCACCTTGATCTGGCCGTTGTTGATCGCGTCGCGCACGGTCGTGCCGGTATCGGGGGTGACGCCTGCGCGGCGGCTGACGATCAGCGCCTCGTTGTCGAGGTACAGTTTCGCGAGATCTTCATGGGGGAATTTTTCCGCGACGGTCGGGACATAGCGTTCCCAATAAGCGAGGATCTCGCCCGAAGAATAACCCTGTGCGGTCAGTTCGGTGAATTCCTTGCCGACAGCTTTCACAAGGCCGCCGATGGTTTTTGCATCGAGGAATTTCGGCGGGTGTTTCGTGAATTCCAGCTCGGTTGCCGGGCGTGCTTCACCCTTGATGCGTTTCTCCAGATATTCTTCCGGTGTTGTCGGCTCGAACGTCGTGTGCATCAGTGCGCGGCGTGACATCATGGTGATCTCGCCCTTGAAGCCCTGCTTGATCAGGCGCGCGGCAATGTCCATCGCAGTCAGGCCGGTGCCGATGATGAAGGCCTTTTTGCCTTCGGCGTTGGAGCAGACTGCTTCATAGGCGCGGTTGGCGCGGGCGGAATAGGGCTGCGCTACGAAATGCGGGTGGCTGGCGGCCTTCTGTGCGAATTTGGGCGCGGTCGCTTCTTGGAAACCTGTCGCCAGAATAACGTGGCTCGCGTCAAACTCGGCGCCGTCGCTGCAATACAGGCGCGCGCCGCCTTCGGGCTTTTCTTCTGCCTTGATGATGTTCTTCATGCCGATATCGACATTTACCTTCGCGCCTGCTTTTTCGATCGCGAGCTGCAGCATGTGCTGGCAGTATTCATTCACCATCTGGCGCGGCGGATCGGTCAGCGCATGCAGTTGCGCGGGGTCGCCCTTTGCGCGGTCCTGAATGTATTCGACAAAGGTCGGCATTCCGGCCGGATATTTACCGGCGGGGAAGAAGTTGAGCGTGCGTGCGCCTGCGTTAAGGTTGTGCTCGCGGAAATTGGGACCTTTGCTGTAGGCCACGCCGCCATGCAACTGCTCGGCATAGCGTTCGATCAGGGACAGGCTGACGGGGTTGGCTTCGGTGATGGCAGGGTCATTGGCGATCCTGACGAGCGTATGCACCAGCATCACTGTGCCTGCCAAGCCGCCGCCAACGATCACAATAGGGGGAGAGTTATTATCAGTCATGAATGCGCCCTCTAAAAAAACTTTACACCGCGTTTAAGTCAGTAAACCTTTCGACCCCCGTTTTTTTTGTTTTCGGGTGGTCGCCCGCGGCCCTCTTTTTGTTTCAATCAGGAGCCTGCGGCAGTTCTTTTTTTTCAATTTCAAGAATCTTATCACAACAATCTTGTCATAACAAGTTAAAAAGAGGTCTAAGGATACCCCATTGTTGAACGGGTATCCTTTATTTTCATGGGTTTGCAGTTGTGCGGTGCAACAATCGAGATTATCTAAAGGTTTGCGCAGTTTTGTGACGTTTCAGACCCGCTGAAGCAGAGGGGGCTTCATTGCGGTAGCCTGCGGTCATTGACTCGTATTTTTCGTCGAGCACCATCTTCACTTCCGAAGAAATCGTCATCGCGCCCAGCGCATTGGGTCCAAGCTTGCCGCCGGAAATATGCGGCGCGTGGGGATAGGCATAGGCCGTCGTCATCATATGCCCTGCAACCGGCACGCCGATCACGGTAATGCAATCGGACGGATTGCCTTGCGCATCCAGCAGCGAGAAATCGCGCGAGACGGCAATGCCCGATTTCGTCCAGTGGGGCTGCGCCTTGCCTTCCTTCAGCAAATCCTGCCACAGAGGGTCGCTGATCTGTTCGGGGGGCACGGCGTAGTTGCTGCTATTGCCCATGGCCGAAAACACGTAATCGTATTGCGCTTCTTCCGGGCGGTTTTCGGCGGCGTTGAACTGCATTTTCACCATCGACACATCGCCGTTACCGGGATTGTACGTGGCCTTCAACCCACCGTTGTCGCCGGGGCTGATATCCTTGATCGCGCCGACCTCAACCTTGATCTGGCCGCTTTCGATGCCGTGGCGGACGGTGAGGCCTGTATTGGGCGTTACCCCGACGCGTGATGACGTGATAAGCGCTTCGTGGTCGGCGAACAGCGCCGCAAGGTCTTTATGCGGGAATTTCGCGCAGACATCCGGCACAAAGCGTTCCCAGTAAATCAGGATTTCGGGCGAGGTGTAGCCCTGCGATTTAAGTTCGTTGAATTCGCTGACGACAGCGCGCACCAGCTCGGCGGTCGTTTCCGCCTCTAGGAATTTCGGGCGCGTTTTTGAAATTTCCATCTGGTCAACAGAGCGGGCTTCGCCGCGCATCGCCTGATTGGCAAGATATTCTTCGGGCGGGGTGTCTTCGTATGTTTTATGCATCAGGCCACGGCGGGACATCATTGTGATTTCGCCTGTATAGCCTGAATTGATCATGCGGGCAGCAATGTCCATCGCGGTCAGGCCGGTGCCGATGATCAGGGTCTTGGCATCTGCGTCCTTGCATACTTCGTCATAGAACGGATTGGCCTTGGCCGCATAGGGCTGGTCCATGAAACGCGGATGGTCGGCGGCGTTCTTGGCAAAGCGCGGCGCTGCCGCTTCCTGAAATCCGGTGGCAAGGATGGTGTGGCATGAATCAATGCTCGACCCGTCGCCGAATTCGACGCGCGTGCCGCCCTCGGGCAATTGTTCGATCTTGGTCGCCTTGCGCAGCGCAACCTCGACATCCGCCTTGATGCCGACTTTTTCTTTGGCAAGGTTCAGCATGTCGGTAATGTATTGGCTCACCAGCTGGCGTGACGGGTTGATCAGGTGATCCAGCGCTTCGGGATTGCTCTCGGCCTTTTGCTGGATGTATTGAACGAAACTGGGGAAGCCGGGCGGGGGTTCGTTGCCGGGGAACATGTCCATGCTCATCGCGCCGGCATTCAGGTTGTGTTTCTTGTAATCCGCCCCGTGGCTATAGGCGACGCCGCCATGCATTTGTTCTTCGTGGCGTTCCACCATCAGGATTTTAACGGGCTGGGTGATGGTCGGGTCTGCCGCGATCCGCAGCAGCGTATGGGTCAAAAGCGTTGTGCCCGCAAAACCGCCGCCGACGATAACGATGGGTTTTGTATTGTCCTGATCCGCCATAAATCCCTCACAGATGAAAATCGAGTCTCTGCGGATTATGGTATCAACTATGTTTTGACAAATTATTAAAGCCGCGAAAATAGCGGATTAATGCATGAAAACAGCCTGTTACGGACGCGGGCCTTTGGTGGCGGGGCCGGGCGGCGTGCCGAATTTCGGGCGTTCGATGCGGTAGTTGGTGATGAAATTGCCAATCGCCGCAGGCACGGCGGGGGCAGGGGTCTGCACGATCATGTTCTGCAGCGTTTTCGCGCCTTCTTCGCTGCTGTCGATCTTCTTGAACAACTCCAGCGCCTGCGTCACGCGGGACTGGAACAGCGCTTCGTTCGCGCTGAACTCGCCTTTGCCCTTGTTCATCAGATCATACAGGCCTTCCGCATGCAGCACATAGGTCGTGATGCGGCATTGCGTCAGGAAGTTATCGTATTCCGTCGTATCGACATGATAGGCGCGCAGCTGGCGCAGTGTGCTTTCGGCCAGGCGCAGCGTGTTGTCGGCATCGTCGATCAACCCGCCATAGCCCATGGCCGCGTATTTTTGGCAATATTCCTTCAAGTGGTCTTGCGCCTGTTCGACCTGATCGACGAAACGGTCGAGCAGCGCCATCGCGCGCGTGCCGTTCAGGCTGGTCTGGAAATCGTCGCGATGCGCGGCGGCGGTGAAGTTATCCAGCAGGAAATGCGCGTTCGGCAGCTTGCTCTGCGGGCCGTTATTGTCGAATTCATCGTCGGGACGCTGCACGTTTTTATTCGCGTTATCGACATCGGACTGATGGAAGGTGCAGCCCAGCGGCAGCACGCGCGCATTCGGGCGCGCATGTGGCGTGTTCTTGGTGTCGTACACATAGCCTTCACGCTCCGCAAAGGCACGGTAATGCAAAAATCCCAGCACGGGCGCATCGGGGTACAGCGCCTCGAAATTATGCGGCTTGTCCTTGTGGTCTTTTTCCAGCTGGCCGAGCAGTTTCAGCGCGTCGCGGAAATTGAGCTTCGCCTTCATGACCTGTGATCCGGTGGTGGATTTGCGCTTCCATGCGTGGAAGCTGTCCTCCGTCACCGTCACGATCTTGCTGACCGTCCATGTTTTTTTTACGGGGTCGTCCAGATGCGCTTCGTAATGCGTATGGTGGCTGCCGCCCGCATGGGTTTTCAGCGCGAAAGTTTCGGTCGTGCAGAAATTGCCGAACAGGGGGTGCAGCACCCGGTTATCGGGCAGCTGGGGGTGGTTTTCCAAATTGTCTTTCGAGGGCGCTGTCATGTATGGCGGCGTCTTGTCCTTTTGGAAACTTCTGTTATCGGGTCTATAATTGTTAACAGAACCGTTTAAGCTGGTCAATTTCCTTGATAAAATTATATATATCAAATACTTGGCTTTATTAATCCTTTCATAGGCTGTTTGCCGTAAAATAAAATCAGGCGTCATGAGCCCCGGCGGAATCCGCAGGCGAAGCGTTTGTTTTACCGTGCTAATTCAACAAACAGGGAGCGTGCCGCAAGGCGCGGGATAACATGACCGACAGCATCGACAAACCCCCTGAAATCCCCGCCGCGCCCCCCGAAGAAAAGGTGCAGGTCATCACCGTCAATTTCAAGGAAGGCGCCATCATCGACAAGGTGCAGTTCGACGGCGAGGGCGGCATCCCCAAATTCCTCCGCGACATGGCTAAATTCGCCAAAAACACCAAGGTCAAATCGGTGGTGGTCCTGACCATCAACGAAGAAGAACACGTCGACTGGGTGCATATCGCCGAAAACGAACACCACCTTGCCTTGGCTGCGCTCTGCCTTGATGATATCAAGGAGGACCTGAAAGCAAAGATTTTCAGGGATGACGAGGAAGAGGAATAGGAACTCAAATGACCGAATTAAAAATCGACCGCGAAACGATGGCGAAGCTGTCGAAATCGCTGGCGTTTATCATCAGCCCGACCGACCCCACCGTTGTCGCGCTGAAAACAGCGGCGGAGACGGGTCTGGATAATGACATCAAGAAAGCCCGCCAGCTGTTCATGAAACTGAAACCCGGCCACCGCGCCGCCGCGCTGGAAATGCTGAAGGCATGACGCCCGCGCTGGAACGGCGATTGCTGCAGGCCGCTATTGCCATGGGCGGTTGCGTGCCGGTTTTTGCCGGTGGCGCTGGTATGCTGTTCGGGATGGATGTTCTGGCGGGGCAGGGGGATATATCGATTGATGTATCTCGCGACAGCCATTTCAGGTATCTGTCCGGCCTTCTGTTCGGCATTGGCATCGCGTTCTGGTATGCCATCCCAACGATTGAAACGAAAACATATCATGCGCGACTGCTCTGCCTGCCCATCGTGATGGGCGGGTTTGCGCGGCTGGGCGCGGCCTTGTTTGTCGGTGTGCCGAAAACGGGCATGATCTTTGCGATTGTCATGGATCTGGTGATCACGCCCGCGCTCTGCCTGTGGCAGTCGCGTATTGCGAAATTATTTTCGGAGAAACAACATGTCTGATGAATTCATCGTGCGGGTGATCTACAAATCCGAAAACGTCGAAATCCATGAATACAAAAACAAGCAAAAGGCACTGGCGGCCCGCGACAAATTCCGCAAGCTGGAAACGGTCGCAACCGCAAAGCTGATCGGCGCGGCCGAGATCGGTATGCCCGATTTTGACGAAGACGGCGAAGAATAGCGGGTTATTTACCCGGCTTGATGCCCGCCAGCAGTTCCTGAAGTTTATCCAGCGATACCGGTTTCACCATGTGGTGGTCAAATCCGGCTTCTTTCGATGCGCGGCGGTGCTGTTCTTCGCCCCAGCCGGTCTGCGCCACTAAAACAGTATCGGCCAATTGCGGCATCTCGCGCATTTTTTTGCAGACCTCATAGCCCGACATGCCGGGCAGGCCGATATCCAGCAGCACAAGATTGGGAATGTATTCGGCAGCGATCTGCAACGCTTCATCGCCGGAATGGGCAAGTTTGTAATCCGCGCCAAGCATTTCGACCAGCCAGCCAAGTGTCATGGCGGAATCCTGACTGTCGTCCACAATCAATATGCGGAGCGGGGTGCCTTTAGTATCGGCTGTCGTCATCCCTTGTTCCTTTCCTTGAAGGCCGTCCATCCGTTTTCGCATAGATGGCGCAGCTCTGCCAGCCAGAACAGAGCTAACACCTTAAAAAACCGGTATGTTCCCCGTTTTCCAATGCCAAAATGCAGGAAACTTAACAAAATATTAATATTCCCCCGTTAAAATGGAATAAGGACAGAAATCCGCACCTGCTGCCAGAAAGGTAAGCGCAAAGACGATATGTCGATCAATACCAACAATCCAGCTGTCGCTGCTTTTCAGGCCAAGTACAAGTACAAGGTCGGTGGCATATATGACATTACGCTCGCAAAAATTGGCGGCGCGATTCCAGATAGCCAGCAGTACGGCTTTCTGAAAGGTGCGCGCGTCAAGGAAGCGGGCTTGCTGAACGCGCTGAAATCGGCTGCCCTGAGCGATGGCGAAAAGAGCAAAGCATCTGCCGAAGCAAAGCTCGCCTTTACGCGCGATGCATACCGCCTTTACAAAAACGAACGTCAGTCCGACGACACGAAGCTGACCGCGAAGCAAAGCGTGCGCGCGCTGTCGTATAGCTTAAAGGAACTGGCATCGGCGACAGACGATTACGTCAAGGCGTATAACAGCGGCACACCGATCACGGCCGAGCAAAAGGCAAAATTTATTTCAGACACGCATCTGATCCTCAACAACGCAAAAACCTTCACGATCATCCTGAAGCCCGAACTGCGCAAGGAAGCGGAGTATTTCAGCCTCGACCTCTTGAAGGCCAAGCAATACGTTGCAAAAATCACTGCCGATATCGCGGCGTTGCAGGCGCCGCCCGTCACAACAGCAACTGCGCCCGCGGATGATCCTGAAGGCACAACCGGCGACTCCCCTGATGTCGTGCCGGTTTCGGAAGAGGGCCAGGCGCTCGATATCGAGGCATAGGCTATCGTGCTGAAAATACAACATTAAATCTTTCAATCTCGACATTTTACGTATTTCCATATATCATCCTTCAATGCTGTATTGTTGAGGGCAGGGATGTCATCTGGTTTGCGAAAAGGTCTGACTACTATTTTTCTGGCTGCCGTTCTGGGCACCGGGGCGATGGTCTATCTGAACGCGCCCGATCAGGACACTACCCCCGCCGCCGTTCCCG
>JBBRVE010000023.1:0-34224 GCA_038247245.1 Bdellovibrionales bacterium | reverse complement strand
GTGTCGGCGCTTAAAAAAAACCAAATACCCCCGTGAACCCGGCACAAACCGCTTAAAACGCGCCTAAAAGGGCGGGTCGCAAGCGCCGCTTAATTGTTGTGAACTTTACAGAAAAAACGGCCCGGTTCAAACCGGGCCGTTTTTTCTTGCTCTAAAAATAATGCAGCTCAGCAGCCGCTGCCCTTTAATCCCCATTTTGACACGCGGCCCTGTACGAGCATAAAGGTCGTTTCGCAGGCCGTCGTCTCGCGCGCGGGCGGGTAAGCGCCGATACAGTTGTTATAGCCAAAACGTCCGCCATAGCCACCCATGCAGGTGTTGAACGAACTGCCGTATTCGCGGTTGCGGACTTCGACATATGATAGCATGCGGGTGCCGCGGTCCAGCTGATAGGTTTTATCGGGAATGCCCCAGGTGGACACAAGGTCGCGCTCCGACGCGCCAATCCAGCGGTCCATTTTCGCCTGACGTTCGGCGGGCGATGCGCATGCGGCGAGCAATAAGAAACCAAGGATTGCGAATTTACGCATAGTGTTCTCCCCTATTCATTACGAACGCAGGACCGCCCCGGTTTGTTTCACCACTCCATCGACGATTTTCTGGCTGACGGCGGTAATTTCCTCGTCGGTCAGGGTTTTTTCGACGGGCTGCAGCGTCACGCCGACCGCGACGGATTTCTTGCCCGGATCGACACCCTTGCCGGTATAGACGTCGAAAATTTCGACATGGGTGATCAGGGCTTTGTCGGCGGCCTTGATCGCCTTGATCAGTTTTTCCGCCTCCACCTTGTCATCCAGCACAAATGCGAAATCGCGGCGCAGCGGTTGGAACGGCGAGGGCTTCAGCAATTCCTTGCGTGAACCCTTTTTCTTCGGCGCGGGGATGTTGGCGAGGAACACTTCGAAGCCTGCGCATTTCTCGTCGCGCTTCATGGTCGCCAGCACGGCGGGGTGCATTTCACCAAAATAGGCCAGCACGGTCGGGCCCTGACGCAGCACGCCGGAACGGCCGGGGTGATACCATTCGGGCGCATCGGTCGTGATTTGTACCGATGCGGGGTTCACGCCGCAGCTTTCCAGTACCGCCAGCGCATCCGATTTTGCGTCGAACGCATCGACATCGCGCGCGGTCTGTGCCCAGTGGCGCGATGTTGCCGCGCCGGTGCGAAGCCCCGTTGCGGTCATCAGCTGGCCCTCCGCTTCGGTCGATTTGAAAACGGTGCCCAGTTCGAACAGGCAGGCATCCGGATGCCCGCGATCGGCGTTGCGGCCGGATGCTGCGATCAGGTTCGGCAAAATCGACGGGCGCATGACGGCAAGATCCGCCGAAATCGGGTTCGTCAGCGTCAGCGATTTTTTGTTCTGGTGCAGCTGCGCGCCGAACAGGTCGGATGTCGCATCATCCATGAACGACCATGTGACGGTTTCAAACATGCCGCGCGCCGCCAGAATACGGCGGGCAACCGCGCCGCGCTTCGCCAGCGGGCTGAGCGCGCTGCGGCGTTCATCCGCTGCCGGGCGCACATAAACGGTCGGGATATTGTCGTAGCCTTCGATACGCAGGATTTCTTCCACGATATCGGCCGAACCCTCCACATCGCCGCGCCACGGGGGCGTCAGGATATCCCACGACTTGCCATTATCCTTCACGCTGAAACCAAGGGTGGTCAGGATATGTTTTTGACGGTCGAGCGCCAGATCCATGCCGCCCAGCAGTTTCAACCGCTCCGGCGCATAGGTGATGGGGCGCGCCGTATTGGGCACTGCGCCTGCAACCGCCAGTTCGCTGGGGTCGCCGCCGCAAACTTCCATGATCATTTTTGTCGCCAGTTCCGCGCCGGTTTGCGTGAAGGCGGGGTCGATGCCGCGCTCGAAACGGTAACGTGCATCGCTGTCGATCTGCAGACGCTGGCCGGTTTTGGCGGTGCGCACGGGGTCGAAATACGCGGCCTCCAGATACACATTCGTTGTCGTATCGGAAACGGCGCTGGATGTGCCGCCGATGATGCCCCCAAGACCCAGCACGCCGCTATCGTCGCAAACGGCCGTCATGCCGTCTTCAAGGTCATAGGATTTGTCGTTCAGCGCGGCCAGCGTTTCGCCCGCCTTCGAGAAACGCACCGTGATGTTGCCCTTCAGTTTATCGGCATCAAACACATGCAACGGGCGGCCATAGGTGATGGTGAAATAATTGGTGATATCGACCAGCGCAGAAATGGGGCGGAGGCCGATGGATTTCAAACGGTCTGCCAGCCATTCCGGCGACGGGCCGTTTTTCACGCCCTTGATATAACGCCCGACGAAGAACGGGCAGGCATGGCTGTCTTTCGATTCGACCGATATTGCGTTCTTGAACTTGCCCGCAACCGGCGCATCGGATGGTTTCTTCAGTGTGCCAAGACCCGCAGCGGCCAAGTCGCGCGCGATGCCAAGGATGCCGGCGCAATCGCCACGGTTCGGCGTCAGGTTGATTTCGATGACAGGGTCGTTCTGCCCCAGCGCGGCGGAAGCAGGCGAGCCCACCTGCGCGCTGTCGGGCAGTTCGATGATGCCCTTGTGTTCGTCGGAGAGGAGCAGCTCACGCTCCGAACACATCATGCCGTTGCTTTCCTGGCCGCGGATCAGCGATTTTTTCAAGGTGATGTCGGAACCGGGGATGTAGGAACCGGAAGGCGCGAAAACGCCCTTCATGCCAGCTCTGGCATTCGGTGCGCCGCAGACAACCTTCAACTGTTCGCGTCCCGTATCCACGACCAGGCATTGCAGCTTGTCGGCATCGGGGTGTTTTTCGGCCGAAACGACATGCGCCACCACAAAACCGTCGAGGGTTTTTGCGGGATCATCGATGCCTTCGACTTCAAGGCCGATGGCGGTCAGTTTATGGCTGATCTCGTCCAGCGATGCGGAGGTGTCGAGATGTTCCTTGAGCCAGCTGAGCGTGAATTTCATGGCGGTGGTCTTTCTTAAGAGAGAGCGGGGTTCGGTTGTTCCATCGGGCCGAAACCGTAATGTTTCAGCCAGCGCAGGTCCGATTCAAAAAAAGTACGCAAGTCGGGAATGCCGTATTTCAGCATCGCAACCCGCTCGATGCCCATGCCGAAGGCAAAGCCCTGATATTCATCGGGGTCGATGCCGCAGCTTTTCAGCACGTTCGGATGCACCATGCCGCAACCAAGGATTTCCAGCCAGTCATTGCCTTCGCCAATTTTCAGTTCGCCGCCCGCGCGGGAACAGCCGATATCCATTTCAGCGGAGGGTTCGGTGAAGGGGAAGAAGCTGGGGCGGAAACGCGCCTTCAGGTCGTCGACCTCGAAGAAGCGGCGGCAAAACTCGATCAGGCAGCCTTTCAGGTGACCCATATGCGCGGTCTTGTCGATCAGCAACCCTTCCATCTGGTGGAACATGGGCGTATGCGTCATGTCGTAGTCCGAACGGTAAGTGCGGCCGGGGATGATGACGCGGATTGGCGGTTTTTGCGTTTGCATCACATGCACCTGCACGGTCGATGTATGCGTGCGCAACAGGCGTTTTGCATCAAGGCCGGTCTTGTTCGGCGCATCGGGGAAATAGAATGTGTCGTGCATCTGGCGCGCCGGATGCCCGGGCGGGAAGTTGAGCGCGGTGAAGTTGTGGAAATCGTCCTCGATCTCCGGCCCTTCGGCGACGCTGAAGCCCATATCGGCGAAGATGACGGTCATTTCCTCGATTGTCTGGCTGATCGGGTGAATGGTGCCTTTGGGTTGCGGGCGCGGGCTCAGCGTCACGTCGACTTTTTCTTTTTGCAGGCGTTCATTCAGCGCGGCGGATTTCAGTGTCGTCGCGCGCGCTTCGATCTCGGCCGTGATTTCATCTTTCAGGCGGTTCAATGCCTGTCCCATTTCCTTGCGCTGGTCGGGCGTCATCTGGCCCAGTCCCGCCATCAGCCCCGTCACCTTGCCCTTTTTGCCGAGCGCGGAGACGCGCACTTCTTCAAGCGAATTGATGTCGTTGGCGGCCTTCACCGTTTCAACGATTTCTGTTTTCAGCGCGTCGATATTGCTCATGTCTGTCATCTTTTGGTTAGGGTTCCGTGCCGGGCGCAAGTGTGACTTGCAGCCCGTCCAGCTCATCGCTCATGATAATCTGGCAGCTGAGGCGCGAATTGTCCTGCACCGCAAATGCCTCGTCCATCATGTAAATTTCGTCTTCGCTGGGCGCGGCGAGCTTATCCGTCCACGCCGCATCCACATATACATGGCAGGTGGCGCAGGCCAATGACCCGCCACATTCAGCCTTGATCGCCACATTGGGATCGCTCATGCTATGGTCGCGGATAATCTCCATCACGCGCCAGCCTTCGATCGCGTCCAGCTCCTGTTCCTGACCGTTGCGGCCCGTCACGCGGATCATCATGGTTTGCGCTCCATGATTTCCTTCAGCGCGAATGCGCCTGACGCCGCCAGCAGCGACATCATCAACATCTGCACGGGCGCGCCCAGCACGGCGAGCGGCAGCATGCGCGGGTCGTAAATATCGGTGATATTATCGGGCACGACCAGCACGGTAATGACCTTGAACGCCGCGATAACGGGCAACACCGTCAGAAACGCCATCCCCGCAAGCCTGAATGAAATGCCCATCCCCGCGACGCGGCGGATATAGCGCGTCACCGGATAATCGACCGCCGCCAGAATATGCGCAACGCCGTAGCGGATGCACCAGAACGTGCCGCCGAATATCAGCAGGCTAAGCGTTGCAGCCCAGAGCGGCACGGCAGGCGCGCTGACGGTCGCGCCGGTTGCATCCTGAAAAAAGCTTTGCATCAGCATGCTCTGCAATCCCAACAGCGCCACCAGGCCCATGCAGAACAAAAGCCAGACAAGGATCGACGCGTTCATGCCACGGCGGCGGCTGGCAAGGTAATCGGGATCAACGGGCAATTTATTGACGCGCTCCCCCATCATCAGCAGCCGCGACAGGTGGAACATGTACCAGCCGGTCAGCATAGTGGAGGGCAATCCCCAGCTGAAAGCTTCAAACGTGCTCATGTCGCGGCCGTTCATCAACAGCAGCACGGTCGTCAACGCATCGACGCCCACAGGCAGCAGCGCGATACGCGCAAGGTAACGCCATTCGTTGCCGACAAAGATGTAGGCATTGCGAACCGCGTTGGTGATGTTGAACTGGCTGCCGCTCATGAATCCGCTGTTTCCAAAATTTTCCTATTTTCCCGCTTTAATCACTTCACGCCAAGTTTTTCCTGCAGGTTGCTGCTGGATGTTGTGTATTCAAAACGCAGCTTGCGGTCGGGATAGACATAACGGAAGGCTTTTTGCGCCATCAGCGCGGCTTCGTGGAATCCGGAAAGTATCAGCTTCAGCTTGCCGGGATACCAGTTGATGTCGCCAATCGCAAACAGGCGTTCGGCGCTGGTTTCGAATTTTTCGGTATCGACGGGGATCAGGCCGTTTTGCAGCTCGATATTCTGCTGCGCGCACAGCTCGCCCACGGGCCCCAGTTTCATGGTCAGCCCGTAAAATGCCAGCAGCGTGTCACAGGGCAGGTCTTGCGTCGTCTTGTCGGCATGGGTCAGGGTGAGGGAATTGATTTCGCCCCCCGCGCCCTTGATGTCGGTCAGGTTCGCAATCACCAGCTTCATTTTATTGTCATTCACCAGCTGGCGCATCTGCGATACCGTATGAGGGGCGGCGCGGAAATCATCGCGGCGGTGCAGGAGCGTGAGCGAATGTGCGATGGGGGCAAGGTTGACGGTCCAGTCGAGCGCGGAATCGCCGCCGCCCGCAATCACCAAATTCTTGCCGCGAAACTGCTCCATCTTGCGCACGGCGTAAAACACCGATTTCCCTTCATATTCCTCGATGCCCTTGATCGGGGGCTTTTTGGGCGTGAAACTGCCGCCGCCCGCCGCGATCACGGCGACAGGCGCCTCGATCACCGTGCCGGCATCGGTGGTCAGTTTCCAGCCGCTTTCCGTCTTTTCGATTTTCTGCGCCATCTCGCCAAAATGGAATGTCGCGCCGAACGGCTTGATCTGCTCCATCAAACGGTCGGTCAGTTCCTGACCCGTGACGATGGGCAGCGCGGGGATATCGTAAATCGGTTTTTCGGGGTACAGCTCCGCGCATTGGCCGCCCGGACGGTCGAGGATATCGACCAGATGTGCCTTCATGTCGAGCAACCCAAGCTCGAACACCGCGAACAGGCCCACAGGGCCTGCGCCGATAATGATCACATCTGTTTTATGCGCCGTTTCCATGCGTCAGAAATAGGCGAAAAGGCGCGTAAAATCAAGGGTTTTAGGGGTTTTTAGCGACCAAGTCCCTGATATAGGCCGGGAATGTTGCTTTTGGGCGGCGGCACGACGGTTGCGATATCGCCCGTGACCGGCCACAGCTTCAGCTTATCCGCATGTTCGGGGCGGACGAGGCCTGCCGCGACCGACTTGTCGAACGACTGCTTTAACCCGTCCAGATAATCGGATACCTGCACCAGCACGACCGCAGGGCCGCTTTCGTAAACGGCCTTTTCCAGCGCCTGCATCACTTCGCGCATCGATCCCGGGCCACCGGGGAGGGAGAAGAGGGCGGTCGGGTTGTTATGCGTCGTCAGGACCTTGAATCGTTCCTGTTCGGATGTCACATGGATATGTGCCGCTTTGTCGAATTGCGGTTCGTCGCGGTATTGTTCCAGCACCACGGCGGTCACTTTGCCGCCGGCGGCCAGCGCCGCGCCTGCAACCGCGCCCATCACGCCGCGCGTGCCGCCGCCGTAGAGAATTTCGTGACCGGCCAATGCCAGCTTGCGGCCAAGTTCCGCCGCAGCTTCCATGATTGCCGGATCATCCGGTGTTTTCGACCCTGCGAAGACGGCGACGGTTGCCATTAAAACAACCCCCCATTGCCGGAGGGTTTCGGCAGCAGGCGCGTCATGAAACGGCCGAACTTGCTGAAATCGCCCTTTTCCTCATGCGGGCTGGGCACGCTGCGGAACGCCACGCCGCGCACATGGTTCATGCCGATATAATTCAGCACGTTGTAGATTTCCTTGGGGTTGGTCAGCTCTTCCTTTTTATTGTCAAAGGTGAGCGAGGTGATCGTCATCGCGCTGTCGGCATACCACTCGGCCTTCAATTCGGTTTTGTATTCCTTGCCGTCCTGACGGATGGTGGCATCGAGTGCGAAGGTTTTGCCATCGACCATGTTATTGATCGTGTAGGTCGCGTAATTTTCAGCGGGGTTGCCCCATTCGCGCGTTTCGCTGGTGCCACGTGCGGGGGCACCCAGAATGAACTCAACATCGCGGGTGTTCAGGCGGTTGGGCGGGATGGCGCGGGTGGCACGGTCGCTGAATAATTTTTTCAACATTATGAATTCTCCTGCCGAACAGAATACGCCTGTTATACCATAGGGTCAATAAATATGGGAAATCCTATATTTATCAAAGAGTTTAAGTGTTTAGCAAAAACGGCTAGACTGGCAGCCATGAAAAAGTACCACCTTCACCTGATTTCCGATTCCACAGGGGGAACGCTGAACAGCGTGGTGAAGGCCTGTCTTGCGCAGTTTGATTCCGTGCAGGCGGAGCAGCATTTCTGGCCCCTTGTCAGAACCCAAAAACAGCTGCTGACCGCAATCGAAGGCATCCGGAAAAATCCGGGACTGGTGCTCTATACGCTGGTCGATGAAGGCCTTGAAAAGGCGCTTGCGAAACATTGCGAGACGATGGGGCTGCAAGGCATTTCGATCCTGCATCCGGTCATCGCGCTGATGAGCCGGTTTTTCGGCCAGGAATCGCGCGCCGAACCGGGCCTGCAGCACCAGCTGAACGAAGAATATTTTGCGCGCATGGACGCGGTCGATTACGCGCTGCATCACGATGACGGCCTTAAAAACGACCGCGACCTTGCACATGCGGATGTCATTCTGGTGGGCGTGTCGCGCACATCGAAAACGCCGACTTGCGTCTACCTTGCCAATCGCGGCGTCAAGGCGGCGAATGTGCCTTATGTGCCGGGTATCCCGTTCCCCGACAAAATTCTCGACCTGAAAAAACCGATGTTCGTGGGGCTGACCGCTGCGCCCGAACGCCTGATCGATATCCGCCGCAATCGACTTGCCCAACTGGGCGAAATACGCGAGACGGATTACCTGGACGCCGAACGCGTGCAGGACGAAGTCAAGCAGGCGCGCCGCTTTTACAGCAAGAACGACTGGCCCGTGATCGATGTCACACGCCGCTCGATCGAGGAAACCGCCGCCGAAATCCTGTCATTACTCGATGCCCACCGCAGCCGACCCAAGGAGACCGCATGAGCCCCAATGATACAGCCCCGCTACGCCGCGCCTGCGTGCTGGGATTCCCCGTGTCGCAATCCCTGTCGCCGAAGCTGCATAACTGGTGGCTGCAGAAATATCAGGTGGCGGGCGCTTATACCGCGATGGCGATCCCCGTCGCACATTTGCCCGACGCGCTGAAAATGCTGGTCGATCGCGGCTTTTCCGGCTGCAATATCACCGCCCCGCTAAAGGAAGCCGCGCTGTCATTGATGCAGTCGCATGACGAAAGCTGCCTGATGTCGGGCGCGGTCAACACCGTCATCGTGCGCGAAGGCCGCCTGCATGGGTATAACAGCGACGGCTTTGGTTTCGTTGAATCGTTGAAATCTCAGGCGCCGAACTGGGATGGCAGCCGCGTCGTCATCCTCGGCACCGGCGGCGCATCGCGCGGCATTATCGCGTCCCTGCGCGGCGCGGGCGCGAAGCATTTCTCCCTCGTCAACCGCACGCCGGAAAAGGCGCAGAAAATCGTCAAGGCGTTTTCGCTGGATGCGGATATCTATAAATGGGAACAGCGCAACGACGCGCTGCGGGACGCGACGCTGGTCGTCAACTGCTCGACGCTCGGCATGGTCGGGCATCCGCCGCTGTCGATCGACCTTGCGAAACTGCCGCTGACATCGACCGTCTGCGATATCGTCTATCGCCCGCTGACGACCGATTTGCTGACACAGGCGAAGCGCCGCGGCCATCCGGTCGTCGAAGGGCTTGGCATGTTGCTGCATCAGGGGCGCCTTGGCTTCGCGCTGTGGTATGGGCGCGACCCCGAAGTTTCGCCGGAGCTTTACAAATACATGGGGGAACTGGCGGCATGATCATCATCGGGCTGACGGGTTCTATCGGCATGGGCAAATCGACCGCGGCAAAAATGCTCGGTGAAATGGGCATCCCCTGCCATGACAGCGACGCGACCGTGCATGAATTGATGGGCCCGGGCGGCAAGGCTGTTGCCGCGATCGGCGCGCTCTGCCCCGAAGCGGTGCAAAAAGATGCAGCCGGAAATGACTTCATCGACCGCAAGACATTGGGCGCGCAGTTTTTCGCCAATCCCGCGCTGAAGTCGCAGGTAGAGGGCATCCTGTTCCCGCTGGTGCGTGAATCCAGCGACGCGTTTGTCGCCGAAAAGGAAAAAGCCGGCGTCCGCGCCGTGGTGCTGGATATCCCGCTGCTGTTCGAAGTCGGCCGCGATAAAGACGTCGATGTAACCATTGTCGTGTCTGCACCGAAAGAGGTACAGAGGGAACGCGTGCTGGCACGCGGCACCACGCAGGAACGCCTCGACGCCGTGCTGAAATCACAGCTGCCCGACGAAGATAAGCGTGCCCGCGCCACCTATGTGGTTGAAACACATAAGGGCTTTGACGATACCCGCGCGCAACTGTCGGGCATCGTGCAAAAGCTGCTGCCGCCGAAGGCTTCCCCGCCCAAATTCTGTCTTTAAGGAGCGGCGATGAAAAAATTATTGTTCGGCCTGTTGCTGGCGTTGCTGCCGGTATCCGCAAATGCTGCCGAAGTATCTGTGATGCCGGAAAAAGATGCCGATGCTGTGGTGGTCGAACTGTTCACGTCGCAGGGCTGTTCGTCGTGCCCGCCCGCGCAGGAATTTCTGCAGCAGCTGTCGCGCCGCCCCGATGTGCTGACGCTGGAATACCATGTCGATTATTGGGACCAGCTGAAAACATGGACCGGCGGCGCATGGAAAGACCCGTTTTCGGATTCACAGTGGTCGGAACGCCAGGTCGCCTATAACACGAAAATCATGGAATCCGACCGCGCCTTCACCCCCGAAATGGTAATCGACGGGCGGTTTCAGGCGGTCGGCAGTTCCAAATCGCAAGTGAACGGTCATATCGACGAAGCGCGCACGCTGAAACGCCAGAAATACAGACTGACGCCCAAGGTGACGGAAAGCGGCCAGATGTCCGTGACCGTCGATGGCGCGCGCCTCATGGATAACGCGCAGGTTGTTTTGCTGCGCCTGATCAAGGAAGCCTCCACGGACGTCAAGGGCGGCGAGAACAAGGGCGCGGTGATGAAAAGCCACAACGTCGTGAAGGAAATGATGGTGATCGGTACCTGGTCGAGCGGCAAGCAGGATTACAGCTTCGCGCTCACCCGTTTCCAGCCGGGCGAAGGCTGCGCGGTGCTGCTGCAAAACCCCGATACGCTGCAAATTTATGCGGGCGGCCTCTGCCTCATGTGATGACGGCGGGGTCTAGCCAAGGCGTGATTCCGCTGCTATATCTTGCCTATGCGCGAAATCGTCCTCGATACAGAAACCACGGGCTTTGAGCCGGGCGAAGGCCACCGGATGGTGGAGCTTGGCTGTGTGGAACTGGATAACCACCTGCCCACGGGCCGCGTGTTCCATTGCTATTTCAACCCCATGCGCGATGTGCCGGCAGAGGCCACGCGCGTCCACGGGCTGACTGACCAGTTCCTGAAGGACAAGCCCCTGTTTTCCGAGAAGGTCGGCGAGTTCCTCGATTTCATCGGCAACGATACGCTTGTCATCCACAACGCCGAATTCGACATCAAATTCCTGAACTTCGAATTGAAATCATCCGGTTTCAAGCCGCTGCAGATGAACCGCGTGCTGGATACGCTGCTGATGGCGCGGCAGAAATTCCCGGGGCAGCCCGCGTCACTGGACGCGCTCTGCCGCCGTTTCAAGGTGGATCTGGAAGAACGCAAATTCCACGGCGCGCTCCTCGACTCCCAATTATTGGCCGAAGTGTATATGGAGCTGATGGGCGGCCGCCAGCACGGTTTCGCGATCTTGTCCGATGCCGCCATCGCAGGTTCCGCCCAGCTGAACGCAAAAATCCGCCGCCAGAAACGCGAACACCGCACATTCCTCGTCACCGACGCAGAAACAAAACTGCACGCGGATTTCATCGGCAAGTTCAAAACCAATATGTGGTATCCGAAGCCGGAAACGAACGAGGCGGAAAAGGACAAGGCAAAATAAAACGCAGAATAAAAAAGCCCCGGGTTTTCCGGGGCTTTTTTATTCTGTCGCAGCGGGGCGATTAAGCCTGCGCCGCCTTGCCTTGCTGTTCCTGCAGACGCTTCACTTCGTTGATGTAGATCGTCTCGAACGAAATGGGGGTCAGGAACAAAGGCGGGTAACCGCCCGCCGAGGTCGTGTTCGCCACGATTTCGCGCGCGAAGGGGAACAGCAGTTTCGGCACTTCCACCATAATGACCGGCTGGTGGTTTTCTTTCGGGATGTTTTTCAGCACGACCAGCGCGCCATAGCTCAGGTCGATGATGAAGCAGACTTTGTCTTTTTCTTTGGCCTTTGCCTCGACGCGGAAATTGACGCTGCATTCATACACATCGTCCTTCAAAACCTGATGACGCAGGAAAATCTGCACGTTGGTTTCCGGCTGCGGCCAGCCCGAGACGAGGCTTTCGGGCGCGTTCGGGTTTTCAAACGAAAAATCCTTGATGTACTGCGCGATCACCTGCACGCCCTGCTGGCTCGCGGATTGCGCATCGGCGGGGGCTGCGGCTTCGGGGCTTGCTGCTTTTGCTGCTTTGGGATCGGGCTTTTTATCTTTGGACATGTTCTGTCAATCCTTCCGGGTTTTAAATGCTGTAAAATGGGTAGCATGGCGCAGCGCAGCCTGCAAGCTTACGCGCCCATAATTAAGGGCGTGGCAGTTTTTCGTCGTCGTTATCCATCCGCTTGAATTCGCCCTCGATCAGCGGCGCATCCGCATCGCCGGGCGGGTTGGTTTTGGTGTAGGTCCATTCGCGGAATTCGCGGCTATCGCGCGTGAAGTTATGCATATAGCTGTCGGGGTTTTTCTGCGAATGGCCGAACAGCCAGGTGCGGCATGGCGCCAGCAGGAAAGGTATCGCAATGATATCGCTGACAAAGCCCGGGAAGATCAGCAGCAACGCCGCGATCAGGATGCACAGGCTGTCGAAACCTTCGCGCAGCGCGAACAGCTTGTCGTCGCCATCCGGCGTATGCATCGCCTTCAGCCCGCCAGTTTTCAGCAGGTGAAAACCGAAGGCGGTCGCGCAAATAATCCATAATACAGAGTTAAAAAATCCGATGCGCCCGCCGATCACGAAAAACCCGATCAGTTCAATCAGCGGCAGATAGGCAAGGCGCGATAAAAACTTAGACATATCAGTTGCTTATTTGGGGTGAAACGATTATTTACCTTTATTCGTTATAGTTAAGATGGGGTAAAAGGTTTCTCAAAGCTAGTTGAAATCCCCGCTTTCAGATAGATTTTAAAGATAACGCCAGAAAAGGCGTAGCGGCGATCCAGAAGAAGGAAACAACAGTGCATCTCGACATCCTTATTTTCGCGGCCATCGCGGCATTCCTTATTTACCGCCTCAATTCCGTGCTGGGCACCCGCAACGGCAATGAACGCCAGCGCCCGAACCCGCTGACCCCAGCCGCCGATCCCGCGCGCGTCAACCCGCTGGAGGCGCCGAACACCGTGCGCCCCGCCGCGGCCCCGATGCCCGTCATGACCCCAGCCGCGATGGAACTGGTGATCGATGCCGAAGCCAACCGCGACGGTCGCGTGGAACAGGGCCTTGCCGATATCCGGTCGGAGGACAGTTATTTCGACCTCAATACCTTCATGCAGGGCGCGCGTTATGCGTTTGAACTGATCGTGACCGCCTATGCGCGCGGCGACTTGGCGGCCATCCAGCCGCTGGTCAGCCCGAAGCTGTATAACGATTTTGCAGCCGGCGTACGCGCGCGCGAAGCCGCAGGGCATACCGCCGAACTGACGCTCCACCGCGTCCAGCATGCAAAAGTCATCGAAGCGCATATGGGCGGCGCGATGGCCTATGCGACGGTCGATTTTCAGGTCGAGGAAAGCACGGTCACCCGCGACAAATCGGGCCAGATCGTTGACGGCAACCCCGACAGCGTGTTCACGATCCGCGATATCTGGACGTTCACGCGCGACACGCGCACCAGCGACCCCAACTGGATTCTTATTGAGACTCGCTCCGCCGACCAGTAATATCCCACTCATCTGTTTACGTTCACGCGGGGTATTACCATGCGCGCACTCTCGATGCTCTGCCTGATTCTGCTTGCCGCCTGCGCCGGCGCGCCCGATGCGGGCAAGGCGAAGAAGGCGGAGGATCCGTTTTACCTGAAGGCGACGGTATTCGAAAAACTGCCCGGCTGGGACGCTGATGCGCAAAGCGCTGCGTTGGTGCCGATGCAAAAATCCTGTGCGCGCATCGCCAAAAAAGACGCTGGCAAATCATTTGGCCCCACCGATATCGCGGGCAGCTATGCCGATTGGCAGGCGGTGTGCGAAAAACTGCCGGTCGATGCCGATGATGGTACGGCGCGCGCGTATTTTGCCGACAACTTTACCCCTTACGAAATCTGGGATGCGCAGGACAGTGACGGGTTGTTCACCGGTTATTACGAACCCATACTCCACGGGTCGCTGAAAAAGAAAAAACCGTATCTCATCCCCCTGTATGAACGCCCCGACGACATGATCACCGTCAACCTCGGCGATTTCAAGGCCGAGCTGAAGGGCGAAACGGTCACGGGCCGCGTCGATGGCGAAAAACTTGTGCCGTATTTCACCCGCGCCGATATCGAAAAAGGCGCTTTGAAAAAACAGGACAAGGTTGTGTGGGTCAATAGCGCAGTCGATGCGTTCTTCCTGCACATCCAGGGTTCCGGCCAGGTGAAGATGGAAAACGGCGATATCCTGCGCGTGGGCTATGCCGCGCAGAACGGCCGCGCCTATACCGCCATCGGCAAATCGTTATTGGACAAGGGTGAATTGCAGCCGGGCAATGTCTCCATGCAATCCATCCGCGCATGGCTGGAAAGCCATCCCGATAAAGCAGCAGATGTGATGAACATCAATGAATCATACGTTTTCTTCCGCAAGCTCGACGGCGACGGCCCGCTGGGGGCGGAGGGTGTTGCGCTGACGCCGAAACGCAGCATGGCGATCGACCGCAAAAAATTCCCCTATGGCGCGCCAATTTTTATTGATGCCGCAAAACCCGAAGGCGAAGGCCGCCTGCAGCAATTGATGGTTGCACAGGATACCGGCGGTGCGATCAAGGGTGCGGTGCGCGGCGATTTCTTCTGGGGCGCGGGCGATGAAGCCGCCCATAATGCCGGCATCATGAAAAGCGCAGGGCAGTCCTATATCCTGCTGCCGAAATCCGTCACCGTTCCCGCCAGATACGCGCCCCGCCCGTGGTGGATGAAGGCGGATGGCGCTGCGCGCGGTTTTGTTTATAATAACTGACATGGCCGATGTCACATCACCCTTTGGCACCTATGCCCTGAAAAAACGCGATGCGCAGCTGCTGCGCTGGGCGCAGGGGATGCCCGCGTCATGGCTCGGCCGCCGTGCCGCGCTGATCCTGCGCAAGACGGTGCTGATGAGCAAGTGCAAGACCGTCGATGCGGTGGCGGAGGGCTTGAAATTCCGCCTCTATATGACCGACAACGTGTCGGAACGCAAATTCCTGTTCCTGCCGCAATTCTTTGACCGGTTTGAACGCAACCTGCTGCGGTCGCGCCTCGCCAATGGCAGCGTGTTCCTTGATATCGGCGCAAATGCGGGCATCTATTCCATGACGGCGGCGGCCTGTGTGGGCGATGCGGGCCGCGTGATTTCGATTGAACCCAACCCTGTCGTGCTCGACCGGTTGAAATTCAACATGTCGCTCAACGGGTTTGAAAAACGCATGAGCGTCGAACAATCCTGTGTCGGCGACGCCGAAGGCACGGTCGACCTCACGCTCGACGACACCAACCTCGGCGGCTCCAGCCTTGTCGCCACGCGGTCATCGAACAAGATTTCGGTTACCTGCTACCCACTGCTGACGATCCTGAAAAAATACCACATCGAGAAAATCGACGCGCTGAAAATTGATATCGAAGGCGCGGAAGACAAGGCGCTGATCCCCTTCCTGCGTGATGCACCCCCAGCATTGCTCCCCAAAATCATGATCCTCGAAAACTCGCCATCGCAATGGCAACAGGACCTCCCCGCCGCGCTCGCCGCCGCCGGCTACGCGCTCCTGAAAACCACGCGCATGAATATGGTGTGGGAAAAAGCTTAACCGATTTTTTCGGGAACGGGCAGGCGCGATAAATTCGCCTGGATGTCGTCAATCGCGGGCATGCCCGCCTGTGCGCCCAGGCCGAGACAGGCGAGGCCTGCGCCGGTCGATGCGAAATGCAACGCTTTCACCCAGCCGCTGCCGGCCTGCAGAGATGCCGCGAAGATGCCGCAGAATGCATCGCCCGCGCCCGTTGAATCGACAACCTCGACGGGCAGCGCGCCGACTTTGTAAACATCCGCGCCCCTGACCGCTACCACGCCTTTTTCTTCCAGTGTGATGATGCAGGCAAGGTCGCCCAGTGCCGCAACTTTTCTTGCAATCACCAGCGGATCTTCGGATTCGATGCCCAGCCCATGCGCCAGCTGGTGTGCCTCGACTTCGTTGACGATCAGGTAATCGAGCGTTGCAAGCACCTCCGCCGGAATTTCGGCGGAAGGGGATGCGTTCAAAATCGTGGTCGCGCGGTTTTGCTTGCCGCGTTTCAGCACGTCAAAGGTCTGCCCGTAATCTGTTTCCAGCTGGCAGAGGATGACGTTTTTATCGTTGAACACTTCGTCGGGCAGCTGGTCGGATGTCGCATCCAGATTTGCGCCGGGTGCCACGATGATGATATTGGCACCCTTCATGTTGACGGCGATGGTGGCGCAGCCCGTGGGACGCTCCGATATGCCGATGCCTGTCGTCCAGACGCCCTGGGTTTTCAGGTTGTTGACGGAGCGGCGGCCAAAGGCATCGTCGCCCACCTTGCCGGCCATGGCGACTTTTGCGCCCGCGCGCACGGCGGCAACCGCCTGGTTCGCGCCCTTGCCGCCCGTGCGACTCAGGTAATCTGCCGTGCAGGCCACCGTCTCCCCTGTTTTGGGGAAGTGGCTGACCGGCATGATCAGGTCGATATTCATGGATCCGAAAACGATAATCATGGCATCAGCCTAATGTTAATGCGTTGAACGGTCTAGTGATTTGCGTCAAAGAAGACCAAACCAGTCAGGTTTAACGGGTATTTTCTTGAACCTCTGTCATTGATTAGCGCGGTTGCGAGGTGTAAATCTAGAGCACAACACTAAAGTGGAAAACGCCCATGCCCCTGACAAAGTTTCCGAAATCGGCCGAAACCTCTCCCGCTAAAACGGAAGTATCTCCCGCCAAAGCAACCGCGCTCGGCTTCTACGAAAGCTTCTTTCAGGGCCGTATCGCTGACCTGCACAAGGAAGGCCGCTACCGCGTTTTCGCTAATCTTGAACGCCAGGCCGGACGCTTCCCGCAGGCCCTCTATCGCGGCGAAGACGGCGTTGACCGCGAAGTCACCATCTGGTGCTCTAACGATTACCTCGGCATGGGGCAGCACCCCAAAGTGATCGGCGCGATGTGCGATGCCGCCAAGGCTGCTGGCGCGGGTGCAGGCGGCACGCGCAACATTTCCGGCAATACGCATTACCATGTCGTTCTGGAAGACGAACTGGCAGACCTGCATGGCAAGGAAGCAGGCTTGCTGTTCACCTCAGGTTATATCTCCAACGAAGCGGCGATCAGCACGATTGCGAAGCTGCTGCCCGACTGCGTTATTTTCTCCGACGCGCAGAACCACGCATCGATGATCGCGGGTATCAAGGGCTCGGGCTGTGAAAAATTCATCTTCCGCCATAACGACGTTGCGCATCTCGAACAACTGCTGCAGTCGGTCGAGCGTTGCCGCCCGAAAATCATCGCGTTTGAATCCGTCTATTCGATGGATGGCGACATTTCGCCGATCAAGGAAATTTGCGACCTCGCCGAAAAATACGGCGCGCTGACATATCTCGACGAAGTTCATGCCGTCGGCATGTATGGTTCGCGCGGCGCGGGTGTTGCAGAACGCGACGGGCAAATGCACCGCATCGACATCATCGAAGGCACGCTGGGCAAGGCTTACGGCGTCATGGGCGGTTATATCGCCGGCACCAAGGCGGTCATCGATGTCGTCCGTTCTTACGCATCGTCCTTCATCTTCACGACCGCGCTGCCGCCCGCATTGCTGGCCGCCGCAACCGCCAGCGTACAGCATTTGAAAACCTCGCAGGGCGAACGCGACCGCCAGCAGGAACGCGCCGCGACGCTGAAACGCATGCTGGCCGAAGCAGGCCTGCCTGTGCTGCCCTCTGTTAGCCATATCGTGCCGGTGATGGTCGGCGATGCGCGCCTGTGCAAAAAGGCCAGCGATGATCTGATGCAAAAGCACAATATCTATGTGCAGCCCATCAACTACCCGACCGTGCCGCGCGGCACCGAACGCCTGCGCCTCACGCCTACGCCGCTGCATTCGGATGCCGATATGCAAAAACTGGTCGATGCGCTGGTCGATGTCTGGGCGGGGCTGAACCTGCGCCGCAGCGCGCAGATTCTCAGCTTCCAGCCAACGGCTGAATCACTGTAATTTCTGAATCACAGGAATTTTATTTCTTGGTCGCCATCGGCTTTGTCGGCGGCAGCCCGATCACGCCGTCCGTTGGCTGCAGCAACGGCGCGCCCTGCGGCAGGCCCGCGAAGGCGGCAATTTCAGGGGCGGTCAGCGGATCCTCGCTCGCGCGCGTCCCGCCGCACAGCCCGCCGACATCGTAAGTGCCCGACGGAAAATCATACAGTGACCAACGTTCGTAAACATCCGGCACGCGCTGATAGGCAAAAAACAGGTATGACTTGCCGACCATAAAATCCGCACCCATGCAGGTGTTCACATGGCGGTTGCTGTAAAATTTAAACGTATTGCCTTTTTCGACACCCTTGTAACCCTCTGTCACGTTTACCGTCACCTCGACCGGTATATCGGCATTGCCGCGCTGCGTCCATTCCATCACCTCGGCGGCCTCCATCACCGTCCCCGTGAAAACCGCCCCCGATTTTTGCCAGCGTTTTTCCAGCGTATCGGCCATGCAGCTGCATCTGGTCTGTTTTTGCGCCCCTTGCGCGGGCAGGGCGGATAGCAACAGAAAGGCGAGGACAAGTAGCGGGCGCATGGCGTTTTCATTCCTTTTCTTTTATTATAACCGCGTGAGGGTTAAAAAATAACGCCGATGATAAAATTACATAACAATTTTCACCAGGTTCCAGATGATGCGCGCGGATCTGTCTGCGTGATCGGCAATTTCGACGGGCTGCATCTGGGGCATCAGGCGTTGCTGCGGCAGGCGGCGGATATCGCGCGCACGCAGAACACGCCGCTGTCCGTCCTGACCTTCGAGCCGCATCCCCGTGAATTTTTCCAGCCGGATACCGAGCCGTTCCGCCTGACGCTGCTGCCCGCCAAACTGCGCATCCTTGGCGGGTTTGGCGTGAAGCATTTGTTTGCGGCGGAATTCAACGCTGCCCTCGCCGCGCTGACACCCGGGGAATTCATAGAGAAAATCCTGAAAAACGCGCTGGGTGTCAAACATGTCATGGTCGGGCGTGATTTCGCCTTTGGTCGCGGGCGCGCCGGTAATATCGAACACCTGCGGCAGGTTGCGGGCTTTGGCCTGACGGCGATTGATCCCGTTACCTGCGACGGGTCGGAAACCTATTCATCGACCCGCGTGCGCGCGCTGCTTCGCTTTGGCAAGCTCGATGAAGCAGCCGCATTGCTGGGCCGCCGCTGGGAAATCGAGATGCCCGTCGTGCATGGTGACAAGCGCGGGCGCGAACTGGGATACCCCACCGCCAACCAGCAGGCGGGCCGGTATCTTCGCCTGCCGCTTGGCATCTATGCCGTGCGCGCGCAGGTCGAGGACGAAACGGCGTGGCGGGACGGCGTTGCCAATTTTGGTATCCGCCCGATGTTCCGGATTGCCCAGCCGATTTTCGAGACGTATATCTTCGATTACGATACCGAAATTTATGGAAAAAACCTCCGCGTCCAGCCGGTCAAATTCCTGCGCCCCGAACAGGAATTCAAAGGGCTGGAGGCGCTCGCCGCGCAGATCAAATTGGATTGCCACAGCGCAGCCGCTGTGCTCAAATCCACGTCATTATAACAAATTAAGCCCTTGGAACATGTCTGAACAGGTTATTCGCCCCGGCCGCTATTTCATCGTCGCCTTTTTCCTGATCCTCGTCGTGATCGGGCTCGATCAGGCGTCGAAATGGTTCGTCATGGAATCAATGTTGCGTGTGAAATCCGAAAGCCCCGATTTCTGGACATGGTTCACGACGCGCGACATGATCGAGTTTTTTACCGACCAGCAGGAAAAATATAAACAGGTCGTGTTCAACCCGTGGCTCAACTTCACCATGGTCTGGAACAAGGGCATCAGCTTTGGCATGTTCGGCGCGGGGGCCGGAAAAATGCCGATCCTGTTTATCGCGCTGTCGATGTTGATTTCGCTGGGTTTGCTGATCTGGCTGGTGCTGGCGCGCACGAAAATGCTGTTCCTTGCGCTGCCGCTCATCATCGGCGGGGCGATCGGGAATGTGTGTGACCGCGTGCGCTTCGGCGCGGTTGCGGATTTCATCGACGTGCATGTGGCGGACCGGCACTGGCCCGCCTTCAACGTGGCGGACGCTTGCGTCTGTATCGGCGCGTTCTTCTTGATACTCGACACGATTTTGGACAAAAGCGGCAGTAAAAAGGATCAAAAAAATGCGTAAATCCGGCCTTATCCTCGCGCTTGCGATGGTTGCCGTGCTCGGCGGCTGCTCCGATGTCAAAAAACAGATCGGCATGGGCCGTAGCTCGCCAGATGAATTCATGGTGGTCAAGCGCGCGCCACTGACGATGCCGCCCGATTACGACCTGCGCGCGCCCTCGCCCGATTCATTGCCGCCTGCTTCCGAATCCTCTAACCTCGCCAAGGCTGCATTGATGGGCGCCAATACCGGCACCACCGCCCAGAAAGGCGGCGCCGAAGACGCGCTGTTGCAAAAAATGGGCGCTGAAAACGCCGATCCTTCCGTGCGCAACGCGATCAACCGCGAAAACGGCGTGCTGGAACTTGAAAACCAGAAGCTGGTGGACAAGCTGATCTTCTGGTCCGACAAACCCGGCGAAGCGCCGTCTTCCGTCGTTGATGCCAAGCAGGAAAAAGAACGCCTGAAGCAGAACGCCGCCGAAGGCAAGCCCGCCAACGAAGGCGAAGTGCCGGTGATCGAGAAAAAACAAAGCACGATGGACAAGCTGTTCTAACCAGGAAATTTCCATGACCCGCATTTTTGCCGCCCTTTGCATCGCGCTGCTGGCGTTTGCATCCATGCCAGCGGTTGCCGCTTCCGAAACGGCCGCTATTGCCAGCGCAAAGATTGCCGTACGCGCCCCCGCGCCGTACGTGGCTCCGACGCGCGACAGCCTCGTGGTCTTTTTCGAACAGCAAATGAAATCCGACCCGCAAGTCGTCACGTTCGAAAAAACCGCCGATGGCGAATATGATTTCGAAACGAAATTTTTTCCCTATGCGGGAAAATTACGGCTGCTGAACGCCGCCGTCACGAAATACGACGACCAGTATTACGAGAACCTGTATCGCGGCATCATTGAAATCGAGCTGCCCGATGCCGATGACGCGTTTTTCAAGAAATTCGCCCGCAGCTATGCCGCCTGGACCGCCGACCTGAATTATTATTACAACATGAAAAAAGGCGCGTGGTTTGCGGGTTCAGCATGGAATGACAATCTGGCCGACTTCGACAAATATGCGGACGAAACCGCCGTCGTCGCAAAATCGCCCGCCCCGGCACCCGGCTTCTGGGCGCAGAATGGCAAAAACCTGATTCCGCTGGGGGTGTTCATACTGGTGATGGGCACCGTCATCCTGTTTGCCAAAAGCCAGAACAAACGCGTCTGGGACAACCACACGAAGGCGCTGGACGAACAGCAGCGCGGGCTGAAAATGGTCGAAGAATCGCTGCGTCACCAGCAAGAACACACCCGGCTGCTGCAGGAAATTCTGGCGGCGCTAAAAAAATAATTTACAGACGCGCGATCAACGGTGCTGCATCCGGGGCGTCCAGCGCCACATTGGGCACCATCTGGTTCCTGAACCATGTCGTCTGGCGTTTGGCGTAATTGCGCGTCGATTGCTGGGCGAGCGATACCGCATCAGTCAGCGAAATATTCCCCGCCAGATGCGACGACAATTCGGGATATCCCAAAGCCTTGGCAAGCGGCATGGCGGGCGTTGAGGTTTTCATGAAATCCCGCACCTGTTCCAGCGCGCCCTGCTTCAACATGATGCCAAACCGCGCATCACAATTGGCATACAGCCGTTCGCGCGGCGGCACCAGCGTTGCTGTGATAAATTTCAAATGTGCGGGCGGCGGCGCGGGCGGCAATGCCTGCCATTCGGCAAGACTTTTGCCCGTGCCCTCCAGCACCTCCATCGCGCGCACAAGGCGCTGGGTGTTGAACGGGTTGAGCATTTCCGCCATCGCAGGGTCGCGTTTTTGTAATTCTGCATGGAAGGCGGGATTACCGATTTCTTTTTGCCGCGCATTCAGGCGGTCACGGATTTCCGGCGCGATATCCGGAATGGGGCTGAGGCCACTCAACAGCGTGCGGATATAAAACCCCGTGCCGCCCACGATAACCGGCAACCGGCCTTCTGCAATCACGCGGCCGATTTCAGCCAATGCCATGCCGCGCCAGCGCGCGGCGGAACAGATATCATCCGGCTGCAGGGTGGCATAGAGGCGGTGCGGTGCGGCGGTTAAATCCTCGGTCGATGGCTGCGCGGTCAGGATGCCAAGCCCGTCATACATCTGCATGGAATCGGCGTTGATGATGACGCCATTTTTCTGTTGCGCCACAGAAAGCGCGAGGCCCGACTTGCCACTGGCAGTCGGGCCCCCGATCACAAGAACAGTATGCTGCTGCACAGCCACCTTATTTCTTGAATTTGACGACCACATAATTGCGGTCGTTCTTGCGTGCGATAAACAGCAGCACCGAAGGCTCGCCAGCCTTCTGTGCCGATGCCGCCTTGGTTGCGACATCTTCGGGCGTGCCGACGTCCTGCTGGTCGATTTCGACCACCACGTCGCCTTCGGCCAGGCCCTTTTGTGCGGCAGGGCTGTCGGCGGTGACGCCGGAGACAAGCGCGCCGGTCACCGATTTCGCCACGCCGTATTTTTCGCGTGCTTCATCGGTCAGGAGCGAGAGTTTCAGGCCGAGGGATGGCACATCTGTTGCGGGCAGTTTTTCTTCTGTCGCCGCTTCCGGTTTATCCTTGCCACCGGCCGTCAGCTGCCCTGCTTCTTCTGCAGTCTCCAGCTGGCCCAGTGTCACGGTGATTTTCATGTTTGCACCCTTGCGCCAGATACCCAGTTCCACCTTGCGGCCCACTTCGGCCTCGGCGACCATGCGGGGCAGGCGTTTCATGGCGGAAACGGGCGCGCCGTCAAACGTCATGATGACGTCGCCGGATTTGATGCCGGCCGCTTCGGACGGGCCTTTTTCCGTGACGCTCGACACAAGCGCGCCATGCGAATTCTTGGGCAGGCCCAAACCTTCCGCGATGTCCGGCGTCACGTCCTGAATGCGGACGCCCAGCCAGCCGCGTTTCGTCTTGCCGTATTTGACCAGCTGGTCAACGACGCTTTTCACGATGTTCGACGGCACGGCAAAGCCGATGCCGACCGACCCGCCGGAGGGGGAGAAGATGGCCGTGTTCACGCCCACCACTTCGCCGTTCATGTTGAACATCGGGCCGCCGGAATTGCCGCGGTTGATCGATGCGTCGGTCTGGATGAAATCATCATACGGCCCGGCATTGATGTCGCGCTGGCGGGCGGACACGATGCCCGCCGTGACAGTGCCGCCCAAACCAAAGGGGTTGCCGATCGCCAGCACCCACGAACCAACCTTGGAATTGTCGCTGTTGCCCCATTTGGTGGAAACGAGGGGAATGTCGGTTTTCACTTTCAAAACCGCGATGTCGGTTTTTTCGTCCGTGCCGACCAGCGTCGCATCCAGCGTCGTGTCGTCTTGCAGGATGATCTTGATTTCTTCCGCGCCCTTGATGACGTGGTTATTGGTGACGATATAGCCGTTCACCGCATCGACGACAAAGCCGGAGCCGAGCGCGGAGACTTTCTCTTCTTCCTGTCCGCCGCCGCCCTGCCGGTTTTTGTATTCGTCGTAGAATTTTTTCAGGAAATCATCGAAGGGCGAACCGGTGCCGCCCGGCGGCAGTTCCGGCAGGTCGGGCAGCGGCATGCGCTGCGCCGCGGGTGCCTTCGCCGAGGTCGATACGTTCACGACGGTCGGCAGCAGCACTTCGGCCAGGTTTTCAAAACCGTCGGGCGATGCGGCGCGCACGGATACGGGGGCGAGCATCGCAACGGCGCAGAGCGCGCCCATGACGGCGGGAAAGCGGGACAGAACGTTTAACATTTACAGAATCCTCCATAGCCTTTGATAGGCAGTTTCAACTAGAGTTAGGCCTGTTGCGGGTGAGCGTCAATCAATGAAAGTGGCGATATTTTTGAGGGAAGCGTGCAGGATTCGGGAACCCTATCCGTGGCAGTTTTTTAGGGCATTCCGCGGATCAGCGCGACCACCACAAACCCCAGCAATGCCAGCGTGAGGCCGGCGATGCGCAGCTGTTGCGGGGCGAGGAGCGATATCTGCGCGGTCATGCGGCGCATGGCGTCGGGAAACAGGGCGTACATCGCCCCCTCGATCACCAGCATCAGCCCGAGCGCAACGGCCAGATCCGTCATGATTATTTCTTGCCGCTGCTTTCTTTGAAGTACTTAAAGAAATCGCTGTCGGGCGACAGGATCAGCGTGGTGTCGGAACCGGACAGGCTCTCGCGATACGCTTCCATGCTGCGGTAGAACGCGTAGAAATCGGGATCCTGCTTGAAGGCATCGGCATAGATCTTGATGGCTTCCTCGTCGCCGATACCGCGCTGCACCTGCGCCTGGCGGCCGGCTTCGGCCAGCAACACGGTGCGTTCCTTGTCGGCCTGCGCGCGGGTTTCGTTCGCGAACTGCTTGCCCTCGCCGCGGAACTGCGCGGCTTCTTGTTGGCGGGCGGTGATCATGCGGCTGTAGATCGACTGGCTGGTCTGTTCGGGCAGGTCGGCGCGGCCGATACGGACGTCGACGATTTCAACGCCCATGTCCTTGGCCGCCGTGTTGACGCGTTCCTTGATCGCGTGCATCAGGCCTGCGCGCTTGTCCGACAATACATCCGTCAGGGTCGCGGTACCCAGCACTTCGCGGGTCACGGAATTGATCAGGTTGTTGATACGGTCGCGTGCGGCGTCTTCGGTGCCGACGGTGTTGTTGAAGGCCAGCATATCGGTGATGCGGTAACGGCCGAAGGCGTCGATGACGACGCGCTTTTGATCGGCCAGGATCACTTCTTCCGACGGCGGCGCGACGTTCAGCACGCGTTTTTGGAATACGCGCACGTTTTGAATGAACGGTGTCTTGAATTTCAGTCCGGGTTCCTCGTATTTCTCTGCGGGACGGCCGAACTGCAGCACCATTGCCTGTGTGCCTTGTTTCACGATAAAGGCCGCCTGCGTGACCACCACAAAACCGGCGACCAGAAGGAACATCAAAAAAGTGGATGATTTGCTCATGTTATTTACTTTCCTTACTGCGCGGGCTGCGGAGGTGCGTTGAAGGGGATGGCGTTCGACGGCGGCCTGTTGCCGTCGAGCTGCAGCAGCGGCAGCAGCGGCGCGCCTTTGGAATCGCCGGTGATGATCTTGCGGCTGTTTTTCAACACTTCCTGCATGGTCTCCAGATACAGGCGTTTTTGCGTGATGTCTTTCGATTCCGAATACGCCTTGTAAACCGAATTGAAGCGTTCCGCGTCGCCCTTCGCCTTGGCGATCGTCGCTTCCTTATAACCTTCCGCTTCGCGGATCAGGCGTTCGGCCTGGCCCTTGGCGACGGGGATGATGTCGTTGCGGTAGGTGTTCGCGTCGTTCTTCAAACGCTCTTTGTCGGTGCGCGCGCGCTGCACATCGTTAAAGGCATCGATGACGGGGTTGGGCGGATCGACGGAGAGCAGCTGTACGGAATTGATGTTGACCCCGCTGTCATAGCCGTCGAGGATTTTCTGCATCAGTTCTTTCGATTTCGCCTCGATGTCGCCGCGGCCTTCGGTCAGTGCCGACTGGATGGGCGTGCGCGCGATGATTTCGCGCATCGCCGATTCCGCCACGGTTTGCACGGTCATTACCTGCGGTTCTTCGATTGAATAGAAATACTTGCCCAGATCGTTGACACGCCAGAAAACGGAAAAATGGATTTTCACGATGTTTTCGTCACCGGTCAGCATGCTGCTTTCGGTGGGCTTGTCGTTCTGCAACTGGCCGCGACCGGAAAAGCCGATATCCAGCTGGCGGTTCTGCGCCACGTTTTCTTTTTCAACCGACTGGATCGGGTAGGGCATGCGATAGCCAAGGCCGGCTTCTTTTTTGATGTCGGTCATCTTGCCAAAGGTCAGCACGACGGCGTTTTCTTCGGGCTGGATGGTATAAAAACCGGAGGCCAGCCAGATCATCACAACCGCGCCCAGCAGGAACGCCAAGGCCCGCGACGGCTCCATCTGGCTGCCGGGCCGCTTGTTACCAAAGGTCGTTTTGAAACGGTCCTGCGCCTGACGCAGCATGTCATCGAGATCTGGTTCGTTGTTCTTGCCGCCACCGCCACCGCCGGACGGGCGTTGCGGGCGCTGGCCCCAGGGCGAATTGCCGCCGCCATCATTGCCGCCGCCATCGCCGCCACCGCCACCGGATGGGGGCTGGTCATTTCCCGGACGGTTTCCCCAAGGCCCCTGATTGGGAAGAAGGATCATGCCGTCTTGCGATTTCAATGCCATGGCGAACAACCTTGTTATGTATTGCGGAAAAGGCTATAGAGTGCCCTATATATGTTGAGCATGATTGAAATAGGGCTGCAAGGATTTTAGGCAAGAAGGCTTTGTTATGACAGCACTACGCAAGGAAGATGTCGTGAAGGCGCTGGCAGGGGTGATCGACCCCGCACGCGGCCGCGATATTATGTCACTTGGCATGGTGCAGGAAGTCGCCGTGAATGACGGCACGGTTTCTTTTGCAATCGAAGTCGACCCCGCGCGGGGCGCGGAGCTTGAACCGCTGCGCCAAGCGGCGCAGGCCGCGGTTGAAAAACTCTCCGGCGCAAAAACGGTCTTGGCCGTGCTGACGGCGGAGCGCGCCGCGCCGCCGAAACTGAACGTGCGCGGTGCGCCGCAAACGCCGACGCATAAAATTTCGCAGCGCCCCGTCGCCCCAAAAGTAAAACACATGATCGCCGTGGCGTCCGGCAAGGGCGGCGTCGGCAAATCGACGGTTGCCGCGAACCTTGCGCTCAGCTTCGCCGCGCTTGGCAAAAAAACCGGATTGCTGGACGCCGATATTTACGGGTCGTCGCAACCGCTGATGATGGGGCTGCGCCAGAAACCTGAAACGAATGCGGATGACATGATTATTCCGCTGACCGCGCATGGCGTCAAATTCATGTCGATGGGATTTTTCGTCGAGCCCGATGCGCCCGTCATCTGGCGCGGGCCGATGGTGCACAGCGCGATCCAGCAATTGCTGCGCGATGTGGAATGGGGCGACCTTGATATTCTGGTGATCGACCTGCCGCCCGGCACGGGCGACGCGCAGCTGTCGATGGCGCAATATGTGCCGCTGTCTGGGGCGGTGATCGTATCGACGCCGCAGGATGTCGCGCTGAACGAGGCCAAAAAAGGCCTCAAGATGTTTGAAAAAACCGGCGTCGATGTATTGGGCATCATCGAGAACATGAGCTATCACAGCTGCTCCGCCTGCGGCCACCGCGAAGATATCTTCGGCCATGGCGGCGCGAAAAAGGCGGCGGCGGATCTGAAGGTGGAATTTTTGGGCGATATCCCGCTGGTTAAAACCATCCGCGAAGACGCCGATAACGGCAAACCGTTTGTGGCGGCACATGCCGAACACGATACGGCGGAAAACTTCCGCAATATCGCGGCGCGTGTGTGGATGAAGCTGCCTTCAATCCGGCCGCCCGATAAGAAGTAATCAGTTCAGCTTGATGTCCGGCATGTTCGTATCCTTGCCGCCTGCCTGCACGCGCTTGCGCGCCTTGGCCGCCAATGCTTCGTACTGGTCGCGCAGCGCGATCAGGTCTTCTTCGCTGAGCTCTTCAATGTCGAGCAATACCGTGTGCGCGCCTTTGGTCGCGCGGATCAACTCATCCAGTTTCAGTTGCATGGCATAAGTGTCGCGCGTCTGCGTATTCTGGATCAGGAACACCATCAGGAAGGTGATGATGGTGGTGGTGGTGTTGATGACCAATTGCCATGTGTTGGAAAAATCGAAAGCGGGGCCTAGCGACGCCTACAAAATCACCAGCGCGCAGGCGGTCAGGAACACAACCGGCTTGCCCGACCAAGCGGCAATCTTGCTGGCGAAGGCGGTGAATTTCGGCCGCGCTTGCGACCCTGCGCTGCACAGACTGCCCGATTTCGTGGAATCCGTTTTGAGAATCGATTTCTTGCGCGCTGCCATGCTTTTCCACCTTTTGCGGGTCTATCAGAAAAGGCTAACGCTGGCGGCGGGGCGCTTGTTCCCGCTATCAGGTTTTTACATGGTTATCAGCAGGATGCTGCAGGCGATACACAATAACCGCCACAGCGGTCAGGATAACGCAAACCGCAATATAACCGCCGAAAAACAGGGCGACGTTTTCGATGCGCGTATCCATGCGGTCGGAGATCACGGTAAAATCATTGGCGATATGCCCGCCGATGCCGTCGTTATAAATCTCGCGGGCAAGGTCGTTGGTATAAAGGCTGAAGGCCAGCAGCGCGCCCTTGGCGACCGCGAACAGGCCGAAAATCATGTTGATGTATTTTTCGGCGACGGGCGAATGTTCGGAATAGGTCTGGCCGCAGGCCGCGCGCCAGATGCAGTAGCACCCCACCAGCACCGCGCCGCCATTGCCCATGAAATTGATGACCCATTCATGGCGCCCGCCGAAGGAAAAATACAGATGTGCCGCCGTCAGTGCCAGCACCAGCACAATCACCAAAAAACGGTATTCCTGAAACAGCAGCCAGCACAGATACAGCACGCCCAGATACACCGCGCCCTGCAACAGCCATGTACGCTCCATCAGCGGCTGCGCAAAACCGCCGCCATCGTTGAAATTGAAAACGGGTATCGCGGGAATGCCGAAACTGTACATGGCGACGGTGTGGCCAAGTTCATGGAAAAACACGGTCATGTAACCGAGGCCCGCATGGGGGGCGCGCAATATCATCGCTGCCCCGTTCGGCATATCCCAATTCTGCAGTTCCGCGATTTCGGGATACAGCACGGCAAGGGCGATCAGCAGGCTGATGAAAAACAGGCGCATACGCAAGTCTCGCGCACGGCAACGCCTTTGTCAAAAGAGGCGGGTTTTTAAGGCTTCGGCGCTGAACCTTTGGGGCCTTTCGGCTCCTTCGGCTCTTTTTTCACGGGGATGTCGGGGAAGGGCTGGGATTCCACCACGCCGTCCTTGTTGATGCTCAGGTTGACGGTGTAACCGCTGCCGCGGCTGACTTCGTTGAACAGCGATACGGCGCGGCGCACCATGCCTTTGTCGACGCCTTCGGATGCGGCGGCGATTTTTTCGGCCATTTCCTCGTGGTCATCGGGATAGGGGCCGTCGCGGCCTTCCTTCAGGTCTTCCTGCGCGGCTTCCAGCTCGGCCAGCTGCAGCGCGATGAAGACGCGTTTTGACTCCGGCTCCATCTGCGACAATGCGCTGTAATACTGGTCGGGGTCTTCCAGTTCGTCCGTCATGCGGATTTCATCAACAATGCTGGTGGTCAGCGGGTCAAATTTTTCAAAAATGTCGTCAAAATTTTCGGCATCGACCAGCAATGCCGCCGCCGACATGCTGTCGACATCTTTCGGGTCAAGGCGGCCGCGGTAATGGCCTTCGATCAGTCCCGCCGCAATCACGCGGATCATGTCGAGATCGGATGCTTCCTCGATTGCTTTGCGGATTTCCTTGCGCTTCGGCAGAATGCCCATCGCGGCTTCGCTGATGCGTTCCTGTTCCGCCTCTTCCTCCAGCGACCAGCCTTTTTTGCTGGGGCGGTCATCCTCATCAACATCATCGTCATTCGCGGCGCCGCGGTCGTTCAGGCCAAGGTCATAGATATTTTTTTCAGGCTCAACCGGGGCTTCTGCGGGTGCGGGCGGGTCCATGGGTTCAAGGTCAAAGCTCTTGAATGAATCGCGCAGGCGTTTTTTCTCTTTGTCTTTTGCGCTGTCTTTCGCGTTTTCTTTGGCCATGCGATTTCTTCCCTAACATCTGTGGAATCGGCTGCAAATCTTGTATGGGGGAGAGATTACAGTATTATGAAATATTAGGCTAGGAAAATCGTGGCAAAACAGGGGGCTGTTAACCTTTGCGCTCCAGCACCGTAATGGTGTAATCGGCGCTTTCCCCTTCTTTTGCCTTGTGAAATTCGCGTTTCACCTCGTCCCATTCCGACCGGTCAAAGGGGGGGAAAACGGTGTCGCCATCGGGTTTCAGGTGGATTTCGGTCAGGTACAGCCGGTCGGCATGGGGCAGCGCAAGGGCGTAAATCTCCGCCCCGCCGCCTACGAAAACCTGTTCAACGCCATCACGCGCCGCAGTCGCTTTTGCGTGGGTTATCGCCGCCTCCAGCGTATGTTTCACAACGGCGCCTTCGGCGGTGTAATCGGGATCGCGCGTCACGACGATATTCTCGCGCTTGGGCAGCGGCCCGCCCAGCGTCTCCAGCGTCTTGCGGCCAAAGATGATCGGGTGGCCGAGCGTGGTTTTTTTAAAGTACTGGAATTCCGATTTGATTTCCCAGGGCAGCCAGTCGCCCTTGCCCATCACGCCGTTTTCGGCGACGGCAGCGATCAACGCAACCTTGACCGTCATACCGCCACTTGCCCCTTGATCGCGGCGTGGTGTTCATAGCCTTCCAGCGTAAAGCTTTCATAGGTGAAGTCGGCAAGGTTTTTGACGGAGGGATCAATCGTCATGCGCGGCAGTTTCAGCGGTTCGCGCTGTAACTGCAACCGGCATTGTTCCATATGGTTGACGTAGATATGCAGGTCGCCAAAGCTGTGGATGAATTCACCCGGCTGCAGCCCCGTCACTTGCGCAATCATCAGCGTCAGCAGCGCATAGGATGCAATGTTGAACGGTACGCCCAAAAATACGTCGGCGGAGCGTTGGTACAGCTGGCACGATAATTTGCCGTCCGCGACATAGAACTGGAACAGGCAATGGCAGGGGGCGAGCGCCATTTTGGGAATGTCCGACGGGTTCCATGCGGAAACGATCAGGCGGCGGCTGTCGGGATTGGTCTTGATCTCTTTCACCACATCGCCGATCTGGTCGATCGCCTTGTCATCGGCGGCGGCCCAGCTGCGCCATTGATGGCCGTAAACGGGGCCCAGGTCGCCGCGTTCATCCGCCCATTCATCCCAGATGCGGACGTTATTTTCCTTCAGGTATTTGATGTTGGTGTCACCTTTAAGGAACCACAGCAATTCGTGGATGATCGATTTGGTGTGCACCTTTTTCGTGGTGACCAGCGGAAAGCCATCGGCGAGGTTATAGCGGTTCTGATACCCGAAAGTTGAAATGGTATCGATGCCCGTGCGGTTTTTCTTGAGCTTGCCGTTGTCCAGCACGTGGCTCATCAGGTCGAGATATTGCTTCATTCTAATGCCCCCAGCGGTTCGATAGCCCATCCTATCATGGCGCAGGGGGTGTTTTTGAAGCAAAATCCGCCGCAATTACAACCGCTTCAGGATGGCCGGCCAAGCATCGGGAAATCATGGACTTTTAATCATTTTGCGCTATATTGAAACTGTCAGCCGCAAGGCCGACTATGACGATAAACGCGCTGTGTAATAGGCGATACGGACCCGGGGGCGGTACCCGGCGGCTCCACCATCTACAAAGGTTTTGCGGGATATGAGTTCTTCCGCATCCGGTATGGGGCCGAAATAGGATCGACGTGCGTAATAAAGATGGTTGCTTTCGTTCGGTATTGTACCACCGTTATCGGGCTACTTTGATAAATGCTAATGACAATCAGCCGGCAACGGCAGAACTCCGCCTCGTCGCCTAACGGCACGTAAGCGTAGTTAGCATTCAATCCCTTAGGTAGTAATACTTAGGGTGGGGCGCGGGGCGGGCCTAGCAACAGAACCGCCCCACTTTCTTCACCCACCGGCCTTCCATAATCTCCTTAATAAGGGGATGACATGGCTGCCGACTCTCTTTAAACTGGCCGCAGATATGGCTTTTACGAACACCGGAGCAAGAATAGTTATGCCCCCCCGTAATCAAGAAGACGCCTTCCGATACGACAAAATGGTCGAACGCGCCCTGCGCGGCGTCGTGAAACAGGCGCTGGACGAGGTCGTCAAGGACGGGCTGGTCGAAGACCATCATTTCTACATCACCTTCTTCACCGAACATCCGGGCGTGAAGCTGCCGAATTACCTCAAGGAACGCTATCCCGGCGAAATGACCATCGTTTTGCAGCACCAGTTCTATGACCTTGAGGTTGATAACGACAAGTTCACGGTCATGCTGTCCTTCAACAACGTGCCGGAACGCCTGACGATCCCGCTGCCCGCGATCACTATCTTCGCCGACCCTTCCGTCAACTTCGCGCTGCAATTCCAGCCGCTGACCGAGGAAGACGAAGACGACGTGCATTTCGAGGCCGAAGAGCTGGACATCGACAAGGACGACAAGCAGAAGAAAAAAGGCGAAGTCGTTTCCCTCGATTCATTCCGCAAGAAAGACAAAGACAAGACGTAAGTCTTCGCGGGATTTCGAATGCCCTACACCATTTCCGTCAAGGACCTGACCAAGCAGTACAAAAACGTACTGGCCGTGGACGGCATTTCATTCACCGTGAAAAAGGGCAGCATCACCGCGCTGCTGGGCGGCAACGGCGCCGGGAAAACCACCACGATCGCCATGCTGCTGGGCGCGCTGTCGCCGTCATCGGGCAGCATCCATATCCTCGGCCACGATATGCTGGGCAACCGCTATCCCGCGCTGCAGCGCATGAATTTTTCATCTCCTTACGTCGACCTGCCGTGGAAACTGACCGTGCGCCAGAATTTGCGCGTCTACGGCAAGCTGTATAACGTGCCGGATGTTGAAAACCATATCGTGACGCTGGCCAAAGAACTCGACATGCTCGACTTCATCGACCGTCCGGTGGGCAAACTGTCCGCGGGACAGAAAACGCGCGTGTCGCTGTCAAAGGCGCTGGTCAATATCCCTGATGTGCTGCTGCTGGACGAACCCACCGCATCGCTCGACCCCGATACCGCCGACCGCATCCGCACGCTGCTGGATGATTTCCGCAAGAAACACGGCACGACCATCCTGCTGGCCTCGCACAACATGCGCGAGGTGGAGCGCTTGTGCGATAACGTGCTGATGATGAAAAAGGGCAAGATCGTCGATACCGGCACGCCGACCGAACTGGTGAAGCGTTACGGGCGGAAAGATATGGAGGAAGTGTTCCTCGATATCGCGCGCGGCACGGGTAAAGGGGAAGCCGCATGATGAAATCGTGTGAGCGCATCTACGCCGTCCTCATCCGCCACCTGTATATCCTGCGCGGATCGAAAGCGCGCATCATCGAAATCATTTACTGGCCGTCGGTGCAGATGATTTTGTGGGGCTTCATTTCCCGTTTCTTCGCCATGTCGGGCAGCACGCCGGGCGGTGGCGGCGGTTTGGGCGAAAAAGCATTCGGCATGCTGCTGGGCGCGGTGCTGCTGTGGGATATGCTGTTCCGCACGCAGCTGGGCGTGACGCTGTCCTACCTCGAAGAAGTCTGGGCGCGCAACCTCGGCCATTTATTCGTCAGCCCCTTGCGCCCGTATGAATGGTGGATGGCGATGATGGCCTATTCCATCCTGCGCGCGCTGGCGGGCATATTGCCCGCGACCATTTTGGCGATCCCCTTCTACGGCTATTCGCTGTTCGACCTTGGCCTGCCGCTGCTGTTTTTCTTTTTCAACCTGATGTTCATGGGCTGGTGGCTCGGCTTCCTTATCATGGCCTTGCTGCTGAAGGCGGGGCAGGGCGCGGAAACGCTCGCCTGGGCGCTCACCTTCTTCTTGGCACCCTTCTGCGCGGTCTATTACCCGATATCGTCGCTGCCCGCATGGATTCAACCCATCGCCAACGCGCTGCCCGCATCGCATGTCTTCGAAGGCCTGCGCGCGATCATCAATCATGGGACGTTCGAGCCATCCCATATGTGGTGGGCCTTCCTGCTCAACTGCGGCTACATGGCGCTCTCCATGTTCCTCCTCCAGCTCTCCTTTAACAGCGCCCGCAAGGCCGGGACGTTGCTGCAGAGCGGGGAGTGATGTTCGAGCCGTTGAAAAACTGGTGTATGAAACCTGGGCGGGGGTTATACATCGCCTTATTTGCCTTTTTCTGGCCTCTGTTGGCGATCACACTCATTCATTTTCTTCATGTCGCCATTCAATGGAGAATGAGTGGCAGCCCGGGTGAAATTCTTCACCGACGACTTGCGTTTATTTTTATTCCAGCACTTCTCAGCTTTTGGCGTCTCGATCTCAAGCCGCTGCCACGCATACTGAATATACCCGTTGTCGGATTGGCGTATTTGCCCGCCATGATGTTTATTAGGGTTAAAACCCAATAAATCTCTTGAGATATGAATCGGATAATGATTCTCTGTATTGGGGAGTACAGATGACATGAGAAAAAACCAGTTTTGGCTGAATGACGCGCAATGGGAAAAGATCGAGCCGTTTCTGCCGGAC
>JBBRVE010000022.1:0-35560 GCA_038247245.1 Bdellovibrionales bacterium | reverse complement strand
GCTGCCGACCGACAAGCCCGGCACGCGCGACGAAAAAGCCGGCAAGCCCTTCTTCGCCTTCCGGAGCCCGTATCACCATTAATACGCAGCTTTCCTATTGTGCGGAAACGGTCCGGAAACACGATCCGGACCGTTTCCTTTTAACGCTGCTGGCCAGGCCCGCCGCGCGCGACGGATTGTTCGTGCTCTACGCCTTCAACTACGAAATCGCCAAGACTCGAGAGGTGGTGACCGAAACGAGGCTGGGCCTGATACGCCTGCAATGGTGGCGTGATGCGATTGCCGCGATCTATGACGGCAAACCGCCGCTGAAGCATGAAGTCGTGGAGCCGCTGGCGGCCACGATCCGCCAATACAGCCTGCCGCGCGAATTGTTCGATAACCTGCTCTATGCCCGCGAATTCGACCTCGAGGATAAATTGCCCGCGACGCTGGAGGGCATGAGGCATTACGCCGATTTCACGACGACGCCCCTGCTGAAACTGGCATTGATGGTCGAGGGCAAACAGGCGAAGGAAGAAGACATTCAGGCGGCGGCAACATCATACGCGCTGGCCGGCTTGCTGCGCGCCGTGGTTGTTCATTCCAAACAACGCCGCTGTTATCTGCCCGAAGACCAGCTGCATAAGGCGGAAACGAACCAGTATGCGCTGTTCGAGGGCAAGGAATTCGAAAAGCTGAAACCGGTGGTGAAGGCTGTGGTGGATGCCGCAAAAACCAATGCGCCGCTGTTGCCAGCGAAGCTGGCGAACATGTACCTCCGCCAGATTGAAAAGGCGGATTATAATTTACTGTCATCTGCACTGAAATTGCCGCCGCCGTTGATGGCGTTGCGGTTGTGGTGGGCGGCTTAGGCTGCTGCCTTGTAATTCTTCAACCAGCCATCCAGATCGGCGAGCGCGCGCACGGCATAGGCGCGTTTGCGGTCGCGGCTGTCGACTTTCTTTTTGCCTTCCTGCACCAGACCCGTTTCATCGATGGGCGGGAACAAGCCGAAATTGATGTTCATGGGCTGGAATGTTTCAGCCTCGGCGCCTGTCGTGATGTGGTTGAGCAGCGCGCCCATCGCGGTCGTGACGGGCGGCGTTTCGACGGTCTGCCCGTGATATTCGGCGGCGGCAAAACGTCCTGCCATCAGGCCGACAGCGGCGCTTTCGACATAGCCTTCGCAACCCGTGACCTGACCCGCAAAACGGATGCGCGGCTGCACCTTCAGGCGCAATGCGGCATCCAGCAGTTTCGGGCTGTTGATGAAGGTATTGCGGTGAATGCCGCCAAGGCGCGCGAATTCGGCATTTTCAAGGCCGGGGATCATGCGCAGGATGCGCGTCTGTTCGCCGTATTTCATTTTCGTCTGGAAACCGACGATGTTATAGAGCGTGCCGAGTTTATTGTCCTGACGCAGCTGCACAACGGCCCAAGGGCGGCGGTCCATCTTCGGGTTATCCAACCCGACCGGTTTCATGGGGCCGAAGCGCAAGGTATCGCGCCCGCGTTCTGCCATGACTTCAATCGGCAGGCAGCCTTCGAAATAGGGCGTGTCTTTTTCCCATTCCTTGAATTCTGTTTTTTCGGCGGCCAGCAGCGCGTCGATAAAGGCGTAGTAATCTTCCTTGGCGTCAAACGCGCAGTTAATGTAATCCTTGCCCGTGCCGCCGGGGCCGGGCTTGTCGTAGCGCGACTGGAACCATGCCTTTTCCATGTCGATCGATTCCGTGAACACGATCGGCGCAATCGCATCGAAAAACGCGAGGCTCTGTTCGTTGGTGATTTCCAGCACGGCCTTCGACAGCGCGGGCGAGGTGAGGGGGCCGGTCGAGATAATAACGCTGTCCCAATCGGCGGGCGGCAGGCCCGCGACTTCGCCACGCTCAACGGTCACCAGCGGATGGTTTTTCAGCTTGTCGGTGACGTCTTGCGAAAACATATCGCGGTCAACGGCAAGGGCGGATCCAGCCGGAACCTTGTTGCGGTCGCCCGCGCCCATGATGAGTGAATTTGCACGGCGCATTTCTTCGTGCAGCAGGCCGACCGCGTTATATTCCCAGTCGTCGGAGCGGAAGGAATTGGAGCACACCAGTTCTGCGAAATTCTCGGTGCTGTGGGCTTCGGTTTTTTGCACGGGGCGCATTTCATGCAGCACCACGGGCACGCCGGCATTGACCAGCTGCCATGCCGCTTCCGAACCCGCCATGCCGGCGCCGATGATGTGAACAGGCTTCTTCATGGTGCATCAGATACCATGACACAGGTCAATTTTCAATAATATTTTATGGGTCGATTTTGGGCATATCGCCGGGGCAAAGGCCGGATTCGTACTTATAGTTTTCAACGGTGTCGATATCGCTCTGTCTGGCGCGCTTGGTCTCGATCATTTTTTCGACCATCGGGCGGACATAGGCGACGACTTCGTCGATGATGCGCTTGGCATTCTTGTCGGTTTCGTATTGCGGAAAGGGGCCTTGGCCGCCGACGCCGCGCAGGTACCACAGGATTTCCATTTTGATTTTCGGCAGGTATTCCTTGATCACCTTCAGGTCGGTCGCGACGTGGCGTTCTTCGTGCAGCTTGGTCATCTTGAAATGGCATTCGGATGTCTGCAGTTCCTTGCCGATGAAAATGGTCGGGGTATAGGTGATCAGCAGTTTCACGCGGTCAACATAGATGCAGCGCTGCCCCGTCTGGTCGGTCTTGGTCATATAGGACACGCGGTAATTGCCGCCGCCCAACACACCTTCGGTCATGCCGAAGACGCGCCACTTGCTGCTGCTTTCGGTCAGGTGCGTGGCGTCCTTGTTGCCCTTCATCGCTTCGGTCAGGGATTTGATCTGCACGGAGGTCACATATTCGGGTTTGCTGGTGCGGAACTCGACATCCACCTCGGGAATATAATCGGGCATGGGGCAAACGGTCATTTGCGCCAGAATGTATGATTTTGCCAGCAACAGCGGTACATCAAGCATCAATCACCACTGTCCGAGCACATGGCGCTTTCGCGTTCGTAATTGGTCTGGGTGTCAAATTCTGCCTGACGCTGGCGGCGCGTTTCGACCAGCTGGTCCATGATCGGCTGCGCGGCCTGTTCGACCTGTTGCAGCAGCGCGTCCTGCGCCGCCTGCAACTGGCTCTGGTCATACGGGCCTTGCGTGCCGATGCGGTTGATATAGGCCTGCAGGTTGCCCTGCAGATAGGGCGTGAAATCGTTGAACACCTGCAAATCGGTGCCCACATGCCGCTGTTCATGCGCCAGCGTGACGGTGTAGCGGCATTGCTGCCCCACATAATCGGATGCAACGTAGATCACGGGTGTATAGATGATATCGATCGACACATCCGACAAGGCAAAACATGCCGTGCCATCTGGGTATAACGCCTGTTCGAAATGTGCGCTGAACAATTGCTGCACGTTGCTCATGGTAAGACCGCCCAGATGCCAGCCGGGTTCGGTCGACAGCGTTGAATCGGGGTTGTTGGCGAAACCTGCCGTCAGTTCCTCATGCGTCATGCTGGTATCGAGCGGCGCTTCGCTGGCATTCAGCGTCACATCGACGGTGGCGCCGCCAAGGTTGGGGCAACTGCCGGACATGCCGGCCAGCAGCAGCAGGGTGGGCATGGATATGGGGTCAAAACCGATCATATCTCTATTCGACCATATCTATTTATTGCCGTCAAATTTGGGGAACTGGCCGGGGCAGAGGGCGGTGTCGCGGATATAATTAGCCTCGGTATCAATCTCCGCCTGCCGTTTGCGGCGCAATTCGACCAAACGGTCGAAAACCGGTTTCAGGTCGGCATTGATCTGATCCATCGTGCGTTTCTGCATTTCGGGCGTGGCGGCATTCGGGAAAGGGCCTTGCGCGCCCACGCGCTGCACGGTATCGCGTATGCTTTTGGCGATATCGGGGAAGAAATCGCTGAAGGTGCGTACATCGGTCTGCACATGACGTTTTTCGTGCATCAATGTCGCGGAATACCGGCAGCCCATATCCTTATAATCCTGTGCGATGAAAATTTTCGGCGCGTATTGCACCTGATATTCAACCTTGTCGACGGTCAGGCAGGCGGTGTCGTTTTTGTAATTCGGCAGGATGTTGAACGACATTTTCGTCTGTGCGGAAAGACCGCCTTCGCTGACGACCGTCACGCCGCTGACCATCCAGTGCCCGTCGGTGGACAGGGTTGAGTCCGGGTCGCGGCCATATTTCGCGGTCAACTGTTGCGACGTCCAGTTTGTGATATAGGCGCTGTCGCGTTTATCAAGACGCACATCGACGCTGACCTGCCCTTGCGCCGGGCAGCCTGCGGGATTTCCCGCCAGCATCAGCAATGTCGTGAGCGCAGGTGCGAGCGTTTCGAAAACGGGCATGAAGATGAACCTTTAAGGAACGATGGTGATGGGCGTGCCTTCGCGGATGACTTCCCAGATTTCGCGCATGTCGCGGTCGTCGACGGCGATGCAGCCATCCGTCCAGTCCTTGGATTTGTTGTACTTCCAGAACATCCAGAATTTCATGTTCGGTTTGCCGTGGATGAAGATATTGCCGCCGGGGTTGACGCCTTTTTTCTTGGCGGCTTTCGCTTCTTCCTCGCTGGGGTATGAAATACGCAATGAGCGGTAATAGTGGCTGTTGCCGTTGCGCATATCGATTGTGTATTTGCCCTCCGGCGTGCGGCCGTCGCCTTCCTGTTCCTTGGGGCCTTCGGGAAAGCGGCCGAGCGATATTTTATAACTGGTGATAACCTTGCCTTCGGCATCCATCAACACCATCAGCCGGTCTTTTTTCAGCACCTCGATGGAAGCGACTTCCTGTGTGAAGCGCGGCTTTTCAGCGCGTGACGAATATTCACCCTGCTGCGCATTCATGGCAGCAGCGGGGGTGGACAGGGAGAACAGGACCAAAAGGGCGAAAAACAGGCGTTTCATGGGTTTATAATAGCATTCCAGCTGATTCAGGCAATTGCCGTTTTCTGCTGGCGGCGCAGCAGCAGGAAAGCGGTCATGGCGCTGTTGGAAACGACCATGACGACGGGGTAGAGCCAGGTGGACGGCGTGTAATGTTCAATCGCCGCAAGGGAGAGGAGGGCGCCGATGGCGAACCACCCATAGCCCGCCGCCGGTTCTTCGAACGGTTTGTCGATGGCTTTGCGGATTGTCGGGATATAGCCTACGCAGTCGATGATGCAGACAAGGATGACCGACCAGATCGGCGTTTCGGTAACGACCCACAGCGGAATGGCCGACAGCGAAACGGCAAGCGTCACCCAGTCGCCGGTTTTATAACTGTGGTCGCCGCGCTGCCAGCCGATGACGACGAGGATAAAACAGGTCGCGCAGGCAAAGCCCCGCGCCCAGGCGCCGGGGCCTGCACCCTCCGCCACCTGCGCCGCGAAGCCGACAGCAGAAATGCAGCCCCAGATCAACCATGAAAAGGCGTGTGGCTTCGCCCCGTCGCGATAGATGCTGCGGAAATAAAAGAAGCGCGAGATGAAAACGGTGCTGGTCGCCAGCGCGCCGAAAATTTGCAGGTCAGTCATCATTATAAATGCAAACTGGCTTCGCCGGAGGAGACCAGCAATTCGTTTTTCTTCGCATGTACATGCTGCTGGTGGCGACGCAGGAAAATGAACCCTGCCATCAATAGGTTCGATGCCGTCAGCACTACGGGATACAGCCATGTGGAAATTGTATAATTATCAATCGCCAGCACTGACAGGAAGGCACCAGCCGAGGACAGGATATAACCATAGGGCGTTTCTTCCTTCGGCTTGACATACACCTTGCGCAGCGTGGGCAGGTAGCCGGAAGTGTCGATCAGGCAGACAAGGATGACCGACCACATCGGCGTTTTAGTGACCATCCACAGCGGAATGGCCAATAGCGCCACGGCGAGGGTAATCCAGTCCGCACGGCGGATGTCGCGTTCGCCCTTGAACCAGCACAGTCCGACCACGACGAAGCAGGTGATACAGCCGACGCCGCGCACCCACGCCGCCGCGCCCGCATGTTCGGCAATCTGCGCCGCGAAGCCAATGCTGGAGATAACGCCCCAGATCAGCCACGAAAACGCGTGGGGCTTCGTGCGCCCTTTGAGGATGCTTGTAAAGTATGTGCCGCGCGAAAACAGCATCAGCAGGATCGCAACTGCGGCGTAAATTTCCTTGATCGTCATTTTATTCTCCACCCCACCCGAAGGCAGGGTGGTTTAAATGTTAAAAGCGCAGTACTTTCGCCTGCTCGACCTGGGCAATTTTCTTGATCTGGTCGATGATCGTCTGCGGCACGGCACCGTCGACGGAAATCAGGGCGATTGCGCGGTCTTTGCCGGGGATCCGGCCAAGGTTGAAGTCGGAGATGTTGACCTTGTTGTCGCCCAAGATCGTGCCGACCGCACCGATCAGGCCCGGCTTGTCGAGGTTGAGGACGTAGAGCATTTCCGAATTCAGCGACGCATCTGTGGGCACGCCGTTGATGTCGACTACCCGAGGGCGGTCGTTGAAGATGGTGCCCGAAATCGTGATGGTGCCGCTGGCATCCTTCACCGTCACGCGGATGATGGTCTGGTAATTCTGTGCCTTGTCGCGTTTCGTTTCGGCGATGGTGATGCCGCGTTCTTTAGCGCGCGCGGGTGCGCTCACGATGTTCACGCCTTCCATCGAGGGTTTCAGGAAACCCGCCAGCACCAGCGCGGTCAGCGGCTTGGTGTTGGTGGCGGCCACGAGCCCTTCATATTCGATCTGGATTTCTTTGGCATCCGTCGTCGCCATCTGGCCCGCGAAGCTGCCCAGCTGTTCGGCGAGTTTCATGTAGGGTTTCAATTTCGGTGCGTCTTCCGCGCTGACCGACGGCATGTTGACGGCATTGGCAACCGCGCCCTGCAGGAGGAAGTCGGACATTTGTTCGGCCACCTGCAGCGCCACGTTTTCCTGCGCTTCGACGGTCGATGCGCCAAGGTGCGGGGTGCAGATCACTTTGGCATGGTTGAACAACACGTTTTCTTTTGCGGGTTCGGTTTCGAACACGTCAAGCGCAGCGCCGGCCACATGGCCGCTATCCAGTGCCGCCTTCAGGTCTGCTTCCACAATCAACCCGCCGCGCGCGCAGTTGATCAGGCGCACGCCTTTTTTCATTTTGGCGATTGCAGCTGCGTTGATGATGCCCTTGGTCTTTTCGGTCATGGGGGTGTGGATGGTGATGAAATCGGCGCGGGTCAGCACGTCTTCCAACTCCACTTTTTCAACGCCCAGTTCCACGGCGCGTTCGGCCGACAGGAAGGGGTCGAAGGCGATGACCTTCATTTTCAGGCCGATGCCGCGGTCGGCGACGATCGCGCCGATGTTGCCGCAGCCGATGACGCCGAGCGTCTTGCCGAAAATTTCCTGGCCCATGAATTTCGTTTTTTCCCATTTTCCCGCATGGGTGGATGCGTTTGCCTGCGGAATGTCGCGGGCGAGGGCCATCAGCATGGCGATGGTGTGTTCGGCGGTGGTGATGGAATTGCCGAAGGGCGTGTTCATGACAACGACGCCGGTTTGCGTGGCGGCGGGCACGTCAACGTTATCGACGCCGATGCCGGCGCGGCCGATGACCTTCAGGTTCGTTGCGCTACTGAGGATATCCGCCGTGACCTTGGTGGTGGAACGGACGGCGAGGCCATCGTAATTAGCGATCTCGGCTTTCAGCTCTTCCGGTTTCAGGTCGGTCTTGACCGTCACATCGACGCCGCGCGATTTGAAGATGGCTTCGGCTTGCGGGCTCATTTTGTCGGCGATCAGAACTTTGGGTTTAGCGGTCATGACGGGGTCCTTATAAATATGAAGCCACATGATACGCCCGCGTTTTAGAAGCGGCAAGCAATGCGATGTTGCAGCGCAGCAGAGGGGTAATTTAGACAATTACTTAGAATATTCGGCATTATGCGGTAACTAAGTACCATTATTATGAAAACAACATGTACACTTTTATGGGATGAGCGTATAGTAGGTAAATCAAATTTCGAAGACTCGGGGATAAGGGGAAACACCATGCAGGCAGAATTTAACGCAAAAGCGGAAAAAGTCGTTAATACAGACGAGTATCGTCGCATCCGTCAAGATCTGGAATGGAAGCAGATGAACTGGAAAGAGAAGATGTTCCAGGCTTTTGTCAGTGATCCTCATAAGGCATGGTTGTTCGTGAAATCTGGCGTCACTGGCGCAGTGGAGCAGATCCGTAAAGGCAAGACAGATGAGCCCGGTCATTATTACGCCGATACTTTCGACCAGTCACAGCACGGCACGACCTACATGGATCGCTCGAAATTCGAAGCGGAGACCACTTACTTCCAGAAAAACGGCCTGAGCAAATCGTTTCAGGATAAATCGGCGCGCATCGCAACTGAAGCCTTCGAACAGGCGCGTGATTTCAGTGTGCTGGTGAAAACCGGCCAGTTGAAGCCTCTGGATTTCGGTCCGGCTTAATCACGGCCGCAAGCCGCGCTGTTTCAGCATTCCCGTCATCTTTGCCGGAAAATCCGTGATGATCGTATCAAGATGCCGCACGATTGCGGGGTCTGATAATTTTTTCTTCAAAATCTTGTCACGTTCCGGCTTTTTCGTCGTCCAGATCATGATCTTGGCGTTCGGGTGATGGCGGTGGATTTTGGCGATATTCGCGGCGGATAACGTGCGCGCGGTCATCACGAAATAATCGGGCTTCGCTTCCGTCGCATTCTTGCCGGTCAGCGTCGTTTCATCCAGCGGCGCATAGGCGCGGGTGCTGGCTTTTTCCCACGGGTAAATAGGCTTGTTCCGCATGTCGCGGCGGGAAAAGATCATGCCGCATTTGATCTCGGGGTCGATCTTGCGCGCTTCGGCCAGCGCGGCGTGGTCGAACGATGTCAGGATAACCTGATCCTTGGTGATCTTGCTTTCCGCAATCGCCTTGTGGATTTCGGCGATGACGGGTGCTGCGGTGCCGTAGCCTTTCAATTCGATATCAAGAATTTTGCCAGGGTGCAGTTGCGCCAGCGAGAACAGTTCGGCAAGGCGCGGTAGTTTCGAGCCCTTTTTGAGCGTCAGGCAATCCACATCATTCGATTGCATCTGGTCGATGCGCTTGCCGCGCGTCAGTTTCGCTGAAGCACGGTTGAGGTGACGCTTCAGCGAACTGGTCGCGCGCGTGTACAGGCGTGGAATGGTGATCTGGCGGGTTTCGTGGCAGAGGAACGGGGTCTTATCGCAGGACACGACAACGTCGGTTTCGATGCCGTCGCTCTCGTTCATCGCGCGCTCGAATGCCGGAATCGAGTTTTCGTCGGTTCCTTTATGCTGCCGGACGCCGCGGTGACCCAGTACCTTGACCATGCGTTTCCCCCAATCGTTTCACGCTACTTGAATCCAAGTAGTCGCAATTACGCCGAAAACCAGCTGCCGAACGGGGAAAGTGCGGTTTTTTACGCCGCTTTCGCCTGTTCCTGCGCTTTTACGCTGTCATAGGCCCAGCTGACCCATTCCAGCAGCGATTTCACGTCGGATGTTTCGACCGTTGCGCCGCCCCAGATACGGAATGACGGGGGCGCGTCGCGGTGGTTGGCGATTTCATACGCCACGCCTTCTTTATCCAGCATGGTTTCCACAGACTTGATGACCTTGCGCTGTGCTTCTTCATCCTTCGAGGTCAGCCAGCTATCGACGACCTTGAAGCAGATGGAGGTGTTGGAGCGGATATCCGCGCGCTCGGGCAGGAATTCAGCCCAGTCGGTTTTCGCAACCCAGTCTTCAACCGCTTTCAGGTTGCCGTTCGTGCGCGCCATCAGGCCTTTCAAACCGCCGATGCCTTCCGCCCATTTCAGGGCGTCGAGGCAGTCTTCGACCGCGAGCATGGAGGGGGTGTTGATCGTCTTGCCTTCAAACGGTTCTTCCACCAGCTTGCCGCCCTTGGTCAGGCGGAAAACTTTCGGCATCGGCCAGGGCGGGGAATAGCTGTTCAGACGTTCGACCGCGCGGGGCGACAGGGCGAGCATGCCGTGCGCGGCTTCGCCGCCCAGCACCTTTTGCCACGACCATGTGACGACATCGAGCTTGTCCCACGGCAGGTCCATCGCGAAAACGGCGGAGGTTGCGTCGCAGATCGTCAGGCCCTTGCGGTCGGATTTGATCCAGTCGCCGTTCGGGACTTTAACGCCCGAGGTTGTGCCGTTCCATGTGAACACCACGTCGCTGTCGGTATCGACTTGGTTGAGGTCGGGGATCGAGCCGAACGGCGCATCGAAGGTGCGCACGTCGGAGAGTTTCAATTGCTTGGTGACGTCGATGATCCACATCTTGCCGAAGACTTCCCAGCCCAGAACATCCACGCCGCGCGCGCCCAGCAGCGACCACATCGCCATTTCAATCGCGCCGGTATCGGAACCGGGGACGATGGCAAGGCGGTAATCCGCCGGCATGCCAAGGATGGCCTTTGACTTCTCGATCACTTCGGCAAGTTTCTTGACGCCGATGGAGGCGCGGTGGGAACGGCCGGTCGGTGCGCCTTTCAGCACATCGGGGGTCCAGCCGGGACGCTTTGCGCAGGGGCCGGAAGAAAAATTGGGGCAGGCGGGTTTCGTTGTCGGTTTTTGCATCACACACTCTCCTATAGTCCGGTCATTGCCGGGAAAGCGTGAGTATAGCAAGGATTCCGGAGTGATTACATACCGTGTGCCAATTCTTTTATCACGCTGTAGGGCATGTTGTGTTCCTTGGAAACCTCGACCGTGCCAAACGCGGCCCTGTCGATCACATCCTTCGCAACGCCTTGTTTTTCAGCGAATTTTATCAGGCGCGCGACGCGCTTTTCGGTCGCGGGGTGCGATGCCGTGGCCTCGGCCCATGCCTTGGTCAGCATGCCTTTTTCGGGCAGCTTGCCATCGAAGGCCTCCAGTTTGCTGTTTTCGATCACTTGTTCAATTTTACGTAACCCTGTCACGAGCGCCAGCGGATCAGCACCCAGTTCAATGGCGCCACGGTCGGCTTGATATTCCATGCTGCGGCTATACGCACCCGTCACAAGCTTGTTCGCAACGCCCAATACCTTTGTCGCAGCCCAGAGCGTGAGGTAGGCGGGACTGAACAAGGTCAGCACGCCGATGGAAACGGCGGATGCCGCGCCCTTGATGACTGCCTTGATCTTTTTGCGCTGCGCGAGTTCGGGAAGGTCGAGATATTCTTCCTTCGTCGTCATCACGCCGCTGCCTTCGGTCGCCTTGCGCGCCAACAGGTTGCCGACGACGGATGTGCCGATGGATGCAGCCGCGCTCGACAGCATGCCGCGCCAGCCGGTTGCCCACCACGCGCCGATCATGGTCATGGCATTGGTCGTGACGGCAAGCCCGCCCAGTAGTTTTTGCGGCAGGCCGATGCGCGTGTGATGCGCGGCCGTATGCGCGAATTCGTGCGCCAGCACCGCTTTTTCTTCCTTGTCGTCCAGCAGCTTCAGCAGCGGCTCGGATATCATGATGACGGGCTTGCCAAGGTGCAGTGCGGCGGCGTTGTGTGTGTCGCCCATCGCCTCGAATGCTTCCTCCAGCACTTTGCCGATGATGCCCTGGTCTTTCGATTTTTTGCGGTCGGCGCGGAAATCATAGATGGGATGTTCGGCTGCGTTCAGGCCGGAGCGGTTCTAAAGGTCATCCGCCATTTCACCCAGATGCGGCGAATGTTTGTGGACGCGGGGATGTTCGACAAGGCGGTTTTCGAGGAAATCTTTTTGCTGTTTCAGTACCAGCCAAGAGATTCCTCCTGAGAGGACGACGGCGGCGGCTATGCCGATGGGGCCGCCGAGGGCGAGACTGATGCCGGCGATTGCGGCGGTAGCACTATAATGGATAACGGTGCTGGCGATGTTACGGGGACGATACAGCGTCGCGGTCAATGTGGCTCCTTACAGGTTATTAACACTATGAGCATATCTTCCGACGCCGTTCTTAATCCGTCAAATAGTATCGCGATTATCCCCTTGATACATAATGCGAATTTTGCTTTAATGCAGGCCGGAACAAAGGGGAATCTGTCATGTCCGATACCGTCATTACCATCGTCGCGGCACGCGAAGGCACGCTGGATGAAGCCATTCAAACACGCGCCATTGCGCTGGCGAAATCGGCGGCTGTTGACAACGTGACGCTCGATATCCTGAACCCCGCAACGGCAATCGACATCACGGTATCCGCGCATCACGAAAATTTGACGGCTGCGCTGCGTACGGCGTTCGCCGATTTCGGCGCGTGTGATGTGTTCGTGCAGGCGAAGGATGAATTCCGCCGCAAGAAATTGCTGGTCGCCGATATGGACGCAACGATGATCGAGGGGGAGACGCTGGACGAGCTTGCCGCGCATTTCGGGCTGAAGGATAAAATCGCGCCCATCACGCAACAGGCGATGCGCGGGGAGATCGATTTCGCCGAAGCCTTGCGGATGCGCGTGGGGTTGTTGCGCGGGATGCCGGTGTCGGCGTTGCAGGAAACGCTGGACCAGGTGCGTTATTCCAAGGGCGCGAAAACACTGGTTGGCACGATGCGGCGTTTCGGTGCGGGTTGCGTGCTGATTTCGGGCGGTTTTGATTTCTTTACCGCGCCCGTCGCGCAGACATTGGGTTTCAACAAAAACATCGGCAACCGTCTTGGCATCGAATACGACATGCTGACCGGCGAAGTGATGGAGCCGATTGTGGACAAGAATACCAAGAAAAAAACCGTGGAGGATGAAGCACGCTTGCTCGGCGCCGACACGCGCGCGGCGGTGGCGGTGGGCGACGGCGCGAATGATATCCCGATGCTGCAGACGGCGGGGGCAGGGGTCGGCTATTTCGGCAAGCCCGCCGTGGTTGCGGCAACGCCGTTCCAGATCCGCCATACGGATTTAACGTCGATCCTGTATATGCAGGGTTATACCAAGCGCGAATTCACAGCATAAAAAAACAGGCCGCTTTCACGGCCTGTTTTTTTAAGTTTAATCCGGCAGAATTATTTTTTCTGCCAGCCGCCCGATGCGTTCATGAAGAACTCTCCGGGGCCGGTCGAGCTGATCAGCTTCTGACCGGCGACGGCCTGAATCTGGTCGACGGGGGTGTTATTTTTTGACGCGATAGCGTTGTATTTTGCCATGCGCTGGCTGTTGGTCGAGTTCACCAATGCCTGCACTTCGGTCGAAGGGGCGGAGGTGACGATGCCCAGCAGGCCGTCGGGTTTTTCGCCGACAAGGCCGTCAGCCTTGGCAGCCGGCAGCGAGAGCGCCGCAAACGCGATGGAAGCCGACATAAACAGGGCGCAGCACGCCATCATTACTTTTGTCATGTTCCGGATCATTGTTTTTTCTCCTCAGGTTTTGTATCGACGCCGAACAGTTCGGGATCGTTGGCGAAGGCGGCATCGAGGTCTTTTTCGACCTTCACGCGCACTTCTTGTTCGATCTTAATGTTCATGTTGATTTCGATGGGCTTGTCTGGCGCCTCGACCTTCACGGTCGGGGTGCAGGCCGTCATCGCGATAACGCTCATGCCGGCGCAGAGCGCGGGAAGGGCGGTCAGAAGTGTACGTTTATTATTTTGCATGGTTCGCCTCGTAAGTTTCCAGCTGCTTGCGGATCGTATCGGGGATCCGGTTGCTGCCCGGGTTGTATCTTATGATATTTTCGATGGGGCCTTCCACATTTAAATTAAAATTGACGGGTTTACCCGCATAAAACAACGGGTTTTTGCCGCGGATGCGCAGCTGCACCTGCTGCGATTTTCCAATCTCGCCGTTAATCGTGACGCCCAGCGAGTCATAATGGAACTGCGCCAGCGCGGCCTTCAGGTCGATGATCTGCTGCTGCGAGGTGTTTTGCAGGAATGGCGGCGGTTTTGCGGGGTTGTAGCGGATGACACCGGCACCGGTCGTTTGCAGCGTGCCGTTGACGATGGAAAACACGCCGTTGTTGATCTGCACAGGAATATTGCCATCCACCTTGCCGTCTGCTGTCAGGCCTTCGAGCGGCGCGATCTGGAACAACTGCTGCAAATCGAGCGCCTTGGCCGACAGGGTGACGGCGGTGTTCATCGTGCCCAGCGGCATGGTAAATGGGCTGGAGGTGATTTTGCCGCCAACTGCTTGCCATTCTGCGCTGTGCAGGGTGAAGTTTTGTTTTGCATCAAGGCTGACGACCGTCACGCCGTTGGTTAGTGGCAGACCGACATTCAATCCACCCACGCTGACCGTCTGCTGCTGCAGCGTCAGCGGCGCAAGGCTGGTCAGGTTCATGACGGTGTTGATGCCTGTGATGACGTTATCTCGCACGTTACAGGTAAAATCCTTCAGGTAAAGCTGCCCCGTCGTACCGGTCGTATAACCGTTCTTGCCCTTCACCCACGTGACGTTCGCGGAAAGGCCGAGTGCACCGAAGCCATCGACGAAATATTGCTGCGTCACCGGAAATGCCATGGCGACCTGTGTCGTGCCACTTGTGAAAGTAGTGGGAGGCATGCTGATCGACAAAAATCCCTTGTTGTTTTTACCGTCATGGCGGCCTTCCAGCTTGGCCGAAATCCAGCCGTTCTTTTCGGTTATGGCGCCTGTATAGGCTGTGCCCCCCTTGACACTGCTCATCGATAAGAAATCCATGTTCAGGCGCACGGGTACGAAATATTTGGGCTGTGCCTTGTGGCTCAGGTCGCCGATATCCAGCTTGCCCTCCAGTACAGGAGTGTCTGCCAGATATGCGGTCAGGTTTGTGTTGATTTTTTTGCCCCAGAAATCAAGCGCAGCTATCTCCGCGCCCTGCATGGTCAGTCGCAGGGTTTTAAGTTTGTTGTCCCATACGACCGATGCGGGCTTGGTGTTGTTCAGCGGAATGCGCAGCTGCGCGACGCGGTTGCCGATTGCCTTGACCTTCGCCTGGAACGACAATTCATCGGTGGGCGCTGAAATGGTCAGGCGTTGCGTGGCGGGATCCAGCGACAGTTTCATCGTGCCAAGCGCCTGCGCGCCCGACATCAGGCCGGGCAGGGACAGTTTATCCATGTCGATCCCAGCGCTACCCTGTAAGTTTTTCCATTGTGCGACATCGCTCCAGCTGCCGTCGCGGAGATGTTCACCGGACACGTCCAGTACTATGTTGCCCTGGCCATCCATATCGGCAAGGTCGAGCGTGTATAGGTTCTGCAGTTTCGCTTCGGCGCGCAGGCTCATTTTATCGATGGCTTTGTCGGTATGATCGACGTTGAAACTAACGGCGATATCGCCGGAGTTATTAATGACGCTACCCTGCAGCAGGGCCTCGGTTTTTTCCTTGGTGGAGGTCACATGCAGCGATGTGCCCTCCATCGGCACCTTGAACAGGCGCATCGCGCCCACGGCCAGCTGTGCGTTGATACCGGGAAGGTCGCGCCCGGGAAGAACCTCGAATTCCGTCCAGCCCGCCAGTTTCATGATCTCGACATCGGGGATCGTGAACTGTCCTTCGGCAATGTCATAACGGATGTTCATGGCGCGCGTGGCTTTGCTGATGATGATGCGCAGCGTGCCTCTGATTTTTGCGAATGCGGCGTCGCCTGCCACGGTTGCGTCGGCCTGATACAGCTTGCCCTGATCGGTCAGCGTGCCTTCAATTTTCAGCGGCAGGTCGCCATAGGGCGTGGTGATGGTAAGGATGACGTCTTTATATGTTATGTCTTTTGCGTGGAGGTTGAGAGGGCCGGTCGCGGGCGCAGATGACGACGCGGATATGGCGGCGGCAGGCCAGCGCAAACGGATGCCTTCAACCTCGACACGTGTCGCCTGACGCTTTTTCGCGTCGGCAATCGTCATGAAAACCTTCACATCCTTGATTTCATTTCCATCCGCATCGAGCTTCAGATTTTTCAGAGTAGTGCCGTTGAAGCTGAATGCGGCACTTTCGAGGAGGGCCTTTTCAAAGCCGTTGGCTTGAATTTGAGATTCAACAATCGGTTTAAGAAAGAAAAATAAACCAATGAAAACGATTAACATTGCTACAGTCGCGCCACCGACGGTGAATAGCATGAGTTTCTTCATTATCAAGTCCTTGAATTTCTTTATTCGCGTGCAGCGTGAAAACAGGAAAATGCGCGGTTTGCTGTTGTTTTTTCAAGCTTAATGCGCAATATAACAGCGGTAAACAATAAAGATGGAGTAACGACGAGATGTTCATCACCCCCGCCTGGGCACAGGAAGCGGCCGACGCCGCAGCCGATACCGCAACCGCAGCATCGGGCAGCCCCGGCATTCTGGTGACCATGATGCCGCTCGTGCTGATCTTCTTCGTCTTTTATCTTATGGTTATCCGCCCCCAGAACAAACGCATCATCGACCATCGCAAGATGATGCAGAACCTGCAAAAGGGCGACAAAATCGTGACGGGTGGCGGTTTGGTAGCGACCGTGAAAAAAGTCATCAACGACGACGAAGTGCTGATCGACCTCGGCCACGGCGTCGAAGCCGTTGCCGTGCGCCAGACAATCATGACCGTCCGCGAGTCCAGCTACCGCAAGTCGGAAGAGCAGAAGATAGCAGTCGAGGAAGCTCAAAAAGCTGCCAAGGAAGCCGCGAAAAAGGCTTCTTCTTAATCCCTATTTACTGACGAGAGTCACATATTCATGCTCAATATTGAAAAATGGAAAGTCGTCCTGACGATCCTGATTTGCGTACTCGGCATTGCATATTGCGTGCCCAACCTGTTGCCGAAAGAGCAGCAGGAGGCGATGGAAAAGAACCTGCCCAGCTGGTTTCCAGGCAAGACAGTCAATCTCGGCCTTGACCTGCGCGGCGGATCGCACCTGCTTCTCGAGGCAGATATGAAACCCGTGATCACAAAGCGCATGGCGGCAATGGAGACTGAAGCCCGTAAACAGTTGCGCAAGGAAGGTATCGGCTACACCAACCTGCAATCCAATCATGATGGCGTGTCTTTCAAGCTTATTAAACCCCAAGAAGACGCCGATGCGGCGAGCAAGATCGCCCGCAATCTCGAACACCTTGCAGCAGTCGATGTGACCTCTGAAGGTATTGTGACCGTTAAGATGGATGAAGTAGCGTTCCGCGACCTGACGTCACAGATTCTGAGCCAGTCGATTGAAATTGTCCGTCGCCGCGTCGATGAAACCGGCACGCGCGAACCGATCATCCAGCGTCAGGGTTCAGACCGTATCGTGCTGCAGCTGCCGGGCGTTGATGACCCTCAGCATATTAAAGACCTGCTGGGCATGACTGCGCAGATGTCGTTCCATCTTGTCGATGAAGATGCGGTTACGACTGGAAAGCCCGGCGCAGGTTCGCTCAAGCTGCCGATGAGCGAACACCCCGGCCAGTCAATCTATATCAAGCGCCAGGCTGTCATTGAAGGCGAGACGCTGGTAGATGCGCAACCGCAAATTGATCGGTTGTCGGGTGCGGCTGTTTCGTTCCGCCTAAATAATATAGGCACTAAGCAGTTCTGCGATGTTTCCCGCGCGAATGTGGGCAAGCCTTTCGCAATCGTGCTGGAACTTGAAAAGAACAAACCGCAGGTTATTTCTGCTCCCGTTATCCGCGAACCCATTTGCGGCGGTAGTGGCCAGATTTCTGGCGGCTTTGATGTGAAACAAGCAACCGACCTTGCACTCTTGCTTCGCTCTGGCGCACTGCCAGCGGAGCTGACGATTGTCGAGGAGCGCAGCGTCGGCCCCAGCCTCGGGTCTGACTCTGTTGCATCGGGTAAAATTGCTTCGGGTGTCGCTTTCATCGCTGTCACCTGCCTGATGATGGCATCCTACGGCTTGTTCGGTTTCTTTGCCGTGATTGCGCTTGGTCTAAACCTTGTGTTGATCTTCGCCCTGCTGTCGATGCTGCAGGCAACGCTGACGCTGCCGGGTATTGCCGCGATCATCCTGACAATGGGTATCGGTGTGGATGCGAACGTCCTTGTGTATGAACGTATACGCGAGGAAATCCGTCATGGGCGTTCGGTGCTGTCGTCGGTCGATACAGGGTATCGTCAGGCGCTGCGCACCATTTTTGACTCGAACCTGACAACACTGATCGTGGCGATCATCCTGTTCTCCTTCGGCTCGGGCCCCGTCAAGGGCTTCGCCGTTGCCATGAGCATCGGCATCGTCACATCTCTCTTCGCCTCGATCATGGTCACGCGCCTGATCGTTATCGCATGGCTTCGCAAAACGAAGCCCGCTACGCTTCATATTTAAGGATCGTCATCATGGCTGGTTTCCGTTTCCGGATCGTCAAGGATAAAACCGATTTCAACTTCATGGGTGTGCATAAATACACCTTCGCGCTGTCTGCGCTGATGACGGTTGCGGTTGTCTTCCTGTTGTTCACCAAGGGCCTGAACCTCGGCATCGATTTCACGGGCGGATTGCTGATCGAAGTGAAACCGGCACCCGGCATGACCATCGAGAAAATCCGCGCCGACCTGCACGGCCTCAGCCACGGCACCCCCTCCATCCAGGAATTCGGCACGGACGCCGTGCTGGTGAAGATCCCCGGCCGCGAAGCCGATACCGCAACGCAAAAGGCGCTGAATGCCGAGGTACAAAAACTGCTGCCCGGCGCAGAATTCCGCCGCGTTGAGTATGTCGGCCCGCATGTGGGCAGCGAGCTGATCACCGCCGGTATCACGGCCTTCATTTATTCCATGATCGGCATTCTGGGTTATATCTGGGTCCGTTTTGAATGGCAGTTCGGCGTGGTTGCCGTCTTCGCGCTGGCGCACGACATGCTGGCGACGTTGCTGTTCTTCCTGATTACGCAGATTGAATTCGACTTGTCGACCGTTGCGGCTGCGCTGCTGGTTGCCGGTTATTCGATCAACGAAACCGTCGTCGTGTTCGACCGTATCCGCGAAATGTTACGCAAATATCGCCGCACCCCGATGCCGGAAATCGTCAATATCTCGATCAACGACGTGCTGGGCCGTACGCTGATGACGACCATGACAACCTTTATGTCGATGGGCGCGCTGTGCATCTTCGGCGGCGAGGCGATCAAGGGTTTCACCTATGCCATGCTGGTCGGGATCCTGTTCGGCCCGTATTCGTCGATGTTCTTCTCCGCCCCGCTGCTGACATACATGAATGTCCGCCGTGGCCCGGAGGAAGCGGGCGACAAGGACAAGACGAGCGGCGACAAGCCGCGCGGCAAGCTTGCTAAAGCCTGATAAACAAGGATTTAACAGGTAATGGCTGACGTCACACCGCTGATCGGCCCCGAGGCCAAGATCGTCCAGAACTACACCGCGCGCGGATTCCGCATCAACGGCGCGGAATATCTCGGCGCTATCGTGATCGCGGGCGACGAAGTGATGCCGCTCGATGTTAAGGCGGTGACGGAACTGCAATCCACTCATCTTGCCCTGTTGGAACGCTTCGACCTCAGCTACCTCATCATCGGTGCTGCCAAAGCCGCTATGCTGGACGCGGCGCTGCTGACCGTGCTGAAGTCGCGCGGCATTGTCGCCGAAGTGATGGAGCTGGGGGCAGCCTGCCGCACCTTTAACGTGTTACGCACCGAGGGCAGGCAGATTGCTGCCGCCCTGATCCCGGCGGGTCCGCCAGCCGATAAAAAGGCATAAAAAAAGAGCCGCAGGAATGCGGCTCTTTTTTTTATCACGAAAACCTTACGGCTTGGGTGCGGCGGGTTTCGCAAGATTGTTGCTTGCGTAATCCCAGTTCGCCAGTTTTTCCACGAATACCTTTACGAAATCCGCGCGGCGGTTCTGGTAGTCGAGGTAGTAGGCGTGTTCCCAGACGTCGCAGACCATCAGCACTTTTTTTCCGTCAGTGAGAGGGGTTTCGGCGTTTGCGGATTTCACGATCTCCAGCTTCCCGCCGGATTCCACGAGCCAGACCCAGCCGGAACCAAACTGGCCGACGCCAGCCGCCACGAACTGTTCCTTGAACTTGTCGAAGCTGCCGAAGGCTTCGTTGATTTTGTCCAGCAACGGGCCGGTGGGCGCGCCGCCGCCATTCGGCTTCATGCTTTCCCAAAACACGTTGTGGTTATAAATCTGCGCCGCGTTGTTGAACAGCGGGCCGAGGCCTTTTTTCTTGGCTTCGATGATCACTTCCTCCAGCGACTTGCCTTCAAGGCCGGTGCCGACGACCAGTTCGTTTGCCTTGTCCACATATGCCTTGTGATGCTTGCCGTAGTGATAGTCGAAAGTGTTGGCCGAGATATGCGGCTCCAGCGCGTCTTTCGCATAGGGCAGCGCCGGTAGCACGAATTGTGCGGGTTTTGCATCGGACATAGTGATCTCTCCTGATTACATAATTTAAGGTATTGAATTGCGGTTCTAAGAATAGTCCAAACGAACCGTTTGGCAATAGGCTCAGAAAACAACCTGATTATGGCAGCGGTTATTCTTCGCCGGGATTGGTGTCGGTTTCTTCTTCCTCGGTCTGTCCCGGCGTTGCGGGATCAGCTTCGACATCGTCACCGAAATCAGGGGCGATCAATTGCATCCCATACCAGCGCCAGCTTTGCGGGCGGCCGGGCAGCACGGTATCATCGGCCAGCGTGCAGTTGATGCGCGTGCGGCGTTCCTGCAGGGGTTCTTTCAGGCGTATCTCCACACGCCCGCCGCCGGGGCGCGTCATGTCCAGCTTGCCGATGCCGGAGGCGAAGCAGGAAAGTTTTGATAATCCCGTCAGCTCTGACGTTACGGTAAAACCGATCATCGGCGGGTTTTCCTTCAGCACCATGTCTTCGGGGATCATGTCGGTCACGGGCAGGGGCAGGGCGTTCGCAGTCAGCCGGAAACGGTCGAGGTCACCGTAATTATCGGTCATGATAAAACGGGGCAGGGCAAGGAAGTCGGATTTGGCGTGCACGACCCCCGATTGCAGCGCGAAAACCGCCTTGAAGGCATAATCGCCCATCAATTTTTTAACCGCGGCCGAATATTCGCCGTAAGGATAAGCGAAAAATGGTGCGTCATCGCCCATCTGATCCTTGAAGCGCGTCAGCGCCTTGTTGACGATGGCGGCGTTCTGCGCGGGCGTCTGGCCCACCATATGGGCATAGGCAGACGGCATGATGCCAAAGCTGGCAAGCCCGTCACGGCGCAGCGTTTTTATCTGGTCCCAATTGGCATGGGTGGGTGACCCGCCCTCTGCCATATCGGTTGCGAAAAAGATGGTGTAGGGCAGCGCCGCTTCCTTCAATATCGGCAGCGCGTTATTGATGGTCGACAGATATGCTCCGTCAAAGGTGATCGCGACGGTGTTTTGCGGCAGGCTTTCGCCCGCGCGGATCGCATCGACGATTTTCGCCAGCGGCAGGACCTTGTATCCGCCAGCCTTCAATTCGTTGATATGCGCGCTGAACTGTTCGGTTGAAATGCTGCTGCGGGGCATGCTGTCTTCGCCGATGCGCTGATAGACAAACACCACCGCGCTGCTCTGGTCGGCCTCGATCGATGCATGGGCGGGCGCGCCCAGCAAAAGGCTCAAACCCAAAATGGCGCTGTACAAGACGCCGCATTTATGTTTTTGAATAGTAAGCATCTTTGCCCAAAAGATAACAGGTGATAAGGAATATTAGCATGACCGGCACGCCATTAACAGACCAGGCTTTTGACACGATTTTCAGGAAAGCCCGCACCGCGAACGGCTGGCTGGACACGCCGGTTTCCGACGAATTGTTGCAAAAAATCCACGATGACATGAAATTCGGCGCAACCAGCGCGAATTCCTGCCCCTTGCGTATTGTCTTTTTGAAATCGACAGAGGCGAAAACGCGCCTGAAACCGTTCCTGATGGAAAGCAACGTGGCAAAGGTGATGACATCGCCCGTGACGGCCATTTTCGCATGGGATAACGAGTTTTACGAGAAACTGCCCAAACTGTTCCCGCATGCCGATGCGCGGTCGTGGTTCGCCGGAAATCCCGATGCGATTTTTGACGGCGCGTTCCGCAACAGCTCGTTGCAGGCTGCATATTTCATGATCGCCGCGCGCGCGCACGGCCTTGATTGCGGGCCGATGTCGGGTTTTGACAAAGCGAAAACGGACGCCGAATTTTTTCCTGACGGCAAATGGAAATCGAATTTCATTTGCGCGCTCGGCTATGGCGACGACAGCAAACTGTTTGGCCGCAGCCCACGCCTGACCTTTGACGAGGCGTGCAAAATCCTGTGAAGTGCCTTGCGGTCAATACGGCGAATACGCTGCTGACGCTTGCCCTTGTCGTCGATGGGCAGCTATTGCATGCCTATGAAACCGCCGAGACGCGGGATCAGGGCAACCTGCTGCTCCAGCACGCGCAAAAAGCGCTTGATGCCGCCGGCTTGACGTATCAGCAGCTGGATTTGCTGGCGGTTGTGACGGGGCCGGGCAGCTTTACGGGCATCCGCATCGGCCTTGCCACCATGCGCGCATTGGCGATGGCAGCGGAAGTGGCTGTGATGGGCGTTTCAGCATTTGAATTGTTCGCAGCGCAGCGCGACGGTCATACAAATATCATCTGCGTCGAGTCATGGCGCGAAGAACTGTATTTTCAGGTGAACGATGCGGCGGGAAATATCGTCGTTCCGCCCGTGAACCTGTCACCGGAAGATTTCCTGCAGAAACTGGCGGGGGGTTCCGGCCCATTCCTGTTGTCCGGCGATGCCGCCGAAAAATTGCAGCCGTTATTGGCGGGTGCCGTGATGCATGACGCGAAAATCACGGCGGCCGACGCGGCGCGGATTGGTACTGCCAAATTCCAGAAGGCTGGGCAGGGCGAACATCCCGTGCCATTCTATTTGCGCGAAGCCGACGTCACCATCGCAAAATCCTGATCATTTGGCAGATTTACTTCATCGTGTTATAATAAACGAATGGAGTATTTGCATGGACGACAAGTCAAAAGCCGATCTGCTGGCCCATACATCGCAGATCGTCGCGGGATATGCCGCGCATCACAAGGTCGATAACCTGCCCGCGCTGATCCGCGAGGTATTCGATACGTTGCAGGCCTTGCAAAAGGGCGAAGTGAAGCATGTGCATGCGCATGGTTTGGAACCCGCTGTCGCCGTGGGAAAATCAATCATGCCCGATTATCTTGTCTGCCTCGAAGACGGCAAGAAAATGAAGATGCTGAAACGTTACCTGAAAACCGCCTACAGCATGACGCCGGAAGATTACCGCGCGAAATGGAATTTGCCCGACGATTACCCGATGGTCGCGCCGAACTACGCCGAAAAACGTTCCAGCCTTGCAAAAGCAATCGGTTTGGGGACGGACGGCAACAGGGGCAGGAAATAATTACTTCGACAGGACTTCGGCACGTTTCGTTGCGGCCAGCAGTGCTTTGTCGAACAACTTCTGCAACGCATCATCCTTCATCAAAACATCCAGCGCGGCTGCGGTTGTGCCGCCGGGTGATGTGACGTTATCGCGCAGTTTGGATGCAGGGATATTAGCGGATTCCTTGGCAAGCGCGGCGGAACCGATGACAGTCTGGCGGGCAAGCTGCTCGGCCATTTTCGCTTCGAGGCCGATTTTCTTGCCGGCATTGGTCAATGCTTCGATCAGCAGGAACACATAGGCAGGGCCGCTGCCTGAAAGCGCGGTCACGGGGTTCAGCAGCTTTTCATCCGCCACCCACAATACATCCCCGACGGAGCTAAGCAGTTCCGTCGCCGTCGCCTTTTGCGCACGCGATACGTTGCGGTTCGCATAGGCAACCGTGATGCCTTCACCGATGGAAGCAGGAGTGTTGGGCATGGAGCGCACGATGGCGGCTTTCTTGCCCAGTTCTTTTTCAAAGAACGACACAGGCCTGCCGGCGGCAATCGAAATCACCAGCGCGCCCTTGGATGCGTAATCCTTGTACTGCGCGGTCACGTCCGGCAGCACCTGCGGTTTCACCGCCATGACGATGACACCGGGCTTGAAGGTCGCGGGAATTTTGGAAAAATCGGGGACTTGCTTCGCCGCCAGCACGTTGATCGGCGACGGCTCAACAATCCGGATGTCTTTATACAGCTGCAGTTCCTGCCAGCGGCGAAGCAGCGCGCCGCCCATCTTGCCGCAGCCGACGAGCAGGATATTCGATGCAGGCATGGTGATTACGCTTCGCCGACGGTTTCGAAAATGGCAGCGTTCAGATTGTCCTGCACCCGCGTGTCGCCCGCCTGGATCAGCTGGAAGGTCGGGTAGAAACGGTTGCATTCGGCAATCGCGATTTCGATGGTGTCCTGCACGATATCGACGGCAAGGCCGGCGGGGATCATGCGGAACAGCAGGGTATGGCGATAGGTCGGGAACACGCCCTTGTTCGACAGGTCGAAATGGCCGAGCCAAAGGTTTTCGTTGATTTCCTGAATGGCAAGCGCGCCTGCGTCATAGACATCATCCTTGATTTCCACCGGCACGGAGCAGGCGAACAGGATGGCGGAGAATTCTTCCTGCCATTCGAGGCAGATTTCGTATTTCGCCTTCGTGCCCTGCACGGTCAGCGTCATCAGTTCGTTGTCGACGCGCACGAATTTCCAGCCCTTGGTCTCGCAAAGTTCCTCGACCATTTCGAGCGGGTTGTTGTCGCCGATATCGGGTGCGTAATCGAAGGGGGAGCTGATCATTTCTTTTTTCCTTTTGCCGCTTTCGTCGCGGGTGATGGTGCGGCTTTGGTTTTCAGCGATTTTTCGAGTGCCTTCAGGCGGTCTTCGAGGTCTTCCTGGCGTTCGCGGGCGCGCTCGGCAAGGGCTTCAACGCGTTCAAACTCCTCGCGGGTCACGAGGTCCATTTTGGACAGTGCCTGATCGACGCGTTCCTTGACCAGCTTGCGGACCTGTTCGCGCACATCGCCAAACGATCCCAGCGCACCAGTCGCCATTTTGGCGAGGTCATCGAATAACTTCAGATTGTCGCGCGCACTTCTCATAATGCTGCCCCTGTTTGCACCCTTTACTATCATGGAGTTTATAGTCTATGCAATTGATTCAACCGTCCGGACGCTCGAAAAGACGAAAAAAGCCAGATAAAACAAGCTGGCGCATGATTAATACAAAACGAAAGCGCAGAGGGTAATTTAATGTCCTGCTTTACCTTTCCCGATATTGACCCCATCGCTCTCAGCCTTGGGCCCTTGCATATCCGCTGGTATGCGCTGGCGTATCTGACGGGCTTTATTGGTGGCTGGATTTACGGCAGCTGGCTAGCCGATCTGGACCGTGACCGCCGCCCGAACCGCCTTGATATCGACAACATCCTGCCTTGGCTGGTGCTGGGCGTGATCCTTGGCGGGCGTATCGGCTATGTGCTGTTTTACAACTTCGAGGCCTTTATGGCCGAACCCGTGCAGATTTTCAAAATCTGGGAAGGCGGCATGTCATTCCATGGCGGGCTGCTGGGCGTTGTGACCGCCATCGTTGCCTATTCGCGCTATCACAAATTCCATCCCTTCGCGATGGGCGACATTGTATCGACCGTCGTGCCGATCGGTTTGTTCTTTGGCCGCCTTGCGAATTTCGTGAATGGTGAATTGTTCGGCCGCCCGACCAACGTGCCGTGGTGCATGTATTTCCCGCATGGCGGCCCCGATGTGCCGCGCCATCCCAGCCAGCTGTATGAAGCAGGGCTGGAGGGTCTGGTGCTGGGAGGCGTGCTATTCCTTCTGGCGCGCAATGCGAAAATCCGCCGCAGCCCGGGCTTCCTGTTCGGCACGCTGCTGGTGGGATATGGCCTCAGCCGCGCCTTCGTGGAATATTTCCGCGAGCCGGATGCGCAGCTGGGTCTTTACTTCGGCTATTTCTCGATGGGGCAATTATTGTGCCTGCCGATGATTGTCGCCGGCCTTTTGATCATTCAATATGCGCGAAAAAATGCAGAACCCGTCAAGGCCTGAACCGACCGCCGCGTTTCTGGAACTGATCCGCCGTATCGCGGATAACGGTTTCGTGACCGTGGCCGAATTCATGGAAGTGGCGGCGACGCATTACTATGCCGCCCGCGACCCTTTCGGTGCCGATGGCGATTTCACCACCGCGCCCGAAATTTCGCAGATGTTTGGCGAAATGATCGGCACATGGGTTGTCGACGGCTGGATGCAGCTGGGCAAGCCCGAATTCGCGCGCCTGATCGAATTGGGGCCGGGCAGGGGTTCGCTTGCCGCCGATGTGATGCGCACGATTTCCGCATGGCCGGATTGCAAGGCTGCTTTTCAGTTGCACCTTGTCGAAAACAGCCCGCTGCTGCGCCGCCATCAGGCGGAGGTGCTGAAGGGATATGACCCCGTCTGGCACGAAAAGCTGGAGGAAGTGCCGCCCGGCGTTTCCTTTATCCTCGCTAATGAATTCTTCGATGCGCTGCCCGTCCATCAATACATCATGGTAAACGGCGAATGGCATGAACGCTGCATCGGGTTTGATCGCATGAAGGACAGTTTCTTTTTCATGACCCAGCCCTATGAAGGTCCGCCATTGCCTCCTGCGCCGGAGGCTGCGATCATCGAGAAAAGCCCCGTATCGATCGCCGCCATGGACCAGATTGTGACGCTGCTGGATGAATCCGGTGGCGCGGCGCTGCTGATCGATTACGGGTATGACCAGCGCGGTTTCGGTGACACGCTGCAAACGCTGCGCCGCCATGCCTTTACCGACGTGCTGGAAAATCCGGGCGGTGACGATATCACGGCGCATGTAGATTTCGTTGCGCTCAAGGAACGTGCGGCGCGCATGCTGGATGTACATGGGCCGGCGGAGCAGGGGTCGTTCCTGCTCAACCTCGGCATTGCGCAGCGCGCGGAAGCATTGCAGGAAAAAGCGACCGAAAAGCAGCTGGAGGATATTCAGGCAGCGTTTCACCGCCTCACCTCGCCCGATGCGATGGGCAGCCTGTTCAAGGTCTTGGGCCTGACGCGCAAAAGGGATACAATCAAACCGGCAGGGTTTGACGCCGCGCATCAGCCCGCGGAGGAGCAGGAAGAATGAAGTTTCTGACGACCGATCTTGAGAAAATGAAGTGGCTCAGCCACGGTTTCTTCACGCGCATCGGCGGCGCGAGCGGCGGGCTTTACGGTTCGCTCAACTGTGCCTGGTCATCGCAGGACAATCCCGAGCATGTGAAACTCAACCGGGAAAAGGTCGCGGAAACCATCGGCGTGGGTGCCGATCAGGTCATCACGTTGAAACAGGTGCATAGCAACAAGGTCATCACGGTGACCAAGGCATGGACGCGCGAACAGGCGCCATCCGCAGATGCTCTTGTGACGGATCAAAAAGGTATTGGTATCGCCGTGCTGACCGCTGATTGCGCGCCTGTGCTGTTCGCCGCCAAAAAAACGCGCATCGTGGGCGCGGCACATGCCGGATGGAAGGGTGCATTGTCGGGCGTGATGCAAGAAACGATCAACGCCATGATTGCGCTTGGCGCGAAAAAAGAAGAAATCTCCGCCGCCATCGGCCCGTGTATTGGGCCGCAATCGTATGAAGTCAGCGAAGGGTTTGACAAACCGTTCATGGAGCAGGATGCGGGTAACAGCATATTTTTCCGCGCGGGAGATAAACCCGGCCACCTGATATTCGACCTGCCCGGTTACATCGTCCACCGCCTGAAAATGGGGGGCATCGCCGATGTGCATGATATCAAGCAGGACACCCTGACCAACGAAAACGCCTATTTCAGCTATCGCCGTTCCTGCATCCGCAAGGAAGCCGATTACGGACGCCAGATGTCGGTGATTGCGATACGTTAAGGTAATTGTTGCGCCGCAACAAACTTTACGTTACATTCCCGTCCCGTATCGAATTCTGAACGGGAGCTTCAAAAATGGTTGGTGCGGATATCGCGTGGATGCTGGTGGCGACGGCGCTTGTGTTGCTGATGACGCCGGGTGTGGCTTTCTTTTACGGCGGCATGGTCACGCGCCGCAACGCGGTTTCAACCAAATTCCAAAGCTATGTTTCGATCGGCATCGTGGGCCTGCTCTGGGCAGTTTGCGGTTATAGCCTTGTATTTTCGGGCGACACCCTTGGTTTTATCGGTGACCTTCAATATTTCATGCTGAAAGGTGTGGGCGCTGAGCCCAACCCCTCCTATGGCGCGACCATCCCACATGTATTGTTCATGCTGTTTCAGGCGACCTTCGCCATCATCACGCCCGCGCTGATTACCGGCGCGGTGGCCGAGCGTATCCGTTTCAAGGCATGGCTCATCATCATGGCGTTGTGGTCGCTGCTGGTCTATGTGCCTGTTGCGCATTGGGTCTGGGGCCCGGGCGGTTGGATTGCAAAAATGGGCGGACTGGATTTCGCGGGCGGGCTTGTCGTCCATATGACGTCGGGTTATGCCGCGCTTGTGGCTGCGCTGACCTTTGGCCCGCGCCAGAATTTCGGGCGTAGTGAAAATCAGGGCTTCTCCGCGCCGTTGGTGTTGCTTGGTACGGCGTTTCTTTGGTTCGGCTGGTTTGGCTTTAACGCAGGCTCCGCGCTTGGCGCAACGCCGCTCGCTGCCATGGCGGCTGGCACGACGTTCTTTGCGGCGGCAACCGCCATGACAATCTGGATGCTGTGTGACTGGTACGCGCAAGGCCGCCCGACGGCGGTCGGTGCTGCAGTTGGCGCTGTTGCCGGCCTTGTGGCGATCACTCCCGCGGCAGGTTATGTGACACTGCAGGCGGCGATCATCATTGGCGCGGTTGCGGCATTGTGCTGCAATGGCGCGGCGCGTTTGGTGAAACATAAGCTGAAGACCGATGACACTGTCGATGTCTTTGCCTGCCATGGTGTGGGCGGCACGGTCGGTACATTGCTGACCGCCGTTTTCGCGACCAGGGCGATCAATCCCGCTGGCGCAGATGGCGTGCTGGAGGGCGGATACGGATTGCTGTACGCGAATGTCGCAGGTGCGGCGGCAGTGGTTGTTTACACGATGATCGTGACCTATGCCGTCTTGAAAATCGTTGGCCTGTTCATGGATATTCGCGTGACGCCGGAAGACGAAGAAGCGGGCCTCGACGCATCGCAGCACGGTGAAAAAGCGTTCGTGCTGTAATTACGTTGTCAGCTTGTTCGGCACAGACAGCTTTGCCTTCGGCTTTTCAACGGCCAGTTGCGCATATGATTTTGCGTATTGCATCACGAGCGCGCCCAGTGCCGTTGCATTGTCGCGATATGTTTGAATATTGCCTTCGTAAACATTTGCAGCTTTAAGGTCTTTTTCCGTGACTTTACCAACGCGGCCGGCAAGCGCGATTGCAATATCGGCCAGAGTGGCGGGCGCGCGTGCGGGAATATATGAGGCGCTTTCCGGTTTTGACAACGCCTCGAACAGCGGCTTTACCTCGCTCAGGAATTCGTTCGCCTGAATGCGCCCGTCCGGTGCAGCTGTGGCACGCAAGGCTTTTTCAAGGGCATTAAACATCGCGTCGCCAAGGTGTGCTTTCGCGTCCTCGTTTTCTGCTTTGTAATTCAGGAGCGCTTCGTATTTTTGCGTCAGCAAGCCGCCTGTCAGGCGCTTCGCGTCAAAATCACCGGCAGACTGGTTGAACGTCCATACGAGGGAACTGGCATGAGAGGAAAGGGGGGCTTCGGTTTGGCCGTGATATTCCATGATCTGTTCCGGCGTTCCCGCCGTCCTTCTGCTTAAACTGGTCAAAATCTAGACAATTTAACACATTATGTCAAAATATACCCACCAAAACCGGTCATTTCCCATGTAAATCAGCCTCATGTTTTGCTCAATCATCTGTGCAAACCGGCATCTTTTTAGGGTAGGATGGGCGCGGTTTTAAAACATGGTCGTGCAATCGTAATGGGCGAGAAACGTATGAAAATTATTTCCTGCAGTAGCAATCAGCCCCTGGCTGAGGCGATCTCCGCCTATCTTGGCATTCCGCTGACCGAGGCGAACGTGAAACGCTTCGCCGATCAGGAAATCTACCTCGAAGTCCTCGACAACGTGCGGGGGGAGGATGTGTTCGTCATCCAGTCCACCTGCTTCCCCGCGAATGACCACCTGATGGAATTGCTGATCATGATGGACGCGCTGCGCCGCGGATCTGCAAAACGCATCACCGCCGTCCTGCCTTATTTCGGCTATGCCCGTCAGGACCGCAAGACCGGCCCGCGTTCGCCCATTTCTGCAAAGCTTGTCGCGAACCTGATCACCACCGCCGGCGCGAACCGCGTTCTGACGATGGATTTGCACGCAGGCCAGATTCAGGGCTTCTTCGACATTCCCGTCGATAACCTGTTCGCCAGCGCGCCGATCTTTGTGCCATATATCAACAAGACTCGTAAATCCGACCAGCTGACCATCGTGTCGCCCGACGTAGGCGGTGTGGTGCGCGCGCGCGCGTTTGCAAAACGTCTCGATGCCGGCCTTGCCATCATCGACAAGCGCCGCGAAAAAGCAGGTATCTCGGAAGTCATGCATGTGATCGGCGATGTTCAGGGGCAGGAATGCATCCTGATCGACGACATGGTCGACAGCGCGGGCACGATCTGCAACGCCGCCCAGTCGCTCATGGATCATGGCGCATCGTCTGTGCGCGCGATGGCGTCGCATGGCGTGTTCTCCGGCTCGGCCATGGACCGCATCACCAAATCGCCGCTGACCGAAATGGTCGTGACCGACAGTATCCCCGCAAATGATAAGACCAAGGCCTGCGCCAAGATCAAATACCTGCCCATCGCAGCCCTGTTCGGCGAGGCGATCCTGCGCATCAGCGAGGAGCGTTCCGTCTCCACCCTGTTCGACAACGTACCCGCGAGCGGATAGTTTTTGACGCCTGAAAAGGCGCTAAAAACTAAACGATTGTTTTTTCAGGGTTAATCCGGTTTTTACGGCTGTCGCTACACATCCCATAATTCCACAATTCCCTTGATTTCCCCGCAATTTCCGGTATTTATAGCACTCCTGTATCAGCACCCCTGGAGGCTGGCGGGAAAAACAACTTAAAAAACGAAGGAATACACTATGTCTCAGAACAGAACATCACTCGCGGCGAATGCACGCGCGAAGGCCGGTAAGGGGGCCGCCCGTGCAGTACGTCGGACCGGTAATATCCCCGGTGTCGTCTATGGCGACAACAAAGAACCCCTTTTGGTTTCCGTCAGCGATAAAGAGCTGCGTCTTGCCCTCGGCAAGAAAAGCTTCTTCACGCAGCTGTGCGAACTGACCGTCGATGGCGCAAAGCACCTCGTGCTGCCCCGCGATGTCCAGCTGGAGCCGGTCTATGACCGTCCCGAGCATGTCGACTTCCTGCGCGTGTCCGACAAGACCATCATCACCGTCGGCGTTCCGCTGCGCGTGATCAACGAAAAAGCATCCCCCGGCCTGATCAAGGGCGGCGTGCTCAACCTCATCCGTCACGAAGTCGAAGTGTATTGCAAAGCGACCGACATTCCCGTCGAATTCGTTGCAGACCTGACCGGCCTCGATGTCGGCCAGACCATCCATATCGACGCGCTGAACCTGCCGGAAGGCGTGAAGCCCGTCCTGCATGGCGACTTCACCGTCATCACGATCGTGGCTCCGTCCGCGATGAAATCGTCCGATGATGAAGTTGCTGCAACCGCTGCTGTTGGCGCTGATGGCGCTGCTGCCCCGGCTGCCGGTGCTGCTGCTCCTGCTGCTGGTGCAAAAGGCGCTGCTGCTCCCGCTGCTGCGAAGGGCGCTGCTCCTGCAGCCGCTCCCGCAAAAGGTGGCAAGAAGTAACCATCTTTGAAGGCGAACTGATATGCGGCTCTTTGTCGGTCTCGGCAACCCGGGCAAGCAATATCAGCTCAACCGTCACAATATCGGATTTATGGCGCTCGACGTTATCGTTGAGCGCCATAAATTTTCCGACTGGGAAAAGAAATTCCAGGGCCTTGTCTCGTCCGGTACCCTGGGCGGCGAAAAGGTCCTGCTACTGAAGCCGCAGACGTTCATGAACGTGTCCGGGCAATCGGTGCAGGCGGCGGCGGCGTTCTACAAGATACTGCCGGACGACATTGTGGTGTTCCACGACGAACTCGACCTTGCGCCCGGCAAGCTGCGTGCTAAAAAGGGCGGCGGCGCTGCGGGCCATAACGGCCTCCGGTCGATCGACGAGCATCTGGGGCAGATGTACTGGCGCGTGCGCCTTGGCATCGGGCATCCGGGCATGAAGGAAATGGTCAGCGGTTATGTGCTGGGCAATTTCGGCAGCGTCGATGAAAAATGGCTGGTGCCGTTATTGTCGGGCATCGGCGAAAATGCGGAACGCCTTGCGAAGGGTGACACGGCGGGTTTCATGAGCAAGGTGGCGCAGGAAGTAGAGCCGCCGAAACCGAAAGAGCCTAAAGAGCCGAAGATTAAAGACGAACAAAAAGAAAAGAAGAAGGAAGTAAAAGATGGGATTTAATTGCGGCATCGTGGGCCTCCCCAACGTGGGCAAATCGACGCTTTTCAACGCGCTCACCGCAACGGCGGCAGCGCAGGCGGCGAACTATCCCTTCTGCACGATCGAGCCCAACGTTGGCCGCGTGGCGGTTCCCGATATGCGCCTGAACGATCTTGCCCGCATCGGCAAGTCGCAGACGATTGTGGCGACGCAGCTGGAATTCGTCGATATCGCCGGCCTCGTGCGTGGCGCGTCGAAGGGCGAGGGGCTTGGCAACCAGTTCCTCGGCAACATCCGCGAGACGGACGCCATCCTGCATGTGCTCCGCTGCTTCGAGGATGAAAACATCACTCACGTCGAAAAAGGCGTCGATCCTATCCGCGACAAGGAAATCATCGAAACCGAATTGATGATCTCCGACCTTGAAAGCCTTGAAAAACGCATCGACCCCCTGCGTAAAAAAGCCAAGGGCGGCGACAAGGACGCAATCGTGCAGGTCGCGATCATGGAAAAATGCCTTGATGTGCTGCGCGACGGGAAGCCCGCCCGCGTGGTTGTTCCCGCGACCGACGATGAAATGAAATTTTTCCTGCAATTGCAGCTGCTGACCTCGAAACCGGTTTTGTATGTTTGCAACGTTCTTGAAAAAGACGCCGAAAAAGGCAATGCGATGACCGAACGCGTCGCAGCGATGGCGAAATCCGAAAACGCGCAGCATGTTGTTATCTGCGCTGCAATCGAAGCCGAAATCGCGCAGTTGTCGACCGACGAAGAAAAAGCAGAATTCCTGTCCTCTATCGGCCTGACCGAACCCGGCCTGAACCGCGTCATCCGCGCTGGCTACAAACTCCTCGACCTCATCACCTTCTTCACCGTGGGCCCGAAAGAGGCGCGCGCGTGGACAGTGAAACGTAATGCCAAAGCCCCGCAGGCGGCTGGCGTCATCCATACCGACTTTGAACGCGGCTTCATCCGCGCCGAAACCATCGACTTCAACGACTTCGTCACCTTGGGCGGGGAAGTCGCGGCGAAGGAGGGCGGCAAGATGCGTCAGGAGGGTAAAGAATACCTCGTGAAAGACGGCGACATCATGCTGTTCCGCTTTAACGTCTAAGCGCCGAGTCTCTTTAAATTTAGGTAAAGCTATCTAACTGAATTTGAATGTTAATTCAGTGTGTGCTGGTTATCATTTCAAGATTATGTTAATTTCCTCGGAGCTTAAAGAGGGGAAAACGTCATGGTATCAGCAACACAAACGATCGAGTACAAACCCGAACCGGCGAAAGATCCGGCCGCAGGGATCGAGGTTGCCGAATTCACGCCATATAAGGGTCTCGATACTTATTTCACCCGCGTCATGACCATGGACGTCACGCCTGAACAGCGCAGCAAGCTGACGTTGATGCTGCTGGAACTCGACAACGGCATTCAGGCGCATGAGCGCGGCGATGTGGAGCAGGCGGTGCGCCACCACAAAAACATGCTGGAACACTCCAAGGCAGCATTGAAAGAGGCATTCACCGATGCGCAGCAGATTTTCGTCGACATCACCTCTGCCGTGCGCGGCGTGAAGAATGCCGACGGCACCGAAAAACCCTGGGGCCGCACGCTCGCCGCCATCGTGGAAGATTATAAACGCGGTCAGGAAGCTGAAAAGAACCTGAGCCTGATGCCACTGAATGCGCAAGCCGGTGTCGCCACTTTCTACGCGACCAGCCTGCGCCGTGACCTTCGCGTATCCGACCGCGATTACTTCAACCTTGATTTCACTGTGGCCGCCGATGTGCCAGCAAAAAAAACGCTCGGCTGGACGCGCCCCGAATACCGAAACCTGAGTGTTGTTCTGGAACAGATGTCGAAACCCGGCCAGCCGAACCGGGTTGAGGCGATGGTGGCGCTGTCCTCGCTGCGCATCATGAATGCCCGGGAAACCGAATTCCTGAGCGAGCAACGCAATGGCGTGAAAAACAACGGCGAAAAGAATAAGTCCTACACTGACTCCCGAAAGCGCTTGCAGGAATTCACGGCAAAACTGCTGAAAAGCGACAAAGTCCATTACGCATCCAAGGGCGGCCTGGAACGCTGGAGCAAGCCGGTGAACACCTACGCAAAGCGCTTCGAGCGCATTTCGCAAGGGCCGAGCCTGATCGCCAAGGCGTTTTATGCCGCCGCAACCTTCTTCTCGACACACATGATGCCGCCGAAAGGGTTGCATGCCTCGCCGGAAATGCAGGTGCAGACGCAGACGCATGAACTGCTCGCACCGAAACAGAAGGTTTAACACCCAATCTCGTCATAAAAAAAACAGGGCATGATGACATGCCCTGTTTTTTATTGTCGTGATATGATTGTTTAGGGGTTCAGCGCCTTTGCCTTCGGTGCTTGCGGAATATCCGCCGCGCGCGATGCCGCCAGCTGTGCCGGCGAGAGTTTTTCTTCGATCATCTTCGCCACTTCCGGCATGTTGTAAATGCGCGCAAGGGCGAGGGGGCTGAGGAAATCCTGGAAACGGAACTGGTCAACATCAGCGCCGCGTGAAATCAGCAGCTTTGCCGCATCTTCCTGCTTGTTCATGATCGCGAAGATGACCAGTGGATTGCGGTAACCGGAATGCAGGTCGGGGTTCAGGCCAAGGTCGAGTGCCTTTTCCAGGGTCGCGGTGTCGCCGCGCAAAATCGCCGCGTATCCGATATTGCCGACGCCGCCATCCGCGCCGTCTTTACCATCCACCCAACGGGTGAAGTTGATATCGGCTCCTTTGGCGACCAGGCCAAATGCCTTGTCGAAGTCACCCGCAAAGGCCGCTTTTGCAGCCGCATTATTATCGAGTGCTTTGAAGATCGGTGAGAGAATACCCATTGTTTTTAAACCCCTTTTACGCGTTTTCTGTGGGGTACTATAGCACAGTTAGACATAAAGTCAATATTTTATGTGTTCCATACGCAATTTTCCACCCCTAGCTAAATAGGGCGGGGGTGCTATAAACAATCATCCATTTTTTTACAGGAGAATTGTCATGGGGCAGCCTCAAATGAAACCGCAAGATCAGTCCGGATTGGTAAACCACAACGTCCGCGTCCACCCTGAAAAAGACCTGCTCCAGAAGAAAGACCAGCTGGCCTGGAAAATGGCCGAAGTCGCATCCGACAGCGTCGCCGTCGATGCTGATACGACCGACATGATCATCAACCGCATCATTGACAATGCATCTGTTGCCTTGGCCTCGGTCAACCGCGGCCCCGTCACCACGGCCCGCGCGCAGGCTCT